>CAWUNZ010000163.1:0-7437 GCA_963923445.1 uncultured bacterium
CCGACCAGAACCACGGGCAACCGGGTGGCCTCATGGCTTCCGGTGAGCATGCTGGAGCAGTAAAGAATGGTGGAATTGTCGAGCACGGATTGTCCGTTTTCCTTGATGGAGTCCAGCTTGCCAGCCAGGTAGGACAGTTGCTCGAGGAAGAACCGATTCACCTTGAGCCAGTCGGCCGAGTCGGAATGCGACAGCAGGTGGTGGATCATGTAATCCACGCCGAGGTTGGGGAACCTGAGCGAGGAATGGTCGTTGTTGAGCTTGAGGGTGGCCACGCGCGTGGTGTCGGTCTGGAAACCCAAGGCCACAATGTCGCACATGAGGCGCATGTGCTCGGCGATGTTCTGCGGAATGCCATCGGCCGGCCGCGGTGCCGTGGGCTTGGGGTCCGGCCGCTTGCCCTGTAGTTCGCCGCGTTTGCCGGCACTTTCTATCCGGCGCTCCACCTCGCGGACCGAGTCGAGGTACTCGTCGAGCTTGCGGGCGTCGCCCGAGGCGAGGCGGGGGCGGAACGCCTTGGCGTCGTCCAGCACGGCATCCAGCACGCCCTTGTCTCCCTTGCCGGCGTCGTCCTTGAACAGGCGATCGAATGCCAAGGCGGGATACAGTTCCAGGGGCGTCGGCGTGGTGGGCGAACTCCACGAAATATGGGAGCTGTAAAGCATGGAATAGTTCTTGTGCACCGACGGGTTGGACGCCTCGCATCCCAGCACCAGGCTTGGAACCTTGCACGACGCGCCGTGGGTTTGGGCGATCACCTGGTCGATGCTGGTGCCTGAGCGGATTTCCCCGCCGGAGGCGAGGGGCGCGCCCGAAAGCAGGTTGCCTGTCTGGGAGCTATGGATGTTCCCTTTGAGCGCCTCGGCGTTGAACAAGCCGTTGATGAGCAGCAGGCGTTCCTTGAACGGGGTGAG
Organism: uncultured bacterium; assembly: GCA_963923445.1. GTDB lineage: Bacteria > Planctomycetota > Planctomycetia > Gemmatales > Gemmataceae > REEB421. The sequence goes on from CAWUNZ010000163.1 coordinate 915, forward strand.
TGGTTCCAGCACCTTGCCCAAGGTCATTTCCTTGCCTTCGCCCTTGGCCCACCACTCCCTGCTGTGAAAACCGTTGCCGGAAAACAGCACCGCGAATCGCTTGGGAGGTTGGGCTTGGGTGTTGGCGGTCGCCAGGGACGCCATCCAAGGCAGGGCCATGGTGACACCGGTGCCCTTGAGGAATGTCCGGCGGTCCTGTCGGCTGGGAATCATGTCGGTTCTCCTGACGATCGGTTGCTTCAGTTTACCCCATGGATTGTTCACTGCTCGGCTAAGGCGTCCTTGCCGCGGATTTCCCGGAATGGCTGGCTGGTGACAATCTCGGTGACCAATTCCCCAAACCGGTAATTGTTGGATTCCAGGCGTTTCACCATGCGGTCGAGCAACGGTTCATCGGCGATCTGGGTCGACCTTCCCAAGGCGTAGCCAAGCACCTTGCGGCAGAATTGGCGGACAAAGGCGTCGCGGCGGGTGGTGGTGAGCATGCGGCGAAGGCCGTCGATACCGTCCAGTTCGGTGCCGTCCTTGAGTTTGGCTTTGGTATCGATCGGCCTGTTGGCGAGGTCGCGGGTGCGGTACCGGCCGATGGCATCATAGGCCTCGAGGCTGAATCCGATCGGATCCACCCGCTGATGGCATACGGCGCACCGGGCGTCGGAGGAATGTTTTTCCACCAGTTGCCTGACGGTCAGGTTGGCGGTGTCGGCCTCATCTTCCGGCAGTTGGGGAACATCCTTGGGTGGCCGGGGCAATTTTTCCCCCAGCAGGACTTCTGACACCCAATTGCCCCTGAGGATGGGGCTGGTGCGCGATGCCCCCGATTGCTGCGACAGGGTGGCGGCCAGGGTCAGGATACCGCCCCGGCCATTCTTCCGGGTCCCCTCGACACGCCGCCATGCCGGTCCGTCCACCCCGGCCATTCCGTAATGCTTGGCCATGTCGCCGTTGAGCCAGGTGAAGTCGGCATCCACCAGTTCCAAAATCGAACGATTGTTTTGGAAGATGTCCGCGAGGAAAAGCACCGTCTCCTCGCGCATGGATCCTTTGAGCGATCCGAAGGTGGGAAAATGGCGCGGGCTTTTCTCGTCGCTTTTCTCGAATCCGTAAAGGTGGAGCCACTGCAAGCCAAATTCGGAAGCCAGCCGCTTGGCCCGTGGATCCGCCAGCATCCGCTTCGCCTGCGACGCGATGACAGCCGGGTCGGTGAGCTTTCCCGCGTTGGCAAGCTCGATAAGCTCGTTGTCAGGGGCGCTCGACCACAGGAAATAACTCAGCCGCGTCGCCTGCTCCAAACTGGAGACGGGGGTGCTGGTCGCGCCTGGCCTGGGCGTTTCCATCCGGTACAGAAATGACGGCGCCGCCAGAACCCGGGCCAACAGCAGGCGCGTGGCCGCATCGTGTGGCAGTTCATTTCCCCGCAGGTCGCGGTAAAGGGCGCGGAGCTTTTCCTTTTCATCCGCCGCCAGCGGCCGTCTCCAGGCCTTGCCCGCAAAGGCGATCACACCTTCGACATGGCGGGGTTCGGCGGCGATCAGTTCCTTGCGGAACGCTTCCGCTTTGCGGCGAATCGGTTCGCGCATCGGGGTGAAGGCGCTCGGGTCGGCATCCTGGGTGGCGAATTGCCAAAGCTGCTCGAAGGCGTCCACCAGCTTGAGCGCGTCGTGACTGATGAAGTGCATTTCGTCCCATAATCGGTCCAGTTCGTGGGCCTCTTGGTCGCTGAGCATCAGTCTTTTGAGATGATCGTCTTCGCGGTAATACAAGGTGAGGGTGACCACCTCGTCCACCGGGACGATTTTCGTGTAGCACAACGCGGCGGGGAACAAGGCCCGGAAGGCGTCAAACCCCGCGGTGATCCGCTCCCTTGCCGTGCTTTTTTCCGCCACCAGAATCGGGTCGGAATAGGCCAAGCCCTTCTCCCCATCCGACCAGGTGGACGCGCCGGCGGCAGGGCGCGCGGAACCCGGCGCCATCTGCGCGCCGTTATCCGGCTTGATGGTCGAGGCACGCATTTGGGCGCTGCCTTGCGGATCGAGCAGCACGCCCGTGGCGGCGAATTCGCAGCCAGCGGCCAAATCGGCTGGAATGCGCACCTCGATCATCCCCGGGGCCTTCATGCCCAGGCTTGTTGGTGGCATTGTCCCGCTGCCTGCGGGATGTTTTCCGAACAACGCCGGGTCGAGGCCCGCGGTGGAAACCGCCGGAGCCTTGGCCGCGGTTTTGGCCGCCGCCCGAACCAACGGACCCGCTGGGGCCAGCAGGTCGCGCCTGAGCTTGGCATCGGACCCCTCGGCCTTTTCGGACTCCAAGAGGCGCCTAACCTCAGAGGCGATCTTGTTCTTTTCCTCCCCGGTTGCCGAGCGCCATCGGGCCAACAGCGATCCTTCCGGAATGACCGGTTCAGCGCCGCCCCCCCGGTCCGCCTCGCTGTAAAAATGCCAGATGCCGGGATTGCCGAAGCTGTCGGCGTGCGGATTGCCCGCCAGAATGTCGGGGGAAATATCCTTGGCCAAATCCCAGGTTTTGGCGGATTGGGCGCCCTTGATGCTCAAGTCCACCGCGGTGAGGTCGCAGGAGTGGTTGTTATCGCGCGGCCCGATGACCAGCGACAGCAAATCGCCTTTGCGCAGATCTAATTTGTCGAAAGGGCCGACGGCAATATCCCGGGCCCCCTGGGCCACGCCCGAGCCAATCAGTTGCCGTGTGCCACCCCTGCGGATTTCCAGCGACCAGGTGACCCCATTGCCACATTCAGGATGGGCGTGGCGCACATTTCCCGTCACCTTGAAGGTGTCGCCCTGGGGACATTGCCAACCGATGGCCACGCGCCGGTCAGGCGCCGGGTGGACGGCGACCCCGTGTCCCTTCATGCTGCCGGGTATGCGGACTTGCTGGCCGGAAGAATTCGCGAGAACTCCCAGGGCGTTCGCCCCGGACCAGCCCTTGATGAAGTCATAATTTTGGGCGCCGTTGGTTTTGCCTGTGATATGCCCTGTCACTTGCGCGGGGCCTGTCCCCAAACCCAAAACCTGAAGCCATGCCGCCAGCATTTCCGGGTCCGCGCCATGCTTGCGGGCCAATTCCTCGATCGTTTTGGCATCCGCTGTCTCAGGAATCGTCGCCGCTGCCGCAAGGCATGCCACGGCTGTTTCCGCCACGCGGGTGCGCCCTGCGGCGAGGTCCGCGGTCGCCTGCCTCACATCGCGCAGGGCCAAGTCGGGTCTTCCGGGCGCCACCAAACGGGCGTTCTCCCAGGCGACCAAGTCGTGCTCCGAACCGTCCCCGGCATCTGACGCCGACAGGTACAAAACAATGTCGGCCCCGGCTGTGGGTTCCAATTTCAGGCGGAAATCTTGTTTCGTCGCCAAGGGAACCACGGGAACCTGCCATGCGGTGGGGCCATTCCGCTTGCCGATGTGCCCCACCGTGGTGAACCGCCAGAGCGCCTGCTGCCAGGAGACAATGAACCGGACCAGGTTGGGCACATCGGATACCGTCGCCTTGTTCCACCTGGGCCTGATCTGGTCGAGAAGAAGCGAAGGCCGCTTGTCTGTCAGCGCATCCCATAAAAGGCCGAGATATTTGGCGCTCAAGCCACGGGCGGCGGCAACCTGGACAATCGATTTCTCTCCTTTGCGGAGTGCCTCGCGTTCCGCGATGGTGGCGGTCAGATAAGCATCAAGCGGTAGCCGGCCTCCCGCGTTGGTGTCGAATTTGATCCCTTGCAGGTTGACGGCGGTGGCCCCGCCCGTGGTGGAGTGGCGAGCATAGAAATCGCGAATGGCCTTGAGCTTTTCCTCGGTCCAGTCTCTTTGGGTGGTGTAGGGAGAAAAGGCGATCCCATCGGGCACCATCACCGCGTGCCGTGCCACATCCTTGGCCGCCTCGAGGTATTTCCCCAGCAGGGCCGGGGACATGGCCATGGCGTCGCCGGTGTTGGTGAAACCTTCGCCAGCGGCATTGTCGGCCGGAAATTCCTTGACCGGGTCCAGGGCCACTCCCGTGAGATCGCGAATGGTATGGGTGTATTCGGCATTGTTGAGACGGCGAAGAACCACTTGGCCGGGGTCCCCCGCGCGGGCGCGGGCCATGGCGTCGAGCCGGTCCGCCACCGCTTTGCGAAAGGCAACGAGGGCAACCTTGCCCGGTTGCTTGGCTTCCTTGGGCGGCATTTCACCGGTGTCGATCGCCTCGGCTACCTTGCGCCACAATTGGGCGTGTTTCCCGGTCGGATCGGGAACAAGCAGTGGCTCCAGGCTGAGTTCGCCCTTGCGTTCCTTTTCGGAATGGCAGGTGAGGCAATGGGTTTTCAGGAAATCCGCCGGAGGTTGGGACTGGGCGAACGCGAGCGCGAGAATGGCAATCACGGGCAAGGCTCCGGTGGAGGGACCGGCAGGAGGAATGAATCCCGAATCTAACTTACCCCGAATTGGGGGTCAACAAACGGCCGCCTTACCTTTATGCTATGCCCAGACCGTCCACCCACCGCATGGAGCCTCCCCCTATGAAGATCATTCGCTTTCAGGACGCCAAGGGCGCCATTCACCACGGCGTTCAGCATGCCTCTGGGAAAGTCACCCGCCTGGAAGGAAGCCTTTTCGGGCAGCACAAGGATTCCGGTGAGACGGTTCAGGTATCCAAGCTGCTGGCTCCGCTGGAACCGCGCGACATCATGTGCATCGGCCTCAACTACCGCAAGCACGCCGAGGAAGGCGGCAAGCCGGTCCCGGAAAACCCGGTTCTTTTCATGAAGAACGCGGGCACCTTGCAGAACCCCGGCGATGCCATTGTGCTGCCGCGCGCCCTGCGCAGCAACGAGGTGGATTACGAGTGTGAACTGGCGGTGATCATCGGTAAAACATGCCACAATGTCAGCAAGGCCGACGCGCTTGGCCATGTGCTGGGTTACACCTGCGCCAACGATGTCAGCGCCCGCGACTGGCAGATGAACGGCGGTGGCGGACAGTGGTGCCGGGGCAAGACCTTCGCCACCTTCTGTCCGTTGGGGCCTTGTATCGTCACCACCGATGAAATACCCAATCCCAACGCCCTTTCCATCCGCACCATCCTCAACGGCCAGGTGATGCAGGACTGGAACACCAACGACATGATCTTCGATGTTCCCACCCTCATCTCGTTCCTGAGCGCCAGCACCAAGCTGCTTCCCGGAACGGTCATCCTGACCGGCACCCCCCATGGGGTGGGCGCGGCGCGCAAGCCTCCCGTCTTCCTCAAGGCGGGAGACTCGGTCACCATCGAAATCGAGAAAATCGGTGAGTTGACCAACCCCGTGGTGGAAGAAAAAGCCTGATAAAGGGGGAGTGCAACGATGCTTGTTGTGGCGTTTGTCCTTGGTTTCGCCGCTGATCCCGTCATCAGGAAGGATGTGCCCTACCTGGGTGCCGACCGCGCGGAAAAGGCCGACCTGTACCTGCCTCCAACCCAAAGCGGTCCCCCCAGGCCCGGTGTCGTCATCATTCATGGCGGCGGATGGACCGGGGGCGACAAGGGCGCCAAGCGCGAGATCAACATCGGCACCACGCTGGCCAACGCCGGTTATGTTGGCATGAGCATCAACTACCGCCTCCAGAAAAAGGATGGTCCACCCGCCTGGCCCGGCAACCTGCACGATTGCAAGGTCGCTGTTCGCTACCTCCGGGCCCAAGCCAAGGAACTGAATGTCGATCCGAACAACATTGGTGTCATCGGCGGGTCGGCAGGTGGGCACTTGGCGGCCATGGTGGGCCTGACGGGCGACGACAAGGCGCTCGATCCGACCTCCCCGTTCCCGGGAGTTTCAACCAAGGTCAATTGCGTGGTGGACATGTACGGACCCATGGCCGACGACAAGAAGCGGTTGGAGCGCCTCGTGCCGATCGTGGGCGCGACGTTTGCCGACAAACCCGAGGCTTTCCGAGCATTTTGTCCGATCAATCACATCGACGCCAAGGACCCTCCGGTTCTCATTCTCCACGGCACGGCCGATACCACGGTGGAGGTGGCCGATTCCGAAAGGTTCGCCGCGGCCCTGAAACAGGGTGGTGTTGCCCACCAGTTGGTGATCATTCCCGGCGCTCCCCATACCTTCGACTTGCAGCCCAAGCAGCGCGACCTGAGGCCCTTGGTGCTCGAATTCTTCGACAAGCATCTCAAGGCCGGCCGTTGACCTGCGCTTGACCGGCAGTCCAATCCTTGATTATGGCGCCACAGACTACCCGGCTATTTCGGGTGATGCCCTGATTGGCGTTTTGGGATTCCCAGGAATGGACCTATCGGTGATCGTTCCCACCTTCCGCGAGGTGGAGAACCTGCCCCACCTGGCTGATGCCATCACCGAGGCCCTGACCCCGGCAGGATTGCGTTTCGAAGTGATTGTCGTTGACGACAACAGTGGTGACGGCACGGAAGAAACCTGTGCTCGCCTTTCCAGATTCCATCCGCTCCGTCTGATTGTGCGCCGCAATGAGAGGGGCCTTTCATCCGCCGTGGTCCATGGCATGCGGGCTGCCACCGGTCGAAACCT
>CAWUNZ010000164.1:0-7431 GCA_963923445.1 uncultured bacterium
GGGGCAGGTCAACCCGGTGGGCGCGGATGGAGACGATCTTCATGGGGAACCCCGGATGGTTTCAAACGATTTTCGGTTCACGCCCAGTGGCTGAAACGGCAAACACAATGTGGTTTTATTGTTTTCCGCAAAAAGTGAAATGAGCCCCGAACGCAGCCGCAGGCGGAGTGAGCGGGTCGAATGAATTCCTGGCTACTTTTCGACCTCGCCCTGATATACCCACTCACTCCGGCGCTTCGCGCCTCCGTTCGGGGCTCTTTGGGTATTTCTTAACCACACATCAGCCACCGATGTGGCGCATCACCCTGAGGGCGCAGTCCTCGGGAGCATCGACGCTGGTGTCGATGACAATCTCGGCGTTTTCGGGCGCCTCGTAGGGACTGTCGATGCCGGTGAAGTTTTTCAGTTCGCCACGGCGGGCCTTGCCGTAAAGCCCCTTCACATCGCGGCGCTCGCACTCCTCCAGCGGGGTGTTCACATGCACCTCGACAAACTCCCCGGGGGCGAACAGTTCGCGCGCGGCGCGGCGCTCCGACCGGTACGGCGAGATGAAGCTCACCAGCACGATGAGCCCGGCGTCGACCATCAGCCTGGCCACCTCGGCGACGCGGCGGAGGTTCTCGACCCGGTCGGCCTCGCTGAAGCCGAGGTCGCGGTTGAGCCCGTGGCGGATGTTGTCGCCGTCGAGCAAAATGGTGTGCCTGCCGGCGGCGTGCAGGCGCTTCTCGAGCATGTTGGCCACGGTGGACTTGCCCGATCCGGAAAGGCCGGTGAACCACACGCAGCGCGGGGACTGGTGCTTGATCGCCGCGCGCTGCTCCTTGCCCACCTCGAGCGCCTGCCAGTGGATGTTGCTCGACCTCCTCAGGGCGAAATCAACCAAGCCGGCGCCCACGGTGGCGAAGGTGAGCCTGTCGATGAGGATGAACCCGCCCAGGGCCCGGTTGGTGGCGTAGGGCTCGAACGGCACCGGGTGGCTGGTGGAGAGGGTGGCCACGGCGATCTCGTTGAGGTTGAGCACCTTGGCCGCCAGGTGCGCGCCGGTGTTCACATCCTCGCGGTGCTTGATCTCCATCACCGTGGCGGAGACCTCCTTGGCGTGGATCTTCATCAGGTAGGGCCGGCCGGGCACCAGGGCCTCCTCCGCCAGCCAAAGCAGCCGCACCTGGAACTGGTCGGCCACCTCGGGAGGGTTGTCCGAGGCCACGATCAGGTCGCCGCGGCTGACATCCACCTCGTCGGCCAAAGTCAGCGTGATCGACGAACCTTCCCCCGCCTCCGGCAGGCTGTCTTCAAAAAAGTCGATCGACTTCACCGTGGTGGTCTTGCCCGAGGGCAGCACGCGCACGGCGTCGCCGGGCCTGACCCGCCCCTCGGCGATGCGGCCGCAGAAACCGCGGTAATCGAGGTTGGGCCGGTTCACATACTGAACAGGCAGGCGGAAGGCCTGGCGGGTGGCGGCATGGCCGACATCCACGGTGTCGAGGTGCTCGAACAGCGTGGGGCCCGTGTACCAGGGCATGTTGGCGCTGGGCTTCATCACATTGTCGCCGAACACCGCGGCCAGCGGGATGGCCGTGAGCGTGGCGAGGTTGGCGTCCTTGGCGAACTCGCGGTAATCGGCCTCGATCTTGCGGAAGACCGACTCATCGTGCCCGACAAGGTCCATCTTGTTCACGGCGAGCACGATGTGGCGGATGCCCATCATGGTGACGATGCGGTGGTGCCGGCGCGTCTGCGGCAAAATGCCCTTGCGGGCGTCGATCAAGAGGATGGCCATTTGGGCCGTGGAGGCGCCGGTGGCCATGTTGCGGGTGTACTGCTCGTGGCCGGGGGTGTCGGCCACAATGTAGCGGCGGCGGTCGGTGGCGAAGAACCGGTAGGCGACATCGATGGTGATGCCCTGCTCGCGCTCGGCCTCGAGGCCGTCGACCAACAGGGCGAAGTCGATCTTCTCGCCCTGGGTGCCGTAGCGTTTCGAGTCGGTCTCGAGCGCCTTGAGCTGGTCGTCGAAGATGCACTTCGACTCATAAAGAAGCCGGCCGATGAGGGTGCTCTTGCCGTCGTCGACGCTGCCGCAGGTGATGAACCGCAGGGTCTGCTTGTTGCGCTGCTCCTCGAGGTACTCGACGATGTTGCGCGCGTGCAATTCCGCCATCAGAAATATCCTTCCTGCTTTTTCTTTTCCATCGAGCCGGGCTGGTCGCTGTCGATAAGCCGGCCCTGGCGCTCGGAACTGACGGTGTTGAAGGTCTCGGCGATGATCTCCTCCATGGTGGTGGCGTCGCTGTCGATGGCGGCGGTGAGGGGGTAGCAGCCGAGGGTGCGGAAGCGCACCATGCGCATCTCGGGGGTTTCGCCCTTCTCAAGCGGCATGCGGTCGTCGTCCACCATGATGAGCATGCCGTCGCGCTTCACCACAGGCCGCCTGGCGGCGAAGTAAAGGGGCACGATGGGGATCTTCTCGACATGCAGGTACTGCCAGATGTCGAGTTCGGTCCAGTTGGAAATGGGGAAGACGCGGATCGACTCATCCGGCCGGGTGCGGGTGTTGTAAAGATTCCACAATTCGGGCCTTTGCGACTTCGGGTCCCAGCGATGCCCGGCGGAACGGAACGAGAAGATGCGTTCCTTGGCGCGCGATTTCTCCTCGTCGCGGCGGGCGCCTCCAAAGACCACATCGAATTGATGCATGTCGAGCGCCTGGCGGAGCGCCTGGGTCTTCATCACATCGGTGTGATAGTTCGACCCGTGGGTGAACGGGTTGACGCCCTGCCTGAGGCCCTCGGGGTTGGTGTGAACCAGCAGTTGCATGCCCGATTCGCGCACCATGCGGGCCCGGTGGGCATACATTTCGCGGAACTTCCAGGTGGTGTCGATATGCAGCAGCGGGAACGGCGGCGGGGCGGGGTAAAACGCCTTGCGCGCCAGATGCAGCATCACCGATGAGTCCTTGCCGATCGAATACATCATCACCGGCTTGCGGGCGCCCGCCACGGCCTCGCGGATGATCTCGATCGCCTCGGCCTCGAGTTGTTGGTAGTGGTTCATGGCTTCTTAATCAGGGAAATAATGCTCGCGACACTCCGATGGGATTCTATCGGATGCCGCAGGGGCCGACTTTGGTCGACCGTGTAGCGGTTCCGGCGGCCTTCCTTCTCCTTGGAGAGGTACCCGCCCTCCTCGAGGTCGGCCACGATCCGCTGCACGGCCCTCTCCGTGATGCCCACACGCGCCGCGATGTCACGCATGACCAATTCCGGGTCATCCGCCAAGAGCAGCAGCACATGGGCATGGTTGCTCAGGAAGGTCCAGGTGGCCTTGTGGGCCACGGGCTTCTCGTCCCGGGACAAACTCCCGCTTGAAACCTTGGGCCGTCTGGGCATCACGCGCCCTCCCATCCGAATCCGGGCCGGAACGATTGGATACCGCGTCCTTCCGGATCGAGGGAGGATAAACGAACCCAACCGTTGGCCACCAGTTGTCTTACCGCCGGGAGATCACCGAGCGCGCGGTCGATTTTCCCGGTGGGCGCCTCCACCACCACATGCAGCCTGAGAGGTTCATGAAACCATCGACCGTCGGCTGAATGGACCGACTGCATGGGCAAGCCCGGCCGGAGGTCGCCCCCGTTGCCTTCCACCACCCCGATCGAACCGACGCGGTTGTGCAGGGTCTTGTCGCCGGAGCCAAAGAAACGGTTGTTCACGGTGGAGGCGAAGTACTGCCAGTTGATCCACGACGCCACAACCATGGGGGCCGAAAGGATCAGCGCCAGGGTGGCGCCCTCGGAATCCAGGCGGTGGTCGTACTCGTGAAGGAACGACCGGCCCGCCAGGTCGAGGCCCCGGGTGCGGGATCGCCGCGCGGCGATGAACGAGGCGTTGCGAGCCAGGGCCCATTCCGGCCGGGTTTCGGACCAATCGGCCGAGCGTCTCGCCAGCACGCGCGACAGGCGCGGAAGGTTCTCCATGCCCGACCCCAGGCCGACCGCCCTTTCCTTCCGGCACTTCGCCGAGGCATCGGCCAGCATCAATTTGAGCGATGCGACCTCAGATGCATGCGACGAAGGCACCAGGTGGGCGTCGAGGATGGTCACCTCGTCGGTGGCGGTATTGTGGACACCGGGGATAAAGATGGTGGCTGCCGGGAGGTTCCAACCCGCTTCCGCAAGGCCCACACGGGTGGCCGGATCGTTCAGGATGGCGCACGCCACGCGAGCGTTCACGCCACCGCCATGCCCGCCGCAGGCGCCGCAATCGAGGCCGGCGGCATGCGGATTGTTGGCGCTGGCCCCCTCGTGGCCGCAGAGCAGCACCAGGCGGGGGAAGCGATCGCCCAACCCCAGGTTGGCGACAATGCCCCGGGCCATCGCCAGCCTGGTTTCGGCCGAAAGCTGTTCGCATGCCGTCTTGCCAAGGCAAACGGAGTTATCGGGGTTTTGTAAGGGCTTGTTCCAGCCAAGCAGATGGCGCGCCAGCGAGAGACCATAGCCCAGGCCGAACCATTCCATGAAGGAGAACGACGATGCCGGCGCCGACTTCAGTTTTTCCATGAGGGGAGAAACCCCGACTGAAACCGACCCCGACCGCACGACGACCGATGGCTTGAGCAAAACCGGGCATCGCGGGGAGGATTCGCACCCCGCATCCAACGCCAAGGGAACACCAAAAAATCCCGCGAAACCGGAGGTTTGAACCTCGGGATTGGCCTGTTCCAGGTGCCGGCGCATGCGCTCGGAGCGGACATCGATGCAGAAAACCGCGAGAACGGACGGGTTCTGGGGCGATGGCAAGGGTGCCGAGCGCAGGGTGCCGAACAGACCGTCGGCGTGCGCCTCCTCCAGCGCCTCCTGAAACACCAAAAGGGTGGACTCGTCCTCCACGGCGGACTCGATTTCCGCTGGCATGTCGGCGAAATTCCTGCCCGAAAGAAGGGCAACCGCCGCATCCGATACCACCCGGATGGCGACAATCGCCGCGAGTTCACCATGGCCTTCAGGCCAGGAGCGCCCCTTGAAATGGCTGGCCCAGCCGTAAAGGCCGGCGACGAGGCGCGTGAGGTACTGGCCGGTTTGCCCGGCGGGAATATCCAGCCCGGAAACAACGGCGCTGATAGCCGCCATGGGATCTTCAGGCAGCGTGGCAATCCAACGGCGGAAACCCGCCAGGCCCCTGATCTCGAAGGAGATGTCGTGCCTGCATGACTCGAGCCATGCCGCGAACATTCCGGAATCGCCTTGGCCATGAATGGCATGGTCGGCGCACCACCTGGCGGCGGAGCGGACCATGAAGGAGTCCCAGTCGGTGCCGTGGGCGCGGTCGATCCTTTCCGCGAAGGTGGCCCACAGGGCCCGCCACCGGCATGGCGGCGCGATTTTACCCTTGAGGATCTCCAACAACCGGGACACCTCCATTCCCGCGCGACGCGCCGGGCCCTCAAGGTCGGCGGTGGTGAAATCCCCCTGCCGCCAGCGTTCCTGGTAGTAGGCGGCAGGGGGCAGGAACGAGGCGCCTAGGCCGTCGTTCACCTTCCGCGCCGCCTCGGTAATTCGGGCGCCGGAGAGGCCCTGGAACGGATTGACGGCGACAAAGTTCCTGAGATCCCACATTGGCGGAATCAGGGCGCCGATCGACTCGATTTCCCGAGCGATGGAATGCCGGGCATTGTTCGCGTGAATCACGCCGGTCGTCTTAAGCATGGATATTTCCCCTTTCAACCACCGACCGCCCCCAGACCTTGGAAACCCATTGGTCGGCAATGATTCCCAGGTAAAAACCGTTGAGCGCGTGGACCCGCATGGCCTTGCCCGAGGGCGTGCCGGCCAGAACCGGAGCCAAGGCGTGCACGATGGAAAGCACCATCAGGGCCGTCACCGGAATGGCGGCGGTCAGACTCGCCATGCCGGCATCGATAGGCTGAATGCCCAAGGGAAGCGGAGACCAGAGAAAACGCGCCACGGCGCACATGGCCGCGGCCAACAAGGTGACAGCCACCGTTCCTCCGAGGCAAAGGGCGACTCGAGCGATCCGTGACATCGGGGCGTTGAGGGCACCGGCGGCCCAGAACTGGCCGGCCGACAAGGCCGCGACCCAGCACAAGGCCATTTCGCCGGCCGATTCCCAAGGAGCGCAGTCGGCAAGCCAGAGGGCAAAGGCAAGGACGGGAAAAGCAAAGGCCGTGCCCAACAGCCAGAAGCACAGGGCCGAGGCAGGCGCCGCCTCCTTCACCTCCGCCTTGGCCGGGACATCACCGGCGGAGAGAAACTTGAAGGCCTTGTAACAACCATGACCAACCATGTGCAGTGCCGCGGCATGGAAGGCGCCCAGTCCGCACTGCACCATCATGAAGCCCATCTGACCAACGGTGGACCACGCCAGTTGCCGCTTCACCTTCGGCTGCACCCACATCGCCAGGGAAGCGATCACGAAGGTGAGGGTGCCGATGGCGCTGAGGGCGAGCATGGCCGCCGGAGCCTGAACAAGAACCGGGGCGAAGCGCCAGAGGATGACGCCGCCGGCGTTGATGATTCCAGCATGCATGAGGGCGGAAACCGGAGTCGGCGCCTCCATGGTTTCGGGAAGCCAGGTGTGGAACGGGAACTGCGCCGACTTGGTTAGGGCGGCGGCCACCACCAGGCCAGCAATAAGGGCGATATCTGTAGTTGGTGGAACCGAGGCGGCGATGTCGAGGAATTGCCTGAGATCGAGCGTGTCGTAACCCCGCCAGACCAGCCATATGGCGGCCAGCAGGAAGATGTCGCCCAGACGGCTGATGAGGAACTTTTTCCGGGCCGGGGGGAAGGCCTCCGGCCTGTCGCGACAAAATGTCAACAGGCCATGCAGGCACAGGCTGGAGCAGAACCAGGCGGCAAACAGCAGCGGCAGGTAGGTCGCGCTGGCCATGAGGTAGGCCGAACAGGCCGCGCCAGCCATCAACCTGAGAAAACGGTCTTTTTTCGGATGGCCTTCAAGCTGCCGGTCCGCGTAGCGGATGCATGTCAACCCGATCAACGAGACCAGCATGCCCATGGCGGCGCCGAAGCGGTCGATGGTGATGCCCCGCACCGATACGGGGGAAGACCAGGCGACCTGAACGGCGAACTCGACGGCTGATACCGCGAGCAGCAGGGCCAGCGGTGCCTGAAAAACAAAAGACCGGCCCGGGATCATGACAAATGATTGACGCATCATGTTTCCTCACTATTGATTCACGAAATATTTGTCGTGTAATGATTGTCGCCAAACCGTCCCGTGTCAATTGAGTTTTTTTTGAGAAAACCCACCGGACTGCTCCCACCCGGGGCAGTTGATTCGAATTGACGATTGAATCAATTGGAAATGATGAAACCCGGACCGATCGAACGGACCTTCTCCCGCCCGGGTTCACCCGTCATGTGAACCACCCGCAATAAACAACAGGTTTTCGGGC
>CAWUNZ010000165.1:0-7410 GCA_963923445.1 uncultured bacterium
TCCTCGTTGCGTGCCGGCACCACGATGCTCAGGGTGGGGCGTCGCGCCGCGCCCTTGGTCAGCCGCATGGTCACGAAGTGCCGTGCCACCGGTTCGCGGTGCAGTTCGGGCGCCTCCTCCCATTTCCAGCCGTTGTTGGTGTCCACGCGAACCAGCGGGCGGCGCATGGTTTCCACGAAACCGGCGCGCTCATACAGGCGCATGGCGCGCTCGTTGTCGGAAAACACCCGCAGGCAGACCGAGTCGATGTCGTCCCGGTCGAGGCACCACCGGCATAGCGTCTCGGTGGCCCGTGTCATGATGCCGGCGGGACCGTCCGCCTCGCCACGGACGACATTGTCGAGTTCAATCGACTTTGTCGCCGCGTCGTAACGGAACAGACCGAGGTGTCCCACCTTGCGGCCGGAGCGGTCCACCACCCAGAACAACACCCGATCCGGAGTGCCCAGCACGCCCCGTTCCAGCCATGTCCGAGTTCCCTCCAAGGTGACGGGGAAGCGGACCAGGTACGCGTCAAACGCTTGTTCCCGCCACCGGGCCAGAAGGGTGACCGCCCGGGGGTCGGCCAAGTCGTCGGTTCCCACGGGGACGAGGGCGCCGGCCTCGCCCGCCAGCGGAATGCCTCGCGCGCCGGGGAGCTTGAACCCGGCCAGTGTTTCAACGATTCCCGGGGCCGTGGCGAGCATGGGTGCCTTCCAAGGGGTGGTTCATTCTCAGGCGGCGGCGCGCGCCGGTTTCAGCGCCGCGCGGAACGCCATGGCGACCCGGTCGATGTCGGCCTCGGTCAGGTTGTGCCCGCTGGGCAGGTTGATGCCACAGGCGCCCAAGCGCGCCGCCACCGGGCCGGAACCGGCGGCCGTGGTGAACATCGGGAAGCTGGAAAGCGGCGGGAAGAACGGGCGGGTGTCCACTCCCATGGCCTTCATGCGCCGGCACACTTCCTCGCGCGCCGGGTGCCGCTCGGAATCGAGAATCACCGAACTCATCCAGGCGATGCCGCGCGACCAGGAGTTTTGCGCGTTGAACGCCAGGCCCGGGATGTTGCCCAGCCGTTCCCGGTACCACTCCAGGATGGTCCGCTTCTTGCCCACCAGTTCGTCGATGCGTTCAAGCTGGCCCAAGCCGAGCGCCGCCTGGATGTTCGACATCTTGTACTTGAAGCCGACTTCGGCGATCTCGAAGGCCTTGCCACCCGTGGCCCGGCCATGCTCGTTGTAGAAGCGCATGCGCTCGAACAGCGCCTTGCTGGCGGTGACCGCCATGCCGCCCTCGCCGGTGGTCATGATCTTGGCGCCCTGGAAGCTGAAGCAGGCGATATCGCCGAATCCGCCCACCGGCCGCCAACCTGCCGCGGTGCGGATGGTGGCGCCCAACGCGGGCGCCGCGTCCTCGATGATCGCCAGGCCCCTCGACCGGGCCAGCGGCACCAGGCGGAGCATGTCGGCGGGTTGGCCGTACAGGTGCACCGGGATCATGGCGCGGGTGCGCGAGGTGATGGCGCGCTCGGCGGCCTCGGGGTCCATGCACCAGGTGTCCGCCTGCACATCCACCATGACGGGCGTGGCGCCCACATAGGTCACCGCGCTGGCGGTGGCCACCCAGGTGCACTCGGGCACCAGCACCTCGTCGCCCGGCCCGATTTCCAGCGCCTTCAGCGCCAAGTGCAACGCGCCCGTGCAGGAACTGGTGGAAAGCGCGTGCTCCACGCCCACCTGCTCGGCGAACGCGTCCTCGAACCGTTGGATGTACTTGTTCCACTCCTCGTTCCAGCCGTGCTCGACCGCGTCGAGCACATAGGCGATCTCCCGTCGGGTGATCGACGGGCCGGCGGTCAGGATGGTCTTCTCGGTCTTCACGGTGTCAGGCTCCAGGGTGTCGGCAACGGTATTCAGGCGGCGCGGAACTCCAGCGAGGTGGTGTCGGCGGCGTCGGCCTCGGCGCGGGCCAGGTGGGCCCGGTACCACGCCATGGTTTCAAGCAACGCCTCGTCCAGCCCGTGCCTCGGCTTCCAGCCAAGCACCTCGCGGGCCTTGGCGCTGTCCACCTCCTGGTGGGGGATCTCGTTGGGGGCGTGCGCCAAAACGCGCGGGGCGTGCCTCCCGCCGGCAAGGCGCGTGAGTCGCTCGACCATCTCGATGGCGCTCAGCCTGAAATTCGCCGAGAAGTTGAACGCCTCGCCATGAATGGAGCGGTCTTCCGCCATGCGGCGGGCCAGCAGCAGGTAGGCCTCGGCGCCATCCTTCACATAGAAGTAGTCGCGGACCGGGGCGCCTGTGGAGCGAAGCACGGGCGGGCGGTCTTCCAACAGGGCGCGGATGGTGCCGGGCACCAGGCGGTTCCAGTTGAGGTCGCCGCCGCCGAAGAAGTTGCCGCAGCGGGTGACGCAGACGGGCAGGCCGTAGGTGACGGTGTAGGCGCGGCCGATCATGTCGGCGCATGCCTTGCTGACATCGTAGGGGTGCTCGGGGCGCAGCGGAGTCTCCTCGCTGTAGGCGCCGCCGCGCTGGTCGCCATACGCCTTGTCGGAGCTGGCAAGAACCACATCGGGGTTCAGGCCGCTGCGCCGCGCCGCCTCGAGCAGGTGGTAGGTGCCGCGGATGTTGGACTCGAAGGTGGCCATGGGGGAGCGGTTCGCGGTGCCCACGATGGTCTGGGCCGCGAGGTGAATGATGGTCTGCACCTCGTACTCGTTGACCGTCCGCTCGAGCAAAGGCAGGTCCTCAAGGCTGCCATGCACGCGGTCGATGCGGCGCATGAGGCCCGAGCGCGCCAGGTCGCTGCCGGGAACCCGGTCGCGGACCAGTCCCACCACATGGGCCCCGCGCGAGACCAGAAGGCGGGTGGTCCAGGCGCCCACGAGGCCGGTGCAGCCGGTCACCAGCACGCGCCGTCCCCGCCAGAAGGCGGCATCGGCTTGGGAGGTCATGGGCGACATGCGGTCTCCTTGTTGGCGGTGCGCGATGGCCGGGGCCGGGCGGGTCGATCCCATGTTTTCCATGGGGCCTGCCCGGTTTCCCACATGCGGTTCAGGTCGATGTAGTCCTTGGTGGTGTCCATCGCGTGCCAGAAACCGTCGTGCCGGTAAGCGCGCAACTGGTCGTTGCCGGCGAGCATTTCCAACGGTTCCCGTTCCCACACCAGCGCCGGGTCGTCATCCAGGCGGTCGAGCACGGCGCGGTCGAGCATGAAATAGCCGCCGTTGATCCGGCCTGGCGTGTGCGCGGGCTTCTCCCGGAAGGCGCGCACGGCGTCGCCCTCCAGGTCCAGTTCGCCGTACCGGCTGGGGGGAGAAATGGCGGTGACGGTGGCCAGCCGGCCATGCCCCCGGTGAAAAGCCTCGAGTTCGCCAAGGTCGATGTCTGAAAGGCCGTCGGCATAGGTGAACAGGAAGCGGTCACCCCGGATGTGGTGCGCGGCCCGGTGCAGCCTGCCGCCTGTCATGGTGTGTTCGCCGGTTTCGGCCAGCGTGATCAGCCAGTCCTCGTCGTCGCTGCCGGGGTGGATCTCCACCTGGTCGGGGTGGCCGAGGCGCATGGTGAGGTCGCGTTCCCGCAGGTGATGGTCGAGGAACCAGCGCTTGATCTCGTGGCCCTTGTAGCCCAGGCACAGCACGAACTCGCGGATGCCGTGGTTGGCGCAGTGCTTCATCACATGCCACAGGATGGGCTTCCCGCCCACCGGCACCAGCGGCTTGGGGAGGCTCTCGGAGGTGTCGCGAATGCGCGTGCCTTGACCGCCACAGAGAATGACCGCTTGCATGGCGCGGAAGCCCTTCCTTGAGCTGCGGATCATGGTGACCAGGCATCATGCCCGGGCGCCGGCGGCCTGAGGCCATCGACAAACACACCCAAATACCCGAAGCGGAAAACAAGAATCAACCCGCGTTTGGATTTCGTGGTTCTTTGGGGTTTCCTCGGAAGCCATCAGGAGGTTATGGGCCCCCTCCGGCCTACGACCGCGGAGAAGCAAGCCATGCGCAAGATCGCCATCATCAACCAGAAGGGCGGCGTGGGAAAAACCACCACCGCCGTCAACTTGGCCGCCGCGCTGGCCGGGGCAGGGCAACGAGCCTGCCTGATCGACCTAGACCCCCAAGCTCACGCATCCGCCCATCTTGGTGTGATGCCCGATGGGCGCACGCCCTCCGTCTATTCCATGCTCACCCAAGGCGCGGCCTGGGCCACCGTTCGGCGCCGCGTGGAAAACAACCTTGAAATCGCCCCTGCGGAACTCAACCTGGCCGCCGCCGAGGTGGAACTCGCCGGGGTTGTCGGCCGCGAACTCATTCTGCGCGACCTGATCCAAGCTGAAGCCGACACCTGCGATGTGCTCATCATGGATTGCGGTCCCTCCTTGGGCGTGCTGACGCTGAACGCGTTGGCCGCCGCGAACGAGGTGATCATTCCGCTTCAGCCTCACTTTTTGGCCCTGCACGGCTTGGCCAAGCTGTTTGAAACAACCGGTCTGGTGGCCAGAAGACTGAACCCCGGCCTGAGGGTGAGTGCCGTGGTTCTCACCTTGTGCGATGCCAACACCCGTTTGGCTCAGGAAGTGATCACCGACCTGACCGCGTTTCTCGAACGCGCGCGCACCACGACCACTCCCTGGAGTCAGGCAAAGCTCATGTCCACCCGTATTCGTCGGAACATCAAGCTGGCCGAATGCCCTAGCTTTGGCCGGTCGATCTTCACCTATGCCGCCACCAGCCATGGCGCGGAAGATTACGCCCGTCTGGCGCAGGAAGTGCTGGCGTTGGCGGGACCCGCCCCCAAGCCCGCGGTGGAGCAAACGGCCCCGATGATGGTTCCGGCGGGGGTCTGACCGGTGCCCAAGGTCAGCATCGCCTCGCCTCAGGAACTTGTTCCCATCGACCGTCCCCGGTTGCGCGAGATCGTGCGCCTGGTGCTGGCTGAGGAAGACATTGGCGATTACGAGATCAGCCTCGCGTTCGTCGACAACCCCACCATTCACCGAATCAACAAGCAGTTCCTCGACCACGATGAACCGACCGATGTGATCACCTTCCCCTACTCAGCGGGCAAGGTGCTGGTGGGCGAACTGGTGATTGGCGTGGAGGTGGCCATGGAGCAGGCGCGCGCCGGCGGACACGCTGTCGATGCCGAACTGGCCCTCTATGTGGTGCACGGCCTGCTGCACCTGGTTGGCTACGACGACAAGGATGCCCACGACCGCAGGCAGATGCGCGCCCGGGAACGGCACCACCTCAACGGACTTGGATTACCGGACATTTCGCCGCGGTGAAATTCAGCACCGGGCTGACACCCGGCGCTCTCCTCAAATACCAAGGTTTTGGTGAGCGCCGGGTGTCAGCCCGGTGCTTTTCTCCATAGAAACAGAGGGTGTTCCTGACTCATCACGTATTCGATGGCTGCCATAACGGAATGGTCTTCTTTGAGAATCCGGCGGGATCCACCCGCCGTCCACCATGTTCCGGATTGGGGCCTGCCGTAAAGTTTGTTGAGTGTGCGGGCGCCGTAGCTTTTCAAGTCGCGAAGCATTTGGGCAGGGTCGGGATCTCCGGGCGTGCCCAGCACCACATGAACATGGTTGGCCATGATGGCAAGGGCCATGATTGACCAACCTCGGTAACGAGCGGTTTCTTGAAACTGATGGGCCGCCATTTCGGCCATTTCCTGGTTGAGGCGTACCGGAGGACCAGTCATTCTGCCTCGGGCCAAGAACTCGAGGCCTGAAGAAGGCGGTACCACGGGGGTTCCGTATTCGTTCGGCCGGTACCATTCTCCACTCGGTTCATCGCGGATTGTGGTGATAGAACCCCTTCCGTCACCCGGCAGCCAAGTGCCATAGGTGGTCCAGGTAAGCAACCAGAAGCGGTCTGGTGATTCGGGTTCCATGTTTTTGGGTGAGTGCTGGGAATATTTGCCCGCTGTTTATGTTTTGAGCACCGGGCTGACACCCGGCGCTCTCCTCAAATACCAAGGTTTTGGTGAGCGCCGGGTGTCAGCCCGGTGCTTTTACTTTTCTTGGGATTCCCCCACCCGCTCTCATCAGGGCGCGGCGGTCACATGAATCTCCTGCCGGTCGTGGCCGGTGAGGATCTTCTTGCCGTCGGGCGACCAGATGACGCAGTAAGCGCCGAACTGGGGCAGTTTTTTCTGAAAGACCTGCTTCTTGGCGGCCAGGTCCCAGACCGTGAGGTTGCCGCCATAGCCTGAGGTGGCCAGTTTCTTGCCGTCGGGCGACAGGGCGATGCCGTAAAGGTCGTCAGGCGTGGGACCCATCGACCCGGCCTCCTTGCCGTCGGCGACATTCCACAGCTTCACGGTGCGGTCGTGGCTGATCGACGCCACCGTCTTGCCATCGGGAAGGAACACGGCGCCTGTCACCGGAGCGGTGTGCCCCTTGAGGTCGCGGAGCGCCTTTTTCTCGTTCACATCCCACAATTTCACGAGGTTGTCGGCGCCGGTGGAAAGGAGCATCTTGCCGTCCTTGCTGAAGGCCACGGTGTAGGCATTGGCCGTGTGGTCGCCCAGTTTTTTGATCTCCTTGCCGTCGGCGGTATTCCACAGGCGCACCGACTTGTCGCTGGAGGCGGAGGCGAGCACCTTGCCATCGGGGCTGAAGGCCACGCAATCGACAATGCCGGTATGCCCTTTGATCTCCTTGGCCATTTTGCCGTCGGCGGTGGTCCAGATCTTGATCACGGGTTCCACGGAGCAGGTTGCCAGCTGCAATCCATCGGGCGAATAGGCGACGGAATAAGCAGGCGACGGGTGCGCCGGGAGCGATTTCGTCTCCTTGGCATCGGGCCACGCCCAAAGCTTGATCGCGCCGTCAAAACCGGCGGAGGCGAGGGTTTTGCCATCGGGACTGAAGGTGAGACTGTGCACGGGCGCGGTGTGCGCCTGCCAGGAGGGAGGCTGGGCCACAGCCATGGAAACGCATGCCATCAATAGGGTTAGGATACGAAAGAACATGAGCGGGCTCCGTCAGGCAAGTCGGAAACGGCGGGCGGGAAGCGGATGGTACCACGCCTGCCAAGCGGCGCAAGCGTTACAGTCAATACAGGTGGAATCGGCAAGGTTCGCCAAAATCCCTCATTCTTTCAATTTTAACTGACTTTCATAATAGTTAGGGTTAACCTTAAAGGGTCGGGTCGAGTACTATGGACAGCAATCTCCAGTGATGGGGGTTTCGTCCTAACCATGATGGCTTGATGTCGGCGCCAATCGGTTTTGGTGTTATTGCATTTGGCTATTATGGCGGGCATATGCTGAGGCATCTGCGTATCGCCTGAGATTCATGCCTTTATTTCAAGGGGTGCAGGATGAGGAATCGCCGCGGTTTGCTTCAGCTTGAGGGATTGACCGAACGCATCGTGCCGGCGGTGAGCATTCGCGCCGTCGATGGCGACCTGCTGATTACCGG
>CAWUNZ010000166.1:0-7402 GCA_963923445.1 uncultured bacterium
AATGAGGCCGCCAAGGCGATCCTTCAAAAGGCCCGCCCGGCCCGCTAAGCCAACTTCGTTCCCTCTATCCGGTGAACCGGTTCAAGATGACTCAGGCAAGGCTCGACTCGCTACTGAAGATGGCAATCGTTCGGTCGTGTCATTCTCCGCGCAAACAAAAAAGCCACCGGAAATCCGGTGGCTTTTTGAGTTAGGTTTGGTCCGCTTGGGTCAGCCCTTGGCGCCCGCCGGGATTCCGGAGACAGGCCCATCCACTTGGCCAGCCACGCGAAGCGTGGACTGCTGGTGCTGAATGAAGCCGGTTCCCGCGGGAATCAGGTGGCCGAGGATCACATTCTCCTTGAGGCCGACCAGGTTGTCGACCTTTCCGGCCAATGCCGCCTCGGTGAGAACCTTGGTGGTTTCCTGGAAGGAAGCAGCGGAAATAAAGCTTTCCGACTGCACCGACGCCTTGGTGATGCCCAGAAGCAGCGGCTTGGACTTGGCTGGAACCGGCTTTTCCCATGTCGCGGGCTTGCGGCCTGCGTCCTCGAGTTCGCGCTTCTCCTGCTCGTACGACTCCTTGGAAACGATCTTGCCAGTCTCGTAGCGCGAGTCGTTCTGGGACTTGATCTTCACGCAGTCGCGCAACCTCTCGTTGACCGAGCGGAAGGCGAACTTGTCGATCACCGATCCGGGCAGCAGGCCCGTGTCGCCCATCTCGTTCACCTGCACCTTGCGGAGCATCTGGGAAACGATGATCTCGATGTGCTTGTCGTCGATGTCCACGCGCTGGTTGCGGTAGACCGACTGGATCTCGCGCACGAGGTAGTTCTGCACCGCCTCGATGCCGTTGATGGACAGGATGTCGTGCGGGACCAGCGGGCCATGGACAAGCGGGTCGCCGGCCTTGACATAGTCATCGGCCTGAACGCGCAGGTGCTTGCCGGCGGGGATTTGGTGTTCAACTTCCTTGCCGGTGCGGTTGCCCCTGTCGTCCTGCTCCATCACATAGATGGTGCGCTTGTTGCGCTTCTTGTCG
This sequence comes from uncultured bacterium, assembly GCA_963923445.1. GTDB lineage: Bacteria > Planctomycetota > Planctomycetia > Gemmatales > Gemmataceae > REEB421. The sequence continues at coordinate 1,022 of CAWUNZ010000166.1, forward strand.
CCCAGGCGGATGGTCCCGGTCACTTCAGCCATCACGGCGGGATCGCGAGGACGGCGCGCCTCGAAGATTTCCGTCACGCGGGGAAGACCGCCCGTGATGTCCTGGGTGCCGCCCAGTTCGCGCGTGGTCTTGGCGACCAGCATGCCCGCCTTGACCTTCTGGCCGTCGACGACATCAATGAACGCCTTCTCGGGCAGGTAGGTGGCCCACTTTTTCTCTCCCTTGGCGTCGGTGATGACGATCTGGGGATGGCGGTCGCCACGGTGCTCGAGAATCACAAGGCGTTCCTGACCGGTGTCGCTGTCGGTTTCGCGACGAAGGGTTTCGCCGTCGATGATGTCCTCGTAGCGGACGATACCGTCGGACTCGGCCACGATCGGGATGATGTGGTGGTCCCAACGGCAGATCACCTCGTCCTTGGCCACCTCCTGGCCGTCGGTGACGAACAGGGTGGAGCCATAGGGGATGGCATAGGTTTCCACTGAGGCGCCTTTGACACCGCTGGTGATGGAAACCTCGCCGTTACGGGAGGTGACGATCCTCTGGTCTCCGCCCTCGCCGCCGGTCTTGAGGACCGTGGTGACCCGATTGAACCGGATCTTGCCGGGTTTGCGCACCTTGAGCTGGTCGTCCACGACCTCGCGCCGCACCACGCCGCCGATGTGGAAGGTGCGCATGGTGAGCTGGGTGCCGGGTTCGCCGATCGACTGCGCGGCAATGATGCCCACGGCCATGCCTTCCTCGACCATCGAGCCGGTCGCCAGGTCCATGCCATAGCACAGGCGGCAGATGCCGAGGGCCGCCTGGCAGGTCATCGGGCTGCGGACCATGACCTTGTCGAGGCCCATTTCTCCGAGCTTGTCGATTTCCTTGGCGGCTTCCCAGGTGATGAGGTCGTTTTCCTCGACCAGCACCTTGTCGGTGGTGGGGTGGAGGATGGTGTTCCGGCTGACACGGCCGCGCAGGATCTCCGACAGCGGACGCTCAACCTCGTCACCCTTCATCAGGGCCTGCTTGGTGACACCTTGGGTGGTGCCGCAGTCGTGCACCGTGATCACCACATTCTGGGCCACATCAGCCAGCTTGCGGGTGAGGTAGCCGGAGTCGGCGGTCTTGAGGGCCGTGTCGGCCAACCCCTTGCGGGCGCCGTGTGTCGAGCTGAAGTACTCGAGCACCGAGAGGCCTTCCTTGAACGACGCCTTGATCGGGGTCTCGATGATGGTGCCGTTGGGCTTGGCCATCAGGCCGCGGAGGCCGGCCAACTGGCGGATCTGCTCGATGCCGCCACGGGCGCCGGAGTGGGCCATCAGGTAGATCGGGTTCAGGTAGGGGCGCAGGTGGCCATGCTCGTCCTTGCGCTTCTCGTCGCGAAGCTCGGACATCATCTTGGTCGTGATGGCGTCGCGGGCGCGGGTCCACACATCGATGACCTTGTTGTACCTTTCCTTCTCGGTCATGTCGCCTTCTTCGAACTGCGCCTGGTACTTGGTGACCTCCTTGTCGGAGTCGGCAAGCACCTTGGTCTTGTTGCCAGGCGTGCGCAGGTCGTCGGTAGCGAAGCTCAAGCCCGAGCGGGTTGATTCGCGGAATCCGATCCTCTTCATGCGGTCGAGCAGGTCGATCGTCGCGCGGCGGCCGAGAATCTGATAGCAGTCGGCGATGATGCGGGCCAGCATCTTGCTCGAAAGCGACAGGTCGTAAAACGGCATTTGCGGATCGAGGATTTCGTTGAAGATCACCCGGCCGACCGTCGTGATCTTGCGGTCGCGGTCCTGGCAGAGTTCCTCGTCGATCTTGAGCTTGTCGCCAACCATCCGCTCGGTGACGAACTTCTTGCCAGCCGGAAGGCGCAGGTGGATCTTGGCGTGGACCCCCAACTTGCCGTGGGCGTACGCGGTGTGCACTTCCTCGGCGTTGGAGAAGGTCATGCCTTCCCCGGCCTCGCCCGACTCGCCCATCTGGCCGCGGGCCGCGGTGAGGTAGTAGCACCCCATCACGATGTCCTGGCTGGGGGAGATGATCGGTTGGCCGTTGGCGGGGCTGAAGATGTTGTTGGTGGACAGCATCAGCACCGTCGCCTCGACCTGGGCTTCCACCGACAGGGGCAGGTGGACGGCCATCTGGTCGCCGTCGAAGTCGGCGTTGAAGCCCTTGCAGACCAGCGGGTGAATGCGGATCGCGTTGCCTTCAATCAGAACCGGTTCAAAGGCCTGGATGCCCATCCGGTGCAGTGTCGGGGCGCGGTTGAGAAGCACGGGGTGCGACTTGGTCACCTCTTCCAGGATGTCCCACACATGGTCATCCTTGCGTTCCAGCATCTTCTTGGCCGACTTGATCGTGTCGGCGAACTTCATCTCCTTCAGACGACGGATGATGAACGGCTGGAACAACTCGAGAGCGATCTTCTTGGGAAGGCCGCACTGGTGAAGCTTCAATTCGGGGCCCACCACGATCACGGAACGGGCGGAGTAGTCGACGCGCTTGCCGAGCAGGTTCTCGCGGAAGCGGCCCTGCTTGCCCTTGATCATGTCGGTGAGCGACTTGAGCGGCCGGTTGGAGTTCCCCAAGACGGGCCGCTTGCAGCGACCATTGTCGAACAGGGCATCCACCGACTGCTGGAGCATCCGCTTCTCGTTGCGAATGATCACCTCGGGAGCGTTCAGGTCGCACAACTTCTTAAGGCGATTGTTGCGGTTGATGATGCGGCGATAAAGATCATTGAGATCGCTGGTGGCGAAGTTGCCGCTATCCAGAAGCACCAGGGGCCGGAGGTCCGGCGGAATCACGGGAATGCTGTCGAGCACCATCCACTCGGGGCGGTTGGAAGGGCCGCCAAGGCCCGAGTCGCGGAGGCTTTCAACCACCTTGAGCCGCTTCACCAGGTCGCGGAGCTTCTGTTTGCTGGGCTTGGTCTTCTCATGCTCGGCGAAAAGCTCCTCGCGAAGCTGCTGGGCCAAGGTGACGAGGTCGAGGCGCTCGAGCAACCGCTTCACGGCTTCGGCGCCCATGCCCGCCTCGAAGCCTTCGCCGTATTCGGCCCGGGCCTTCTTGTATTCATCCTCGGTGAGGACTTGGCGTTCCTCGAGTTCGGACTCCTTGGGATCAATGATCACATAATCCTGGAAGTAGATGATCTTCTCGAGGGCCGAGGTCTTCATGTTCAGCAGCGTGCCAAGCCGGCTGGGCATCGCCTTGAAAAACCAGATGTGCACAACAGGCGCGGCCAAAATGATGTGGCCCATCCGCTTGCGGCGGACGCGGCTGTGCGCCACCTTCACGCCGCAACGGTCGCACACCATTCCCTTGTACTTCATGCCCCGGTACTTGCCGCAGGAGCATTCCCAGTCCTTCTCAGGCCCGAAGATGCGCTCGCAGAACAATCCGTCGCGTTCGGGACGATAGGTCCGGTAGTTGATGGTCTCGGGCTTCTTGACCTCACCGTGCGACCAAGCCCCCTTGATGTCCGCGGGGTTGGCGAGGCTGATGCGCACGGAGGAATAGTCGTTGATGCGATCGTAATTGGTTTCGCCGCTGCTGCCGTTGCTCATGGCTGAATCTCCCCGGAATCGAAAGCTGGCATCCAAGACGCGTGTTTTCGGGGCGCCGACCGCCGGGATTGATCCGGCGGGGCGCGGTGTCGTGGCGAACTCAGGCCTTGAGCGGCTTGGTTTCCCCGTCGCCACCCAGGATCGAATTCGACTTCTTCTCGAGCTGGATGTTCAGGGCCAGCCCGCGTATCTCGTTGGTGAGCACGTCGAAGCTGGCGGGCGTGCCGGCCTCAAGCGTGTTCTCGCCCTTGACCATCGACTCGTAGATCTTCGTGCGGCCATCCACATCGTCGGACTTGACGGTGAGGAGTTCCTGCAGGATGTAAGCCGCGCCGTAGGCCTCCAGCGCCCACACTTCCATCTCCCCGAAGCGCTGGCCGCCGAAGCGGGCCTTGCCGCCCAGGGGTTGCTGGGTGATGAGGCTGTAGGGGCCGGTGGCCCGGGCATGCACCTTCTCGTCGACGAGGTGGTGCAGCTTCAGCATGTAGATGTAGCCGACAGTGACGGGCTGCTCGAAGCGCTCGCCCGTGCGGCCGTCGAAGAGGTAGCTCTTGCCGGTCTCGGACAAGCCGGACTGGGTGAGGGCCGTGCGGATTTCCTCCTCGCTGGCGCCGTCGAACACCGGCGTGACGGCCTTGAAGCCGCTGCGGGCCGCGGCGATCCCCAGATGGGTCTCGAGAATCTGGCCCACATTCATGCGGCTGGGCACGCCGAGCGGGTTGAGGAGGATGTCGACGGGCGTTCCATCGGCGAGGAAGGGCATGTCCTCGACGGGGAGGATCTTCGAGATGACTCCCTTGTTCCCGTGGCGGCCGGCCATCTTGTCGCCGACGGAGATCACGCGCTTGGTGGCGACATAGACACGCACCATCTGCTGGACGCCCGGCTGGAGCTTCTCGCCGAGGCCGAGGCGGTTCACGCGGAGATCCCGGGTCTCCATCATCTTGTCAAGCACGATGCGGTGCTTTTTGTAGATCTCGAAAACCCGCTTTTCCTTGGCCTTGGGGAACTCGATGTGATCAAGGCGCAGGTCGGCGGCCTCGGCGGACAGCGCCGTCTCCTCGCGGGAGGCGCCCAAGGTCTTGCCGTTGCGGGAGTCCTTGAGGGCCTTGACATCAAGTTCCTCGCACAACTCGCCAAGAAGCCTGCGGTACTCCTCGGAGATCTCGCGGTTGAAGTGCTCGCGGATCGAGCGCTCCTCCTCCTCCTGGGCGCGCTTCTCGGCCTCGGTCATGCCGGACTTCCGCTTGAAGTGCTCCGTCTGGACCACGATTCCCTCAACGCCCGAGGGAACCTCGAGGCTGTCGTTCTTCACATCCTCGCCGGCCCGGCCGAAGATCGCGTGCAGGAGCTTTTCCTCGGGAGTCTGCTCGCTCTTGGACTTGGGCGAAACCTTGCCCACAAGGATGTCGCCGGGGGTCACGAATGTGCCGACCATGACGATGCCGTTCTCGTCAAGGTTGGACAGCGCCTTGGTTGAGACATTGGGGATGTCGCGGGTGAACTCCTCGCGGCCAAGCTTGGTGTCGCGGATCTCGATGTCGAACTCCTCGAGGTGGATCGAGGTGTAGGTGTCGTTCTCCACGAGGCGCTGGGAGATGATGATCGCGTCCTCGAAGTTGTAGCCTTCCCAGGACATGAACGCGACAAGCACATTGCGGCCGAGGGCTAGTTCCCCGTTGCGGGTGGCGGCGCCATCGGCGAGGACATGGCCCACCTTGACCTTGTCGCCGATCTTCACCAGCGGTTTCTGGTTCTGGCAGGTGTGCTCGTTGAGTCCGACGAACTTTTCCAGCATGTGCACGCGCACGTCCTGCCAGGCGTCGCCCTTCTTGTTCCGCGCGCCGATCTCGATGCGCGTGGAATCGACGAACTTCACCTCGCCCTCCATGTCGGCGCGCAGGAGCATGCCGCTGTTGAGCGCGACATCCGTCTCGAGGCCCGTGGCCACCACGGGGGCCTCGGTGATCAGGAGTGGCACGGCCTGCCTCTGCATGTTGGATCCCATGAGCGCGCGGTTGGCGTCGTCGTGCTCAAGGAACGGGATCAATCCGGCGGAGACGCCCACCATCTGCTTGGGGCTGAGGTCCATGTGGGTGACATCGGTGACCTTGGCGATCACGAACTCGCCCTGGTGCCGGATGATGATCCGGTCGTCCTGGCCCACGATCTTGCCATTGGCCACATCGGTGTCGGCCGGGGCGATGTACACCCTGGGGTCGGATTCCTCATCGGCGCGCAGGTGAACCACCTCGTTGGTGAGGACGCCCTTTTTCACCAAGCGGTAAGGCGTGGTGAGGAAGCCGTACTCATCCACTCCGGCATAGACGGAGAGGTGGGAGATCAGGCCGATGTTCGTGCCTTCGGGGGTTTCAATGGGGCAGATGCGGCCGTAGTGGGAGATGTGCACATCACGCACATCAAACCCCGCGCGCTTCCGGTTCAAGCCGCCTGGCCCAAGGGCCGAGAGGCGCCGCTCGTGGGTGAGTTGTGACAGCGGGTTGGTCTGGTCCACCACTTGGCTGAGTTCGCCCCGGCCGAAGAAGTATTCGATGGACGCCGCCACGGCCTTCGGGTTGATGAGGCTTTGGGGCGTCATCTCGTGCTGTTCCTTGCTCTGCATGCGCTCCTGCACGGTGCGCCGCAGCTTCACGAAACCCTTGCGCATTTCCTCGGCCGCGAGTTCGTCGATCGTGCGGACGCGGCGGTTGCCGAGGTTGTCGATGTCGTCGATGATCGCGTCGGGATCACCCTTGCGAAGCTTCAACAGGTACTTGATGGCGTTCACGAAATCGAGGTAGTGCAGGGTCATCAGGTCGCCGGGGACCGAACT
>CAWUNZ010000167.1:0-7374 GCA_963923445.1 uncultured bacterium
CTCAGTGGGCAGCGGATATCTTCTCCAACTCGTTTATTAAGAAAAATCAAGGTTCGGTTGACTTGCGCCGATACTTAACAATAATTAAGGAAATTCTAAAGGAAGGATTGGATCGGTCATGGGAACCCCAGGCCATCATATTGGGCACGGTGAAAGCCAATCTGGCCTTCAGGCCAAGCCTTTCACTCGCATGCTCCATCTGATCGGCCCCGAAAAGGCTGATATCACCAACCTCACTCTCTATTGCATCGCCATCGCCATTCTCTCGCTGGCTTCACCGATCGCTGTGGAGGCCTTGGTCAACACGGTGGCGTTCGGCGTGCTTTTCTGGCCTGTCCTGGCCATCTCACTGGCCCTGATGGGTTGTTTGGCTTTGGCCGCGGCGATCCGGGCGATGCAGGTTTTCGTGGTGGAGTGCCTGCAACGGCGGCTTTTCGCGCGGGTGGTGGCCGACTATGCCCACCGGTTTCCCGCCTTGGGCCTCGACCATTTCCGGCACCAAAGCGGCCCCGAGTTGGCCAACCGGTTTTTCGATGTCCTGACCCTTCAGAAATCCGCCGCCACCTTGCTGCTCGACGGTTTGGCCTTGGTGGTCACCACCTTGGTGGGCTTGGTCGTCCTGGCCACCTATCACCCGTTCCTTCTGGGTTTCGGCTTGGTGCTGATTGGTTTGGTGGGATTCCTGATCCTTGTTTTGGGTTGGGGAGGTGTGCGCACCAGTATTCACGAATCGCACGCCAAGTACGATGTCGCCGCCTGGCTCGAGGAAGTCCTGAGGTGCCACCGGGTGTTCAAGTCTCCCGGCGGCAGGCAGATGGCCCTCGACAAAGCCGACTCCCTGGCTTCGCACTATCTCGACGCCCGAAAGGACCATTTTGCCGTCGTTTGGAGGCAAACCCTGTTCGCCTTGGGGGTGCAAGTCGCCGCGAGTTCCGTGGTGCTGGGATTGGGGGGCTGGCTGGTCATCACCAGGCAGCTCACCTTGGGTCAGCTTGTGGCGTCGGAACTCATCGTTTCCTTGGTGGCTTCCTCCATCAGCAAGCTCGGCAAGTACGCTGAAACCTGGTACGACCTCATGTCAAGTTCGGAGAAAATCGGCCTCGTGACCGATATGTCCCTCGACCGTGACGGCGGTGAGGCGATTCCTGACAGCGGTTCCGGTCTGGCCGTTCGGGCAAGCCGCGAAGGCTTAACTTCATTTCAGGTCGCCGGAGGTGCCAAGGTGGCCTTGGCTGGTCCCGCGGGCTCAGGCAAAACCCGCCTGCTGGAAATCATCTGCGGTCTGCGAGATCCGGGAGGATTCCGGGTCGAGATCGATGGCATGGATCTGAGGAACATTTCCCTGGATAGCTTGCGCGGGTACACCGCCTATGTCGGTGAAGGCACGGGACTGGTGCAAGGCACGGTGCTGGAAAACCTGCGCATGGGCCGGGGCCATGTGCCCTTGTCGGCGATCACCTCGGCCTTGGAGACGGTCGGCATGCGCGGCGTCGTGCAGGGCCTGCCCTTGGGCCTTGACACACCGGTTGTGCCCGGCGGTTCGCCGTTCTCCCAAACCCAAGAGACACTGCTTGCATTGGCAAGGGCCATCGCCGGGCAACCACGAATCCTCGCCATCGACCGCGTGCTCGACGGACTCGACCCCTCGGCGCTCGAGTCGGTGATGCGCGGCCTCAGCGGGCCTATGGCTCCTTGGACCCTTTTGGTTGTCTCCAACAGGGACGAGGTGCTGGTGAAATGCGACAGCATGATTGCACTGCCAAGTGAAAATCCCGCCGAATCCTCCATCCATGGGTACCGATCGGTATCCGGGAGCGTGTCGCCATGATTGTGCGAGCAGGTGCGATGCCGGCCTTCTCATCTTTCGGCACCCCGACCGCGCTGGAACGAGCGGCCACACCCGCCGTGGCACGCCACATGGGAAGGCTGCTGCTGGCCCTGTTTCTCCTGATGCCGGTGGCGTTGGCCTACCTGCCCTGGCAGCAGACGGTGCGCGCCCGTGGACAGGTGATCGCCTACGCCCCCACGGAGAGGAAGCAAACCATCACCGCGCGGGTGAGCGGGCAGATCGGCCGGTGGCGGGTGGTGGAAGGTTCGAGGGTTAAGACCGGGGATGTTCTTGTCGATATTAATGATAATGACCCCGAGCTGGCCAATCGGCTCGAGGCACAAAAGCAATTTTTGCTCAACCGCCGCAAGGCCGCCGAGGAAGAGGTTGCCGAGCAAGCCAAGGCCGTCGATGCCCAGGTCAGGGCGCTCGATGCCGCGGTGAAGGCCGCCAAGGCGAACCGGGAGGCTTCCTCCATGCTGGTGGATGTGGCCAAACAGGCGCGGGCCAACACCAACTTCGCCTCCGACTTTGAAAACCAACGATTTCAAATGTATGAAAAGCTTTACCAGGACAAGCGCTTCGGCGGCTTGGAATCGGCCCTCAACCGCGACGAGGCGAAGATGCGCGCCGACCGCGCCACCACCGAGGTGAAGCGAGCCGACGCCGAGATCAAGAGGTCGGAAGCCTCCTTCGTCACCAGCGATTCCATGGTCCTTCAGGCCGAGGCCACCGGCCTTTCCAATATCGCGACGGCCCGCCGCGACCAGCGCCGGGCTGAGCAGAACCTTTTCTCCATCGAACGGGACATTCAGGAACTCGACAACCGCATCGAGCGGTTCAAGGCGCGCATCGTCACATCGCCATGCGATGGCACCGTGTTCCGAATCTCGGCCAATGTCGCCCAGGGCGGACAGTATGTGAAGGAGGACGAGGAATTGGCGGTGATCGTGCCCGACTCCGCCGAAAGGGTGGTTGAACTCATGGTTGACGGGGTCGATGCGCCGATCATCGCGGCATTCATGGAGCAGACCGGCGAGGCCCCCCATGTGAGACTGCAGTTCGAGGGATGGCCAGCCATCCAGTTCGCCGGTTGGCCATCGCTCGCCACCGGCACATTTGGGGGGAAGATCAAGCAGATCGACGCCACCGACGATGGCAACGGCCGTTTCCGGGTGCTGATCGAGCAGTCGGCGCTGGAACCGGCGGATATTTGGCCCGCCGGCGACAGGCTCAGGCAGGGGAACCAGGCTGTCGGCTGGATCTTCCTTAACAAGGTCTCGCTTGGTTATGAACTGTGGCGCAACTTGAACGGCTTCCCGCCCGTATCCGACTCCAAGGATGCCGGCAAGGACAAGGAGAAGTCCAAGCCACCCAAGGTGAAGGCATGAAATCCACGCGGCCATGGATGGCCTTCATCGCGGGTTTCTCGCCCGTTGTTCTCGCTTTGCTCCGCGCCCCAGCCTTGGCGCAAGATCCTGAGGCTCGCCCGGCACCTCCGGTCATCCCGGCGCCTCGGGTGGTCGATCCCGCGTCCACACCTGGGCAGATCCCCCCGCCGCCGCCCAAGGATCTTCCACCGATCCTCGGCGCCGTCCCCAGCATGGGCGGGCCGCTGGGGCTGGACGAAGTCCTCGATTCGGTGGAGCAGAATTATCCATTATTGCGAGCCATCGAGCAGGAACGGTCTTTGGCAGGGGGCAAGCTCGTCTCGGCGATGGGCGCCTTCGACCTCAACCTGAACGCCTCCGCCGACGGGGTTGGTCCCGCCACCTACGACAGTGTCCGTGGCAACCTGGGAGTGAACCAGGCGATGCAAAACGGCGGAGTGGGATTGTTCGCCGGGTACCGCAACGGCTACGGGGAATTTCCCACCTACAACCTTGGCCAGAAAACAGCCGATGGCGGCGAGTTGCGCGCCGGCATCACCATTCCCCTGCTGAGGGACCGGGTCATCGACCGCCCGCGTGCAGGGCTTCAGCAGGCCCGCCTCGATGTGCAGATCGCCGAACCCACCATCGAGAGGCAACGGCTCGACTTCCTGCGCGCCGCCACCCGCACCTACTGGAGTTGGGTCGCCTCCGGCCAAAGGCTCAGGATCGCCCGGAACCTGCTCAAGCTCGCCGTCGACCGCGACGAGCAGCTCAAGGCGCGGGTGGAGGCGGGGCCTCTCGCCAACATCGAGCGCGTCGACAACCAGCAGAACATCGCGCTCCGCAACGGCGTGCTCGTGCAGGCCCAGCGCGGCTTCCAGCAATCGACCATCGACCTGTCGTTGTTTCTCCGCGACGCCTCGGGCAGTCCGACCCTGGCCGGGCCGGACAGGCTGCCCGCCTTCCCGATCGTCCAGCCGGTCAGCGTCGCCGTCATGGACGACGCCTTCGACCGGGCGTTCCAGATGCGTCCCGAACCGCTGCGCCTCAGGCTGCAACGCGAAAAGGCGTTGGTCGATTATCGCCTGGCATCCAACCAGATGATGCAGTCGGTCAACGCGGTCGTCTCCGGCTCGCAGGATGTCGGCTATGGCAGCAGCGCCCTCTCCGGCCCCAACGGGCTCGACCGTTCCAACCTCAACGCATCGCTTGTGTACAATTTTCCGGTCCAGCAACGGGAGGCGCGGGGCAAGGTGCTTCAGGCCCAGGCGCTGATCGCGCAGATCGACCAGCAGCTCCGCAATGCCGAGGATGTGGTGCGCGCCGAGGTTCAGGACACCTTTTCCGCCATGGAAAGGGCCTACGAGTTTTTCCTTCAGGCCAAAAAGCGCGTGGAACTTGTCAGGCTTGTCGCGGACGCGGAACGGGAGCAGCTCAGGCTAGGCCGCAGCGACATCCTGCGGGTGACTCTTCGGGAGCAGGCGGTGTTCGACGCCGAGCTTCTGGAAATCGGAGCCCAGCAGGATTACTTCCGGGCCCAGGCCGACTTCCGGTTCGCCCAGGGGCTGGGCAACCGCTGACCATCGGGCCTAGGGAGCCAGGCGGTCGCGCTTCCAGGCGCCGTCTGCCAGCCGAAACCGGATGCGGTCGTGCAACCTCGACGGCCGGCCCTGCCAAAACTCCACCACCAACGGGGTCAGCCGGTATCCGCCCCAATGCTCGGGTCGCGGCACGCCCTCGGGGTGAAGTCGGCGCAGTTCCTCCACCCGTCGTGCCAACTCGTCGCGGCTGGCGATCACCTGGCTTTGCGGCGAGGCGGCGGAACCATACCGGCTTTCGGGTGGTCGGCGCAAATGGTAGGCGTCCGACTCCGCCGCGCTGATCCTTTCCACCGAACCCTCGAACCGGACCTGCCTCTCCAGTTCCGGCCAGAAGAACACGGCCGACGCGCGCGGGTTCAGGTCCAGCTCGCGTCCCTTTCGGCTCTCGTAATTGGTGAAGAAGACCAGTCCCTGGTTGTCGAACTGCCTGAGCAGCACCACCCTGGCCGAGGGCGCTCCATCGGGCGAGGCCGAGGCGAGCGTCATGGCGTAGGGTTCGGGCAACTGCTGTTCCAGCGCCGCGCGCAGCCAGGTGTCGAACAGCGCGATCGGGTCGTTCCCCGCCTCGGTGTCGTCGAGGCCGCGCTGGCTGTAATCCCTGCGCATGGCCATCAGGTCGAGGCCGGGCGACAGGTCACCGCTCATCGGCCGGCCTCCCCCGCCAAGGCCGCCTTCCAGGCCGCCAGCACGGCGTCCGCGCCGGCGGTGTTGAATTCGCCGGCGCCAAAGGCGAAGGTCTTCCTTACTTTTTCACCCCGCGCCACCACCACGGTCAGCGGAACACCTGCGCCGATTTTATAGTCGGGCGGACCGACAGGATCCTCGAACACTCCCACCGCGAACGCCGCCAGCTTGTGGTCGGTGGCGAACCGCCTGGCCTGCCCGTCGAATGCCAACTGGTCCGGCAGCAGGAAGGTCACCCAACCACGGCCATCGGCACCCTTGGCCTCCCTGGCCGCCTCCTCGCAGCGCCGGGCCATTAAGCCAAGTTCGGGTGTCGCCTGCCGGGCGAAGAAAACAATAAAGGGTTTATCCGCCGCCTCGCAGACAAAGCAGTGAAGCTTCCCCCTCTGCGCCCCGGTGCAGACCACGAAGCTGTAGGGTGCTGGTTTTTCGCCCACCGCGGGTCCGGAAACAGGCGGCGCGAAAGCCGCCAACCACAGAATTGCCAATGGAAGCATCGTTTCATCTCCTGCTGTTACCATAGCCGAACAGGAGGTGAGCCGTGGAGTCGGCCGAGCGAATCTTTGCCGTCGAGGTGGTGCGCGCCTTGCAGGGCGCGGGGCACGAGGCCGTGTTTGCGGGGGGGTGCGTCCGCGACGAACTGCTTGGCCTGGCGCCCGACGACTACGATGTCGCCACTTCGGCCATGCCCGAGCAGGTGCAGTCCCTTTTTCCGCGCAGCCTGGCCGTGGGTGCCAGCTTCGGCGTGATCGATGTCATCCGGAAAGCTTCCTCCGGCTACCTCAAGGTTCAGGTTGCCACCTTCAGGAATGATGGCCCCTACCTCGATGGCCGTCGCCCCGCCGGCGTGGTCTTTTCCTCCGCCCGGGAGGATGCCCTCCGCCGCGATTTCACCATCAACGGCATGTTTCTCGACCCGGTATCCGGACAACTGCTCGACTTTGTCGGTGGCCGCGACGACCTGGCGCGGAGGGTTTTGCGCGCGATCGGCGACCCCGAGCAACGCTTCGCCGAAGACAGGCTGCGCCTTCTCCGCGCCGTGCGCATGGCGTCGCGATTCGAGATGGAAATCTGTCCCGAAACCGCCACGGCGGTGAAGAGGCATGCCTCCGCCATCGTGGTGGTCAGCGCCGAGCGCATCGCGGAGGAACTCCGGAAAATGCTGAAAGGGCCGCGCCGTTCCCGGGCCACTCGCCTGTTGGCCGAGATGGAATTGTTGGCGCGTGTTCTGCCCGAAGCCGAGGCGCTGCTGTCCGATCAGGAGACCCTGAACCAGGCCTTGGCGACGCTCGACCGGCTAAGCCCCGACTCCGGAGCCATTCCCGCCCTGGCGGTCCTGCTGGAGGGCATCGACCCCGCCGAAGCGATTCCCTTGGCGGCGCGACTCCGGCTAGCCAACCAGGAACGGGATCTGCTTCGGTGGCTATTGGCCCAAGGGCGTTGCCTGGCGGAATCACGGGCCATGAGGCCAAGCCGGCTTTACCCGGTGCTGGCCCATGCGGGCGGGCCGGACCTGCTGGCGATCAGCCGGGCGCGCACGCCGGGGGACCCGGGTGTGGAACACGCGGCGCGCCTGTTGGCGGATGTTCCACGGGAAACATTGGCTCCGGTCCCATGGGTGACGGGGAACGACCTGATTTCCATGGGCCTGAAGCCATGCCCGGCCATGAAGGACTTGCTGGCGGGCCTGCTGGCCGACCAGATGGACGGTGTGCTTTCCGACCGCGACGCCGCCCAAGCCGAGGCGCGCTCCCGCATCAACAAGCTGTGAGAAAGGTCTACCCGACGACTCGCGTCGTCGGCACCTACGAATCGGGCCGAATCTTGGCATCTCGGATCTGGATCGGATGCCTTTCCGGGTCGGTCGCGTTCAGCTCCAGCAACCCCT
>CAWUNZ010000168.1:0-7335 GCA_963923445.1 uncultured bacterium
GAGCGCCGGTCCTTTGCGTGGTTCAATCCTCGGGGCCCGAATATTCGCCGTGGGGAGATCGCTTTCGATTTCAGTCAACTCAAGTTTTTCTAGTTGCTTGCTTTTGGATTGGGCCAGCTTTGCAGTGCTTGCGCGGGCCTTGTTGCGGGCGATGAAATCCTCCAGATGGCGACGCTTGGCCATGATGGCCGCGTTCGATCGCTCATCGTGGGCGATTTTTTCCTCTTGGAAAGAAAGATAGGCGTCGATTTTGCCCGGATAGGAAGTCAACTTGCCTCGGTTCAGGTCGAGGGTGTGGGTGCAAGTCGCTCCAAGGAATGCCCTATCGTGACTGACAATGAGGCAGGCTGCCCGGAATTCCCTAAGGAAGTGCTCTAAAAGAATTTGGGTGCGCAGGTCGAGAAAGTTGGTGGGTTCATCCAACAAAAGAAGGTTCGGCTCATGCAAAAGCAGGGCGGCCAATTTAACCCGGGTTTGCCATCCTCCGGATAGCTTGGAAAGGGGGCCGTTAAGGTAATCGCCTTTCAGTTCGAATTGCCCCGCCACCTCACCGCATTTCCAGTCAGGCTGCCCGCTGTCCCTCATCAGGAACTGCATGGCGGTTTCCCCGGGCAGAAAGGGGTCGTGCTGACGCAGGTAACCCAGACGAAGGCTGGAACTCTTGATGATTTCACCGCTGTCGAGTTCTTCTTCACCAAGAATGATGCGAAGAAGAGTGCTCTTTCCGGCGCCGTTTCGCCCCACAAACCCCACTTTCACATTTTCGCTGATAATTGCGCTGGCGTTGTCCAGCAACACCTGTTCGCCATACCGTTTACTGGCATTGGCAACTTGAATCAAAACGGCCATCGGGTAGGGCGCTCCAGACGATACGAGACGAACCCGGCGGCCCGGGAAGTGCCGGTCACCATACCGATTAAGGGCGAAGCTGACGAGGGAAGCCGGGAGCTTACTGGTTGGCTCCGGAGGTCACGCACCACAAGTGATCCTTGGAGCGAAGAATCATTTTGCCTTGGGAAACCGCTGGCGAAGCGTAAATGTCTTCCTTGAGTTCGTTCTTGGCCAACACTTCAAACTTTGGCCCGGCCTTCACCACCCAGGTAATCCCGGAATCGTCAGGAATGTAAATCCTGTCTTCAACCAGCACGGGTGAAGCATGATTATGCCTGCCGAGCTTTTCCAGCCATAGCCTTTTGCCGGTTGCCGCTTCAATGCACCCGAGATAGCCGACATCCGAAACCACATAGAACCAGTCTTTGAACGCGATCGGTGAAGGGACATAGGCCGCACCTTTTGGACCGTTTTCGCGGTGATGGATATGCCATGCCACATGCTCCTTGCCAATGGTGCCTCGGCCACCGGATTTGAGCCCCATCAGGTGAAATTCTGGAAAACCGGTGGAAAGGAATAAGATGCCGTCCTTGCCCCTGACCAAGCTGGCGACATACTGCTCAGTGGGTCCTTCATGGAGCCAAAGCATCTCACCCGTGGCGGCGTCGTAACCGGTGACGCACTTGCTTCCGGACAGCACCATCTGGGTTTTACCGGCGCGGTCGGGATCCGCAAAGAAAAACGGTGTGCAATACGAACGCGTTTTGTTGGGGCGGGCGACTCTCCAGCGTTCCTTGCCGGTGGCCTTCTCGTATGCCACGAGATACCCGTCGCCGTCCTGGTCGCAATTAAGAATTACGGAATCGTTGAAAAGCATGGGTGAGGAACAGAAGCCATGCTTGGAAAGCAGGGGCCCGGGGTTGGCTCGCCAGAGAAGTTCGCCCGTGTTCGAAAAACAGAACAGGTGAACTTGGGGGAATGCCATGAAGCTTACGAAGAGCCGTTCCCCATCAGTTGCTGGCGTTGCGCTGGCAAAGCTGTTTTCCGGGTGCTTCTTTTCAAGGTCGGCCACCAGGCAGACATGTCGCCAAGTTCTTTTGCCGGATTTCAGGTCATAGCACTCCACGACCCGTTCCCGTGTTTGCTCATCACAGCCCGTGACATAAATCCGGTCACCCCAAACAACTGGTGAGGAGTGGCCCTTGATGGCCAACGGGGTTTTCCAAGCAATGTTTTGGGTGGTCGACCAGCTTACGGGGATTCCAGTCTCGTTTGAAGTTCCGTCACCGCGCGGGCCGCGCCATGCCGGCCAATTTTCCGCGCCTGAAAGGTGCAATCCAACAGTCAATGCCACGGCCAATGAAATCATTGCGATCTCCTCAACAAGTTTAAATAATCGTCCATTAATCGGGACTGGAGTGCAAGACGCTGGTGCGGTGGCCGAAATGAATCAATTCATGGTGTTGAATTGGTGCTCCCATCCGCGAGGTTGAAAGCGGGAAATCCCTTCCTTGCCATTGAGGAAAACCCCTTGTTCCCCAATGCAATGGCCGATTGCGAAGGGAGGGGGGGCCTGATCGGGCCACATTGCCAGAAGTTGCCTCGATTTTTCTGGTTCTATTGCAAACAGCAGTTCGAAGTCCTCGCCGTCTGTTAATGCATGCTCCAAGGGAGTGGCAGGCCTTAGGCCGGCGTTTGTTAAATCGGTTTCCCGATGGGCCTCCGGTGCGATTGGAATATTGTTCACCTCCAAAAGCGCCCCGCATCCCGATGCATCACAAATTCGCCACAAATCAAGGGAAAGTCCGTCGCTGATATCAATCATTGCGGACGCCTGCGCCTCCCGGATGATCCCGGAGACATCAAGGCGAGGCTTGAAATCCAAGTGATGTCCGAGGATGCTTCCCCCCAGCGGACCAGTCACCATCAGAATGTCACCTGGTTTGGCGCCGTCACGGCGAACAGCCTTTCCCTTGGGTACTTTTCCAATCGCAGTGATTGAAACGGACAGAGGGCCTTTCCAAGTGTTGGTGTCCCCGCCCACCACCGGGCAACCGAATTCGTGGGACAACTCAATAATTCCCGACATGATTTCCTTGGCAAAGGGTGCGTTGGCGCCCCTTGGCAATGCAAGACTGACCAGGCAACCCAACGGACTGGCGCCCATTGCGGCCAAGTCGCTCAAATTCACCGCCAGGGCCTTGCGCCCCACGCTTCTGGGGCCGGCTTGATCCAAACGAAAGCAGGAATCTTCCAAAACCATGTCGGTGGTGAATACCAAATCAAGGTCGCTTTGGGGGCAAAGGATAGCGGCGTCGTCACCTAATCCCAAAAACCAAGGAAAGGGCAGTCCCAGATGGTTGCTTCTTAGCCACTTGATTATCCCGAGTTCGCCCGCCTCATCGTCTTTGGTCATGGATTCCTCGCTCGAAAAAGCAACGGGGACTCGTTCAACAAAGGGGTGATATTCGGCGAATGGGTGAGGTATATAGGAATAAGTTTCCGGCCATGGCGTTGCCATATTCAAGCATAACGGGAGTGAATCATGCGCGCCCATGCCTTTGGCCCTGAATCGGGTGATTTGGCCCCTGTTTCCCGGAGATTGTTTCCCGATGTCCCCATGCCGGTGCATGGAGAGTGTCTGGCCATGGTTTTTCCAAGGCCCGATTTATTGCTCGCCATTGAGGAAGGTGGCCTGCTGAAAAGGTGGGCATCCGATTCCGGGCGCTCATGGCGATCTCTCAGCGTTCGGGAATTGGACGAATTCGCGCATTCTTGGCGCTTGAATGCGCAGGGGACAGTTGCTGTCGGTGCCACGGGTGAGGATTTGAGTTGCTGGGGTACCGATGAAGGGGAGTTGATTTGGACTGTTTCGAGTCCGGACTGGGTCACAGCCATAGCGATTGATGACGCCAACGCCCGGTTTGCCACCGGGCATGACGACGGTCGGGTGATACTTTGGGATCTTGAAACGGGAAATTTTGTCAAGGAAATTGGCAAGGGTGATGGGGCCATCAGCACCTTATCTTTCGACCCTGCTGGCGAAACCATTGCGGCGTCGGATGAATCTTGCCAAATCTGTGTTTGGAATTTGGAGAATGAGTCGCTCCCATGCTCCAGGCTTACAGGGCACAAGGGGCGAGTTGTTTGCCTTGCATGGCAACCTGACACCCGATTGCTCCTGAGCGCGGCTTGGGACACCACCGTCAGGCTGTGGAATGTAAATGAGTGCCGGGCGACGATGCTCATCAACGATCATGATGGCCAAGTGACGGCCATGGCGGTGGCGCCAGGCGGTCAAACGGTTGCCACGGTTGATTCCGGGGCCAGCCTGCGGGTCTGGTGCCTTGAAACATGGCGATGCGTTTTGGGGCCCAAGCCCCTTCCGTTTGAAGTGAAGGAAATCGCCCACGCTCCTGATGGCAGTCTGGCTATCGGGTTGGAAAGAAGCCAGGTCATGGTGCTAGGCCAGGGTGGCGCTTTTGGAATCAGCCTTCTTGACCCGGCGAACCCGGTTGCTGTCAGGCCTGCCGTTGCCGTGAATCTACAAGGAAACTTGATAGCCTTGGGCCCGGATGGAGTGACAGGGTGTTGGTTTTTGGGTTCTCCGTCTTGCGATTCCGCTTGCTTCATGGTGGACGGCCGCCCAAGGCGATTTCTGGCCATGGCATTCGATGGGGACTTCTTTGTCGGATTGGAACAATTGGACACAGGTCTTCCCCAGGCGGGCTTGTTCCAATTCCAAAACAACGGTCTTTCGGCGGTTCGCCTGAGCACCCTCGAAGGTATGGAACAGGCCAGTTGTTGCATGGCCATCGACTCGCAAGCCGGACTGGTTGCCCTGGCTAGTCCTCTTTCTCCAGATTTATGGATCAGGTTTTTGCCGGATGGCAAACCCCATTTGTTGATGACCGATCCCATTCAGGGTGGATCGATCCAGCACTTGGCTTTTTCCCCGGAAGGGAAAAAGCTGGCTGTTGCCGGGATCGATGCCGTCGGACGAGCGGGGCAGGTTCTTGTGATCGACCCCCAATCGGGTCGGGAGCACCATCGAATTCACATGGGGGGATGGAGGGTTGCTTGGCATCCTGACGGTGAACTTCTGGCTTTGTTGGATCAGGAAGGTCGAGTCACGGTTACCGGGGTTGGCGGTAGAATCGTCGGAAAGGCGCTGGGTGGTGAATTTCTCCGGACCATCGCCTTCAGCGCGGACGGGGCATGGTTGCTGGCCGCCGGTGAGGACCGAGTTCTCAGGGTATGGCCTCCGGAAGGAGGTGTTCCTGTCGCCGCGATGGAATTGACTGGTCAAGCCGCAGCGATCCATGCCATGCCGGATCCAAACCAAGTTGCGGTTCTTTTCGCGGACGGAGGCGTCTGGGTCATTGACTTGTCCACATTGTTGGAGGGGCAATGCCCCTCTGATTGAGTCAAGATGGCGGGGCCATCCATGGAAGAATCCTCCGGGCCGGATTGGACCGGCCAAACTCATGGCGACTTTGAGGTCACGCGCCTTTTGGGGCAGGGGGGCATGGGCCGTGTTTACCTGGCCCGGCAAATGTCGCTGGATCGCCTCGTTGCCCTCAAGGTGGTTCGTTCCGATGCCAAGTCAAGGGAGGAACTGGGCAAGCGTCTCAAGTCGGAAGCGCTCACGGTCGCCCGGTTGAACCACCAGAACATTGTGCAGGTTCATGCGATTTGCGAGCTGGAAAATTCAACGACATTGGTAATGGAATATGTGGAGGGAAGAACCCTCAAGGACCTGGTGGACCGCAGGGGGGCGCTTGATGCCGGGGACTGTGTCCACTTTCTCAGGCAGGTCGGCGCCGCCCTTGCGCACGCGCATGAGGCCGGATTCATCCACCGCGATATCAAGCCTGAAAACATTCTCGTCACCAAGCAGGGGGTGGCCAAGGTGGCGGATTTCGGGCTCGCAAGGCTTTTGGATCGCGGTGGTCAGGCCTTGGGACTCACTCAGGATGGCGCGGCCTTGGGAACCCCGCTTTACATGAGTCCAGAGCAGGTGGAAGGCAAGAAACTTGATTCGCGGAGCGACCTGTACTCACTGGGGGTTACCGCCTTTTTCATGCTGACGGGGCGTCCACCTTTTCAAGGATCATCCGCGCTGGAAGTGGCGGTCAAGCAGGTTCGTGCGGAGCCGGATCCACTTGCGATTGGGCGCCCCGACATTCCCCTTGAACTTTGCGATCTCATTCACCGAATGCTTCGGAAGTCGCCTTCGGAAAGGCCGGCCTCTCCCGTTGAATTTCTTAGAGAATTGGATGGCATTTCCTGTGTCGGCAGGCCCAGAGGGCTATGGGCGTGGTTATTGAACAAGAAAGCTGCCGGGACTGCCGTTCTGGCTTGTTCCACCGTGCTGCTTGCCGGTGTGGCCGGAGCGGGCATGGCTTTGTTCAAAACCGTTGCCGAGGATTCGCTCGCCAAGCGAATGATGGCTGATTCCTTGCCTGATCCAGGGCTGGATTCAGGAACTGATGGGGCCAGGATGTCGGGGGAAGCGGCCTTGAAACAGGCCGTGGATGTTTATTTGTCTGGTCGGGTCGAGGGTGCGACCGTGGATGCGGGCTTGGTTGTGTGCCTCGACCTTGGGCTTTTATACCTTCAGAGCGAACGCTGGGATGAGGCGCTGAACTTTTTTGAGCGATTGGACCAGCCCAAGCAAGCCTTGCATTTTCAAGCGTTGGGAAAGCTCGGGTCCGGGATTTCACTCGCGATGGAAAACAAGCCGGCGGATTCTGTCAGGGCTTTTCGCGAATTGGGACCCCTTTGGCGCGATGAGATACTCAAGGAGCGGGCGTGGCGAAGCGCCTTGGACATTCAGCCACAACGCAGGACTGCCAAATTGCCGGGAGCGGCTTCCGATCAGACGCCGCTTCGTTTTTGGCTTGGGAGGGCCATTGAGGCCAACCGGAGAAACGGGCTGCCGGATTCTGAAATTCCGCCAATTCTCAAGCGTCTGGTGACTGATTCCAGCCCATCAAAATCACCCAAGCCCTGATCCCGACCTGATCAGTTTTCCATCAATTTCTTGATCAGGGGTTCGTCGATTTTTGCCTTGATCGAAAGGCTTGAACCTTTGGTTTCAATCTTCACGACATCGAGAACGCTTTCCAATTTTTTTTCGTTTTTCTCGTTGCCGCGATTGCGGCTCTGGTTTTTCAGGAAAGGAAAGAATCGATCCTCAATGGTTTTCCGCAGCGTGTTGGCTGCCCCGCCATCAGGGGCATGCAGGTTCATGGCCAAGGCAATGGTTTCGGTCATGTCGATGGTGGCGGACCAAGAGTCGACTTTTTCGGCGAATTCGCGAATCCCTTCGGGCCCCCGCATTTCCTTTTTGGCTTCATCTGTTACCAGGCCAACCATCCAAGCCGCTTCGCGCCCAGTCATGCGCTCCAAGGCCGCCTTGAGTTCCCGCGAGGGATCTTTGCGGATCCCTCCGGTCAGGCACTCGATGATATCTTCCTTCACATTGCTGGCGATGACCGC
>CAWUNZ010000169.1:0-7290 GCA_963923445.1 uncultured bacterium
GCTACCGGCTTTTGTTCCCAGAACCAGCCCTGCCAGCGCCATGATGGGCATCACAACCTTGAACCATGTTGGGTAGGGCAGCATCGACAGGTTGAACAACAGAAGCCCAAGGATAAGAACCCCCAACACAATCGATGACATCCGGGAACCGACAATACCCGCCACCGAGGCACCGGCGAACGCCGTCAATCCCCACATCGGCACCACCGTGGCCAGCACCCATGAGGGGTAAGCCTCCACATGGGCGCACATCACCTCCATGGAGTGTTCCAAATCCGGCGGCAGCGGATGAACCTTCCCGCTGTAAATCTCGACGAGAATCACCATGGCGAACGCCACCGCCATACCCGTGGCAATGCCCGCCAGAAAACGGAGAAACTGGATCATGGTTTCGGCCAATTTTCTGTGATTAATGCGGCAAGCCCTTCAGGTCCTCGGGCATGACGGGGTTGTCCTTGGCGTGCTCCGCGGCAAGGCGATCCTGAAGTTCCTTCAGGCGCCCGGGTTCCTTGGCGGCAAGGTTTTCCTTCTCGTAGGGGTCGGTGGCGATGTTGTACAGTTCCGGCTTGGCCATGCCGGGTTTTTTGATGATCTTCCAATCACCCCGTCGCAACGACCGAGCGCCGCTCTGCATGGCGATGTAAATGGCCCGGTCGGGCGCGGTGGGGTTGGCTCCTGTGAGTCGGTCCCATTGGTTCACGCCATCCCAAAGGGGTTTGTCCGGTGGCTTACATCCGGTGAGCGCGGCGATGGTGGGAAACCAATCCACCGCGTGCATGGGGGTGGTCATCTTGCGCGGCTTCAGCTTCCCGGGCCAATGGGCGAAGGCGCAGACGCGGGTGCCTCCCTCATACAGGGTGTTTTTTTGTCCCCGAAGGGGATCGTTCTCGCTGTTGAGCGGTGAATCAGGCACCTTGCCGGCGTAGGCGTTCTTCAGGCCTTCGATGCCGCCATTGTCGCTGGTGAAAATGATGAGGGTGTTTTCCCTTTGCCCGGCTTTTTCCACAGCGGCCACCAGTTGTCCCACCTTGGCGTCGAGTTGGGAAACCATGGCCGCCAATCGCAGGCGTGAATCATGCTTCGCCGGATCGTCGTGGAACTTGGTGCCGGCGTAAAGTTTCTTGAACTCCTCCGGGGCGTCCACCGGGGTATGGACCGCGTGAAAAGGCACATAGACGAACCAGGGTGACTTGCCTTCGGAAACGCGCCTGACAGCCTCGGCCGCCACCAGTTCGGTGGCGTTTCCTTCCTCATGAAAAAAAGCACCGTCGCGGTGCCAGGTGTCCTCGTACGGGTTGCCCTTGCGGTACTTGTGGGTCCAGGGGTCGGCGGCGCCCGTCAGAGTGCCGTAGCTGGAATCGAATCCGTAGGCGTTGGGGATCCACTCCTTGCGGGCGCCCAAGTGCCATTTGCCCGCCATGTGCGTTCGGTATCCGCCGGCCTTGAGTGCCGAGGCGATGATGGGGGTGCCTAGGGGCATGGCTCGAAGGTTGCTCGGGGCCAGTGCCTGCGGCCCGAACCGACCGGGGTAACGCCCGCTCATGAGCGCCGTGCGGGTGGGGGTGCAAACCGGTTGCACATAATGCTGGTCGAGTTCGACCCCGTCGCGCACCAATTTGTCCATGACCGGAGTCTTGGAAAAACCGCCATGCCAGCCGACATCGCTCCAGCCGAGGTCATCGGCCACGATCAGCAGGATGTTGGGCTTGGCGCCTTCGTTGGAAGATTGCGCCGGAAGCATGAACGACAACAGCGCGAGGAACAGCATGGGGCCTCCAACCGGGATCAGTTTTTACACAACTCATTCGGAATAGCGGTGCCCGACATCAGGCCACGGGTTCCAGCAACCGATGCGTCGGCACTGGTCGGCCGGGGCGGAAACTTCGGAGGTTTTCCAGCACGATCCTGCCACCCACGGCAGTCGCCGCCGCTTCGGAACCTTGTCTGACCAATTCCGCCAGCGTTTCGGGGTCGATGGCCACCCGGGCATTGATAACGAGTTCGGCGTCGGCGGACCTGGCCCCGGTGGCGTGCGACAATTTTGGATCGGTGCAGTTGCTGATGGAGTTGGCCACGGCCAGCGCCCCGGCACCTTTCACGGTCACTTTCAGGTGCGCCGTCTCGGCGTCGCGCGCGGTCAAGAGCAATTGGATCGACCGGACAAGCCCGATGGCCAACGCGTCGATGTCGAACGGGATGGCCGCCGTGACCCGGCCTTGGCTGTTGAGCCAGCCGAGGTCGGCTTCACCCTGGGCGTAGACCTCGTAGTCGAGGTCCATCGTTTTGCCGCCCGGGGTGATACCGGCTCCTTCCAAATGGGTCAGCAGGTCATCAAAACCAAGGCCTGTCGCCGCGGAGACGGGCAGAACCGGCCTGCCTGGAAACTGTTCAGCCACCAAACGAGTAAGTTCAGCGATTTGCTCGGGTGGCAATTCATCCGCCCGGTTGATGAGGACCAGGTCAGCTTCCTCGATCTGTTTGTTGAAAATGTAGGCCGCCTGTGGCGAGAACCCTGCCTTGCCTTGGTTGCCGAGGATGCGCAGGCCGTGGCTGGGCTTCAAGATCACCGCATAGGGTGCGATGCGCAACGGGCGGTTGTACACCTTTTCCAAGGGGCGGAGTACCGTGGCTACCAGATCGGTGCAACTGCCCACCGGTTCGGCGAGCACCACATCGGGCAGCGCCGACTCTCCCCCTTCCAGCCCCAGTTTTTCCATCACACCGGTCAACTCGTTGAAGTTGCAGCAGAAGCAGGCCCCCGCGACCTCACCCACCTCGAGGCCCTGCGACCGGAGGGTGTGAGTGTCGACAAGATCGGCTGCCTGATCATTGGTGACCACCACCACGCGCTTGCCTTGGCCCTGAAAATGGCGGGCCAGTCTGCCCACCGTGGTGGTTTTTCCGGCGCCAAGAAATCCGCCCACCATGATGAACAAGGGAGTCTTGACCATCGCCCACCTGCCGATTCGCAACCAATCAATTGCCGCTACACTTCCAACAAGATTACCACCACTCGGCAGGCCGCCCAATCGTCATGGCATTCGTCCGCAGTTTTCCACCCCTCTCGCACCCCACGGCCAAGGTGCTGCTTCTGGGTTCCATGCCCGGCAAGGCATCGCTCGAGGCGGGCCAGTACTACGCCCATCCACGCAACGCCTTCTGGCCGTTGATGGAGGCGTTGCTGGGCGTTCCATCAACATGGTCCTACGAAAAGCGAACGATGGAACTGATGAACCAAGGCATTGCTGTATGGGATGTGTTGAGCGCCTGCTCCCGCACCGGAAGCCTCGATTCCGATATTGTCTCTTCCACCATGCGGGCGAACGATTTCGCCACTTTTTTCCAAGGCCACCCAGCCATTCGCCTCATCGGGTTCAACGGTGCCACGGCCTGGCAGGCCTACCGCCGGTTGGTGCTGCCGACCTTGGAACCCCGGCAGGCGGCGTTGGGAACCGTGCTGCTCCCCTCCACCAGTCCGGCGATGGCATCGTTGAATCTGGAGGCCAAAACCAAGGCTTGGTGCCAAGCCCTCGGCCTGAAACAGCGCTGAAGGCCGGGACATCCGTACCGCCCAAGACTATCTTGGATCATTGTTAAGAGCACCGGTTCAGGAAGGCATACCTCAGGCGACTGGAGGCACGCGAATTGGTGCTCAAGTTGATTCACAGAGGCCTGACGGAAAGGCCCAAGGTCTGATTGGTTACCATGAACCCTGAAAACATCAGCAGGATTCGGGTCATTGACTCCCATACCGGCGGGGAGCCAACGCGTTTGGTAGTAGAGGGTGGTCCCGACCTTGGCTCCGGTTCGGTGGCTGAGCGCGCCGCCCGCTTCAAGCAAGGTCACGATCATTTCCGCTCCGCCGTGGTCAATGAACCTCGTGGCAGCGATGTGCTGGTCGGGGCGCTTCTCTGCCCTCCGTCGGATCCCTCGTGCGCCGCGGGCGTGATCTTCTTCAACAATGTCGGCATCCTCGGGATGTGCGGGCATGGAACCATTGGTCTGGTGGTCACGCTGGCACACATGGGTCGAATCAAGCCGGGCCCGCACCTGATCGAGACACCGGTGGGAGTGGTTGAGGCGCGTCTCCGTGAAGATGGTTCAGTGTCTGTTCGCAATGTTCCCAGTTGGCGAACCCACAAGGCGCTGGCCGTGCATGTGCCCGGCCATGGGGAAGTTTCCGGCGACATCGCCTGGGGGGGGAACTGGTTTTACCTGGTGGAGAACCATGGCCAGCATTTGCGTCTGGCGAATGTGGCGGAACTCACCAGCTTGGCCACCCGCATCCGCATGGCTATCAATGCCGCGGGGCATCCCGAAGTGGACCATGTCGAGTTGATGGGGCCTGGCACACCGGGTGCCCATGCCCGCAATTTTGTCTTGTGCCCCGGGCTGGCTTATGACCGATCCCCGTGCGGCACAGGCACCAGCGCCAAACTCGCCTGCCTCGCGGCTGATGGCAAACTCCTTCCCGGTGAACCTTGGGTTCAGGAAAGCATCCTGGGGACACGCTTTGTTGGCACCTATGAATGGGAAGTTCAGGGCAAGTCCATCATCCCCACCATCTCGGGCACGGCCCATGTCACGGCCGAGGCGACCCTGCTGCTGGATTCGGGAGACCCTTTCCGGTGGGGAATCAGGGCTGATTGATCACCGCTGGGTGGGGAAATGCCATGGCGGACCGCGTGTTGATTTTGGGAGCCGGGATCATCGGCCTGTCCTCGGCTTGGCATGCGCTCAGGCGCGGCTTTCGGGTCACCGTGGTGGACCGGGGCGAGTCCACCCGCGATGGATGCTCCTTTGGCAACGCCGGCATGGTGGTGCCGAGCCATTTCATCCCGCTGGCGGCGCCAGGGGTGGTGTGGCAGGGTATCAAGTGGATGTGGAATCCCGAGTCTCCGTTTTATATCCGGCCCAGGTTGTCGTGGGATCTGCTTTCCTGGGGCCTGCGGTTTTGGTGGGCATCCTCGGCCCGCCGGGTGCGCGCGGCGGCGCCAATCTTGCGCGACCTGAATTTCGCCAGCAGGGCCATCTATGAGGAGTGGAACGCCGATGTGTCTTCCGGTCCGGGCGCCTTCGGCCTCGAGACCAAGGGACTTTTGATGCTCTGCCAAACGGCGCATGGCTTCCATGAGGAGGCTCAATTCGCCGACCGCGCCAACGCCTTGGGCGTGCCTGCCCAAGTGCTGGATGCCACTGCGGCCAAGGCGATGGAACCGGGAATCGCCATGGATATCGAGGGAGCGGTCTTTTTTCCCCGCGACTGCCACTTGGATCCTAACCGCCTGATGGCGGGCCTGGAGGCCAAGTGCCGATCCATGGGGGCCGATTTTCAATTCCAGACGGAAGTCACCGGGTTTATCCGCGATGGCAAACGCCTCAAGGGGGCGACCACCACAGCGGGAGAGATCGAGGCTGAACAGGTTGTGCTGGCCGCGGGGTCGTGGTCGCCGTTGGTGGCCCGGCGACTGGGACTGGGGCTGCCCATGCAGGCGGGGAAGGGTTACAGCGTCACGCTTCCATCACCCCGCAAAATGCCACGCCTGTGTTCCATTCTCACCGAGGCGCGCGTCGCTGTCACTCCCATGGGGGGCAAGCTGAGAGTGGGCGGAACCATGGAACTATCCGGCCTGAGCGAGGAGGTCGCCCCGGCCCGGGTGCGCGGCATCCAGCGCTCGTTTTGCCGGTACTATCAGGACTTCAAGGAAACGGATTTCGAAGGATTGAAACCGTGGAAGGGGTTGCGTCCCTGCTCGCCCGACGGCCTGCCTTACCTGGGCCGAAGCAGGAAAATACCGAATCTGGTCATCGCCACCGGACATGCGATGATGGGGTTGAGTCTGGGCCCGGTGACAGGAAAGCTGGTGGGCGAGTTGCTCGACAACGCCCCGGCTTCCATCGACCTGTCGCTGCTGGCGCCCGAGCGTTACGGCTGAACCGCCTGCTTGCGGCGCTTCTGGCTTCCACGCCTCAGGGTGTATCCCGTCCATGCCGGGTCGTTGCTGACGCGCCATACCTTGCCCTCGCGAAGGTACAGCTTGTTCATCTCCTCAAGGTTAAGCGGCCTGCCGCCCAGGCGGCCGAACACCGCCAACTGGTTGCCGGCCTCATCCACCGCCCGGTCGCGGTCGATCCCCTTGGCGATGCAGATGGCATGGCCGCCAAGTTTCATCTTGTAGTTCGACACCAGCATCGGCACCGGCCGGGGACTGAATCCCGCCGAACCCGGGGTCTCCGGCGTGGTGAGCTGCAGGACTCGCAGTCCATTTTTACCATCGGCGACATAGCCAAACTGGCTGGGGTAGGTCGCTCCCAACTTGATGTCGTGGGCGTCGTTGATGCGGCCCTCGGCATCATAAATCTGGTCCACCTTGGCCTGCTCGGGGTTCTCGATATCGAAGATGGCGATGCCGCGCGCACCGGCGGCCGCAAACAGGTAGGTGCGCGCCGCATAAAGCGACTTGAGGCCTGGGAACGGCAGGTTGGCCACCGGGCGGGGGTGGGCCGGGTCGGTAAGGTCGAGCGTGACCAACGATTGGTCATCGGCCACGAAACCGTATCGGCCCTGGGTGGTCATGGCCCGGGGGCGGCCGATCGCCGGTCCGCCCAACACTTGGGTCACCTTGGGTTCCTTGGGGTTGGACAGGTCAATGGTCACCAAGCCGGCGTCGCAGCCGATATGGGCGTGCGTGCCGTGGAAGGTGATGCTGTCCGCCCCGGCAAGGATATTGTCCGGATTGAAGACGATGTCCTTCTTCAGGAAGTTGTTGAGCGGGTCGCCGTCGAGCAGGGTGCCGGCTCCCACCATCACAAGCCCCTCGTATTTGTCGGTCACATAGATGAACGCGTACATGAGGTGCACGGGGCTTTCCTGGTTCTCGGGAAAATGCTTGCGCGTGGGATCGGGCGCGATGGTGGTGGGCGCCGCGACCGAGGTGGCGAACCGCGTGCGCACGAAAAACTTTTGGCCGAAAGGAGACACCGGCGCCGTCGACATGCGCTCGGAAAAGCCCTTGTGGTCGGTGAACGCGATGTCGAAGACACGGAGTCCCATTTCCCCGCACGCGGCGTAAAGGTACTCGCCGCGGGCCTGAAGCGACAGCACCTCCGGCTGCTTGCCGGGCATCAGGAACGGCTCGCTGATGTCGCGACCGGGGTGCTCGAAAGCGACCTTGAGCTGTCCCTTGTTGCGTTCCACATGCTCGCGGTATTGCTCGGGATAGGCCAGCCTGTGCAGGTTGCTCCCGATCACCGCCTGGGGTTCCTGGGTCTCGGTCACGGGAACGGCGT
>CAWUNZ010000170.1:0-7277 GCA_963923445.1 uncultured bacterium
GTTGTCAGCAATCGTCCCGTGAACAACAACTTCATGAATCAGACCAATGTGAACAACTTCAATTCCAACCATTGGAACGGTGCCAACTTCGGGGGGAACGGATGGGGTTATCGGCCCAATGGCGGGTGGGGCTACGGCTACAACCCCTATATTGGTGCCGCGGCCGCTGGGTATGGCGCCGCCTGGGCCAATAATTATGCTTATTGGAATCGTGGTTATCACCCTTGGTACAACGGATGTTACCAAGGGTACGGGTACAATTCCTGGGGCTATGGCGCGCCCGGCCTCGGGATAGGCCTGTGGGGTTTAAGCAGCTTGGCGTTGAACTTCGGCTACAGCGCCTACGCCAACCCGTTCGTGGTCGCCGCCCCCTCCAACCCGAGTCCGGTCTACCTGAACTATACCCAGCCGGTCATCAATGTGGCCCAGGCCGTTCCCGAGACGGATTCACAGCCCGCCAAGCTCCCTGAATCGGCATCCGGAAGCTTTGACAAGGCGACAGAAGATTTCAAGGCAGGTCGTTACAAGGCAGCCTTGGCGGGTGTGGAGAAGTCGATCGCCGCATTCCCCAACGATGTCGTCATGCATGAATTCAGGGCCCTTTGCCTGTTCGCGTTGCGCGATTACCAGCAGTCCTCCGCTGTGTTGCATTCGTTGCTGGCAAGCGGTCCGGGTTGGGACTGGACCACGATGAGCTCGCTTTATCCTGACATCGAGATCTACAAGGGGCAGTTGCAGTCGCTCGTCGATCAATCTTCCGCCAATCCCAAGGATACCGCGGTCATGTTCCTTCTGGGCTATCACCAGATGACTGCCGGCGACTCCGAGGCCGCGCGTGAGACGATCAGAAAAGTCCGCGCCTTGCTGCCAAAAGATTCAGTGGTGGATAACCTTTATCGTGTGTCGGGGGCGGCGGCAGAGGATGAAAAGGGCGCGGAAAAGAAAAAGGAAGAGCCCGAGGAAAAGAGTCCCGACATCAGCTTGGACATCATGGGGGAATGGAAGGCCGAACGCGCGGATGGTGGAACCATCGGCCTGTCCGTTGGCAAGGATGGCAAGTTTTCTTGGGAAGTGATTGAGAAAACAGGCAAGAAGGACGCCTTTGGCGGAACCTTCACGCTGGAGGGGCCGCTTCTGGTGCTGGAGCGATCATCTGGTGGCGCCCTGATGGGCAGGGTCAAGGCGGTTTCGGAAAAGGAATTTGCCTTCAAGGTGGTGGGTGGACCGGCGGAAGACCCCGGCTTGGTCTTCCGGAAGAAATGACGCTGCTTGCGGCATTTTTGCCGTGTGGTAGAAGAAAACCTCGCTTCGATCAATTTTGTTGCACAGGACTCACCCATGAATCGCCGTCGCTTCATTCAGGCCTCCGCCGCGCTCGCCTCGACGGGGCCCATTCTGTTGGGCATGGAAAATAAATCGGGCAGTAGTCCGTTGGTGACGGGCCAGGGTGAGCACCGATACGAGGTCATCCACGATTGGGCCAAGCTCCCCTCCGAATTCACCTGGCAGACAACCCACAATGTGGCGGTTGATTCGGCCGGCAACCTCTATGTGATCCACGAGGGGCGCGAGAATCTCAAGGATCATCCTTCCATTTTTGTTTTCGATCCCAAGGGCCAGTACATCCGCTCTTTTGGAAAACAGTTCCAAGGTGGCGGCCACGGCATTGAAATTCGCAAGGAAGGCGGAGAGGAGTTCTTGTATGTGTGCGCTTACCAGCAGGTGAAGTCGTTCGCCAAGCTCTCACTCAAGGGTGAAACCGTTTGGCAAAAGTACGCCCCCATGGATTCCAAGGTTTACGCCAAGGATGAGGACACCAAGCCGCAAAAGGTTTGGGGCCGGGATCGTTTCCTGCCGACAAACTTCGCTTGGGTTCCCGGTGGAACTGATTTTCTTCTGGTTGACGGGTACGGATCTTTTGTGGTGCACCGTTTCGACAAGGACGGCAACTGGAAATCGATGTTTGGTGGCGCCGGCAATGGCGAGGGGAAGTTCAACACACCCCACGGCATCTGGGTGGACACCCGCGGGCAGGAACCGCGAATCGTGGTGTGCGACCGTGCCCACCACACCCTTCAGTTTTTCGACATCAACGGGAAATACCAGAAAACCATGAAGGGGTTCGGCCTGCCCGCGAATGCCGAGACTTACAAGGGGCTTTTACTGATTCCTGAACTGCATGCCCGCGTGAGCATTCTGGACGCCAACGACAAGGTCTTGGCCACCTTGGGCGATGATGTGGCGCGGGTGACTGGCAAGGATGGCGGTAAAATCCGGGGCGACAGCAAGCAATGGCAGGCGGGCAAGTTCGTTCACCCGCATGATGCCTGCTTCGATGCCGACGGAAACATATTCGTGGCGGAGTGGGTGGCGACCGGCCGGGTCAGCAAGCTGAGGAAGGTTTCCTGACGCTTGCCCGCGAAACAACCTTTGGCCCGGCCTTTCCTCACCGGAGGGCCGGGTTTTCCGTTTTGTCGAGAATCTGGAAATGGTGGATGCCGCCACGGCGTTCGTCCTTGTGGGTCCAGACGATTTTTTTGTCACGGGTGATTTCCAGAAGCTTGATTTCACCCGCCTTGGCGTGATGGCTGGTGATCACCGTGTTGCCATTGGCAAGCCGCTGCACGCCGCAGGCGTCGTTGATGGGTTTGCCGGGTAGGTCATCATTGGTGACCCTCCAAACTTCTTTGCCGCTGGGATCGACCTCGATGACCAGGTTGCCAAGGGTGCAGCCGATCAGCGTGTTGCCATCGGGCAGGCGGATGGCTGTGAAGGGCCAATGGGGAGTTTTGGCTTCCCAGACAACCTTGCCGGTCGGATCGTACTCGCGCACGACCTTGTCGAGAAGTTGCGGCACCAGATAGTTCCCGTTCCGCAGTTTCCGGGCCATGCGGGTTTGCAGGTGATGGTCTTTCACCTGGGCTTTCAGCGCGACTTCCACTGTGACCTTGCCGGATGGATCCACCTCGAGAAGGCGGGGTTTCGGGCCGGCCTCTGTCAGCAACACCGAACCTCCCGGGAGCGGTTGCACGGTGTTCACCTCGGACTGGGTGCCCTTGTGTAGGAAAAGGATCTTGCCGGCCCGGTCAACCAAGGCCGCGGCACCGCCCGGGTAGTCCTTGGACTTGCTCAGAGCCAGCAAAATATTGCCGTTTTCCAGAACCCAGCCATCGCGTGAGCCGTGAGGGTAGGTCCAGGTTGCTTTTCCCGAGGTATCCACAATGAAGGTTTCACCACCTGTTGCGAGGAACTCGTGACGAATGGGGTCGGCCGAAATGGGCAGGATCAGGGCCAAAGTCAGGAACCATGACATAGCGCAATTTTCCGGTGGGGAAGAGAAGGATCCAACTTCGATTGTCGTTTTGGGTTTTCGTCTCCGCAAGGGGCAGGGGGTCGACCGCGGTGGGCATAGGATTAGTGGCTAGCTATTGGATGGGGTGTCGAGATGATCGGAATCGTGAGTGCAAAAGAGGTAGTGTTCATCCCCTTGATAAACCTTGAACATTTGCTGAAGCGGGTGCGGACCGCACTCGATCGCGTGGGAAAGTCCAAGAACCCGGGCGCGGTGACGGTGCATCGATTGCGTGTGGCCTGTCGTCGGGCTCAGGTGGGCCTGCTATTGTCGCGGAAGTGGCTTCCACGCAAGCGCCGAAAAAAACTTCAGAAATGTCTTGGTAAGGTTCGGCGCTCTGCCGACCTTACCCGCAACATGGATGTTCTTTTAAGGACATTGGCAAAGTCGAAACCGGGAACTCCTCGGAGAATCTGGTTATTGGCGGTGAAAAAAGACCGCTCCAAGGCCGTCAAAAAATTGTGTCAGGATGTCCGGAACCTGAAAGATTCGCTGGATTTCAAGGTCAGGGCCCTGATTAAACGATTGAGGGAGGAATCAAGTAGCCGGATTCATCAACAAATCCGTGAGCGTGTGAGCGCGTTGCTGACCCGGGTGAATGGTTCCATTGGAAGTGCAGGCTTGGGGGAAACTGCTTTTCACCAGTTTCGCGTCGCCTCAAAAAAAGCCCGGTATGGGCTTGAAATGAGCCGTTCGCTTTGGCCCGCCCGCGAGGTCAAAACAATGATCGGATTTTTGGAGGAAATCCAAGACCGTATGGGTGATGTCAATGATCAAGTCGGGGCCGTGAGGGATTTGGAATCCAGAATAAAGGAAACTCCTCGTGGTCCTTGGCGGGAACTCCTCAGGCGGGAAAGAAATAAGAAGGCGTTGGCATGGAAAGCGGTGGTCGAATGGCTGGAAACCATCCGAGGGCCCATGATTTCTGGTTTAGACCATCTTCAAGCGGAGGGTTGGGAGCGGCGGGGAGTGACCCACGAAACGATCACCAGCGTGGCGAAACTCAAGGGGATCGACACGATTCCCGGATTCGAGAACGGAATCGGGGCTTGCGTGGGTGCAAGCCCGTAAAGCCCCCACATGTCGGGTGAAAGCCCGATCAGAATGAGGGATGAAACCATTCCCACGGTGATGGAGGCGATGACCCCGCCCGCCGTGACCTTGCGCCAGAACAGGATCATGATAATCGCAGGAAGGTTGGCTGAAGCGGCAACGGCGAAGGCAAGCCCCACGAGGAAAGTGACATTCATTCCCTTGAAGACGATCCCCAAGGCGATTCCGATGACCCCGACGCCCAACGCCGCGCCCTTGCCCAGGAGAATTTTGGATGAATCCGACAGCGAAAGCGCTAGGAATCGATCGGCCAAATCATGGGCAACGGCGCCCGATGCCGCCACCACCAAGCCGCTGACCGTTCCCAGGACGGTGGCGAACGCGATCGCCGAAATGAAGGCGAACAGCAGGTCACCGAACGAGCGTGCCAGGAGCGGGGCGGCCATGTTGCTGTCCGCGGGATTGAGCACGCCGGATGCCATGGCTCCCAAACCCATGAACAGGGTCAGGACATAAAAGGCTCCGATGGCCGCGATCGCCACGATGGTGGATTTGCGGGCCTCGGACGCGCCCGGGACAGTGTAGTAGCGAATGAGGATGTGGGGCAGCGCGGCGGTTCCAAGGAACAGGGCCAGCATCAGGGAAGCGAAATCCAATCGTTCCAGCCAGGTTCCCTGTACCTTGAATCGCAAGCCGGGGCGAAGAAGCCGGGCCCCGTCTGTTTCGGAGGGATGGTAAACCGTGACGGCGTTTCCTTCGCTGTCGGTGAATTTGGATTCCTTCCAGCGTGTGACCTTGGTTCCCGGCGCCCCGATCGCGGCGATCAAACCGGCGGGTGAAACAGGGCCGGTGCGGGCATCGGCATCTCCCGCGATGCTGGCAAGGGAACCGACTTGGCGGATTTTGTTTGTGGGCCCCTCGGGAACACCGTTGACAAGCCGCTGGGTGCCGGTCTTGGTTTTGACGAGGCATTCAGTCTCGCGGGCTATCAGGGCCCCGTCGGTCATGCTGTCGATGCGCCACCATGTGCTGATGCCGTCCTTTTCATGACGGGCGAACATTTCTCCAGTGGGAAGCTTTGTGTTTTCAATCCATTTGGATTGGCCATCCTCGGTAATGAAATTCCCTTGGGGATCCAAGGTTACCGGCACGGATCGGTGCTTGTGGAATGGCACCGCGCCACCTTGATCCGGGGCGGTGGAAAGGCCTCGCCAGCAAACGGCAACCACGAGGATGAGGGAGAAAATGATCAGCAATCCGCCCTTGAGGAATTGGACATAAGTTGTCGAGGCCATGCCCGCCGTGGCCACAATGACCATCACAATGCCGCCAACCATGATCACACCCCAGTGGTGGGGCAAACCAAGAAGCGGTTCCACCAGTACACCCGCTCCCACCATTTGGGGAATCAGGTAGCAAAGAGACACCACCAGGGTGCTGACAGCGGCGGCGAGTTGGATGCCCTTGGAACCGAAGGGGGCATCCACGGCATCGGCGAAGGTGTATCGGCCCATGCGGCGAAGGGGTTCAGCGATCACGAACAAGGCGACAACCCAGCCGGCGAGATAACCGATGGAATAAAGGAAGCCATCGTAGCCTTGGGTCGCGATCATGCCGCAAATGCCGAGGAATGAAGCGGCGGAGAGGTAGTCCCCGGCGAAGGCGATGCCGTTGACGCCCCAGTGGATCTGGCCACCCGCGGCGTAGTAACCGCTTGAGGTTTTTGTGCGCCGACCCAATTGGACAGACAGGCCGACAATGAAAATGACAAACGCGAGAAAGATGGCCGTGACCATGACTCAGTTGCCCCTTTCGCGTGAACGGCACAACGCGTCATAAACCAAGGCCAATGCCAAGGCGGCAATAATGAGGCCGAAACCATAGACAACAGCGAGGTTGATCCCCCAAACCACTGAAACCTCCATGAGCGCTGGCAATGTCAGGTTGATGGCCACGAATCCGCCGTAGAGGAGCGCGTAGACCATGAACAGCATCAGGCCCAAGCGAGCCTTGTAGCCGGCGGCCGGATCAGGACTTTGGTCGGTGTTGGCGGGTTCATGCAGCATCGGTGTTGAGTCCTGACTTTCGGTTGAGACGGATGGACCGGGGGAGTAGCGCCACCGGTTTTATTCCCCCAAAGGATTAAGCAGTGGCGCGAGAAATTCCTCGATCATGTCCTTTCGCGCCAAGCCGGCGAGCCAATCGGCCGGGATGCTGGTTTCCCCGAAAAAGGCTCCCGCTAGTTGTCCGGTGACGGCGCCGGTGCTGTCCGAGTCTTCGCCGAGGTTCACCGCCTTGAGGACGGCGGAGGAGAAATCCGCCGCGTCGTGAAACGCCCACAGGGAGGCCTCAAGGGATTTGACGACATGGCCGGTGCCCCGAATGGCGGGGGGATTGTTGTTTCGGTAGGAGCCATGGGCCACCTGGGCGATGGCGGGCGGCATATCGGTGTCGGACAGCACGGAGGAGAGCACCGGCCCTTGGGGGGCCAACACCTGCTCCCGGGTATAGCCCTCAATCAATCCCGCCAAGATCAACGCCAGAACACGCGCCGCATACCGGCATTCAGCGGTGGCATGGGTGACGGCGCTGGTCGCGTCCGCAAGGGCCGCCAGGCGGGCGGGATCGGAGGCGATCAGTGAGGAATAACGGATGCTCACGGGGGAAAGTCGCATGATCGACCCGTTGCCTTGACCGATTTGCGAACCTGAAGCGGTGGCGTCACCGGTTTTGGAAAAGTTGCTCAGTCCGCTCAATGTTGTCCCGCCGATATCGAAGCAAACACCGTTGACCGAGTATTTGCCACCTTGCCACCATGACAGATAGCGGCGGGCCTGATCGTTCACATCCCAGCCTTGGCCGAGGCTGTCCG
>CAWUNZ010000171.1:0-7224 GCA_963923445.1 uncultured bacterium
ACGCGCGACGGTTGTCTTGACGCAGGTTCATGATCGTTCCTCCGAGGTATGACAATGTTAGGTATGACATCGTATACCTTAAACTTTGTTTTACCGAAGTCAAGTAGGGTTTGACCACAGAAATTTGGCCATGTCGTGTTGGGCTGTCGCCGGGTTCGGGTTCCGGACCAGAATGGGCGTGTCTGCCGCGCCAAGTCGGGAGATATCGGGACGGTTTCATGCTGGAATTGCCGCTTGAACTGCTGGAGGACAGCAGGGGACTCAGTTTCCCCACGCTTTCCCTTTTCCTGACAGTGGGGCTGTTTTTGTGGACGGCCGGCGGGGTTTTTCACCGGTTCTGGCTGGTGGCGTTGGCCACATTGGCCGGGGGCTTGGTCGGATTGGAATCCGGGCCGAGGTTTCATCTGCAGCCTATTGTCGCAGGGGTTCTTTTCGCGTTCACTTCCGGGGCTTTGGCCTTGGCGCTGGTGGATTTGGCGATTTTTCTTCTGGGCGGCTTGGCCGCCCTGACACTCTTGCGCGCCGCGGCGCCTCCGGGAACCGAACCGCTGCCCTTTGTTTTGGGTGGCGGCCTGGTTTTCCTGATGTTGCGCACCTTCTGGATGGTGCTGACCACCTCTGCGGCGGGTTCCCTGGTGCTGATCCTCACCATTCTCAGCTTCATGGACCGCGGCAAGCACCTCGACGCGGTGGAATGGAGCGCCGGGCACCAGAAGCTTTTGCTGGGCACCCAGGGGGTGCTCACCATGGTGGGCGCCCTGGCCCAATGGATGGTTTCGCGATGGAACCAGCCCGAGGATAGTCCCTCCGAGGAGTCGCAGGGCGACCGCAAGCCCGCCCGCAAGCGCTCGGCCGAGGGGCACTGAACCCTGTCGAATCGGCAACAAACCGGGCTATCGGCCTTGAACAACCGCCCCCGTCGATGAAGATAACGGGGGCGGCGCGCCATTGGCCGGCGCGCCCCATGGATGGGGCAGCACATGATCGCGCAAAAGACGGATGAGACCTTCCTGACCGAAACCAGCTTCGACCTTCTCGCCCTGGCCCGCCGGATCAACGAGGGTGGCGAGATCACGCGCGAGGAGGCGACCGAGTGCTTCCGACTGCGCGGCCAGTCCATCTACGACCTTCTCTACGCCGCCAACAAGGTCCGCCGCCATTTCCACGGGAACAAGGTCACATTCTGCAGCATCCTGCCCAGCAAGTTCGGCCGGTGCAGCGAGGACTGCAAGTTCTGCGCCCAGTCCTCGTTCAACGCCACCGGCATCGAGCCGTATCCCATGATGGGGGCCGAGCAGGTGGAGAAGGCGACCACCTTCGCGCGCGACAACGGCGCCAGCGCCTTCGGCATCGTCAACAGCGGGCGCGGTCCCACGGAGCGCGAATGGCCGGCCATCATGGAGGCCATCGGCGCGATGAAGAAGGTGGACGGCATCTGCCACTGCGCCACCCTCGGCACGCTGAGCGAGGACCAGGCGCGCGACCTCAAGGCCGCCGGCATCCGCCGCATCAACCATAATTTGGAAACATCGGAGCGGCACTATCCGAATATCGTGACCACCCACAAGTGGTCGGACCGCGTCCGCACGCTCCAGATCGCCCGCGCCGCCGGGCTGGAGACCTGCTCGGGGGGCATCTTCGGCATGGGCGAGACCATCGAGGACCGCGTGGACCTGGCCTTCAGCCTGAGGGACCTCAACCCCCATGTGGTGCCGGTGAACTTCCTGCACCCCATCCCCGGCACCCCGCTCGAGCACATGAAGCCTCTCAGGCCGCTCGAGATCCTCGGCATTGTCGCCACCATGCGGCTGGTGCTGCCCAAACAGGACCTCAAGGTGGCCGGCGGCAGGGAGAAGAACCTGCGCGACCTGCAAAGCTGGATCTTCTACGCCGGCGGCACCAGCGGCCTGATCGGCAACTACCTGTCCACCTACGGCCGGGCCAACGCCGAGGACCTCAAGATGATTGAGGATCTTGAATTGACCTGGGATGACGACAGGGTCGGCGGCATCGATCCCGACGCCCCGGAGGCGCCCATGGCGGCCGAACGGAAGGGCCTGTCGCTTCCCGTCCTGGCCTGAGAAGGGGTCGGCTTTCGCCGGAGACAGCCATGCGAGGCTTCTGGGCCGATGAACTCGACCAGAAACGCCGGGAGGGCCTCTACCGCCTTCGCAGGGGTCTTGTCCCGCATCCTGACGACCCTTCCCGGGTGATCTGGAAAGGGCGCGTCCTCGTCAATTTCGCCTCCAACGACTACCTGGGCCTGGCCCGCGATCCACGGTTGGCGCGCGCCGCCGCCCGTGCCCAAAGGCGGCATGGCGCCGGTGCCGGCGCCTCACCCCTGTTGTCGGGCTGGTTGCCGGTGCACAGGGCCTTGGAGCGGGAACTGGCCGGGCATGCGGGCACGGAAAGTTCGATCGTTATGCCCTCCGGTTTCGCCGCCAATCTCGCCGCCGTCACCGCCTTGGCAGGGCCCGACGACCTGATTGTCAGCGACGCGCTCAACCATGCCAGCCTGATCGACGGTTGCCGGTTGTCCCGGGCCCAGGTCCGGGTGTTCCGTCATGCCGACGCCCAGTCGGCCGATGAGATGCTGGCGCGCCATCGCGGCGGCGCCCGCCGGGCGTGGATCGTCACCGACAGCGTTTTCAGCATGGACGGCGACGAGGCGCCCTTGGCTGAATTGGCGCGGGTGGCCCGGAGGCACGATGCCGGAATGATCGTGGACGAGGCGCATGCCACCGGTGTTCTGGGCCCTGAAGGGCGCGGGCTTGCCGCGGACCTGCCCGCCGATGCCGTGCCCTGCGGAGTGGTGCGCGTGGGAACCCTGAGCAAGGCCCTGGGCGCGCAGGGTGGCTTTGTGGCGGCGGACCGGGGAACCATTCGCTGGCTGGTGAACCAGGGCCGCGCCTACATGTTTTCCACGGCCTTGGCGCCCGGTTCGGCGGCGGCGGCGCGCGCGGGTTTGCGGGTGGCCCATGCCGAGCCTGAGCGGCGCGGCCGGGTTTTGGCCTTGGCGGAGCGGATAAAAAGCTCTTTGGCCGCGATGGGGCGAAAAACGGCGGGGCGGTCGCCCATCGTCCCGATCATCGCGGGAGACGAGAGGCGGGCCCTGTCCTGGGCGAACCATTGCCTCAATCTTGGATTGCTGGTTCCGGGAATCAGGCATCCCACCGTGCCGATGGGGCAGGCCCGGCTTCGGGTGAGCCTGTCGGCGATTCATGCGGACGCTGATATCTCAGGGCTGGAGGAAGCCATCGCCTCCCTTCCCGGAATGGAAGATTAACCATGGATATCAACACCCTTGA
This sequence comes from uncultured bacterium, assembly GCA_963923445.1. Classification (GTDB taxonomy): domain Bacteria; phylum Planctomycetota; class Planctomycetia; order Gemmatales; family Gemmataceae; genus REEB421. The sequence continues at coordinate 3,309 of CAWUNZ010000171.1, forward strand.
GGCCGAGTTGCGGGCATGCCATGCCGGCGCCCTTCTGGCCTCGCCCCGGGTGCTGGAAAAGGCCACCGCCAGCGGCGGCGCCCTGCGCGGGTCTACCGTCGCCATGGCCCGCGGTTATGTCGTCATGGCCCGGCAGGATCTTTTCCGCCGGGTGGAACCGACGGAAGTGGGCATCACCCCCACGATGGTCCTGCCCGAGACGGTTTACCTGGTGGCCCGTCCCACCGACGACGACCTGGCCAGAACCCGCTCGCACCCCTCGCTGGGAACCCAACCTCCCAGGGAGGAGATCGACCGCCAGGAACGGGAGACGCGCCTGCTGCGCGGCCGGTGCGGCCGGTTGCTGTTCCAGGCGCTTGTGGAGGACGCGCTGACGGGGCCGGGATGGAACGCGGCCGAGGCCGCGGGCTTCCTCGACACGCTCGACATCGTGGCCCGCGAGGAGATTCGCTCCACCCTCGAGGCGGAAGGCAGGCTTGCGCATGGCGGATCCGACGAGGATTTGGCGCGCGAGTTCCTGGTGTACCTGGCGCTGCTGGACACGCTGGAACCGGACCGTTTGCCCATCTGCCTGCCCATCCTCGACGCTGACCTGCTGAGGAAGCATTCGGCCCGGCTGGCCTCGCGGGTGAACCTGGCGGAATTGGCCGGATTGTGCCAGCCGCTTCTGGGCATCGCGCCCGGAGCCCGTGAAACCGAGCAGGAACCGGATCCTTATGTTCTGCAATTGGAGGGTAGCGCCGAGAGGTGCCATGAAAGGCGCGACCTGGTGGGTGCCGCCTGCGCCATGATCCAGGTGGCTCGCCTGAGCACCGGCGACCGGTCAAGGCGCGCCGAGGACCTGGCCCGGTCCCACCTGCGGGAACTGGCGGCGGGCCTTGCCGGGCCGCTGCACCTGCGCGCCGCCGATGCCGCGCGGCTGGAAGCGCGCCTCTTCCCCGTCCTGGAAAAGGCCGACCAGGGAAGATTCATCACCAACGAGTATCGTTTGCTTCTGGAACTTCAGGGGATCATGAACGAGGCCGAGAGGCCGGCGCGGTCGCTCGACATCTACCGCTGGCTCACCAGCGTGGGCACCCGCCCCGTCAGCAGGCAGTTGCCCCATCAGGACATGGTGCAGGCGTCGCGGCGGTTGCAATCGGTGCTGCGGTACCTTCCCGGGGCCCGCATCGACGAGGAGGACAGCGCCGCGCTCAGGGACCTGTTCCGCGGCAGCCTGGCCACCTGCCGGGAGGCGCTCCGCGACCGTTTCCAGCCGTTCCTCGAGGACGCCCTTGACGATGTCGGCCTGCAGCCCAGGCATCCGCTCGAGCGGGTGTCCCGCCGCAAGCTGGTGCGCGAACTGATCGACCGCATCCTCGCCGACGGCTACTTCAGCTACTTCGATGTCCGCGACGCCATCAGCCGCAACAGCCTCAAGCTGCCCGACATCACCGACAGGGGCGAGTGGGGCGCCGACGACCCGCTGCTGAGGCTCGACCGCCTGCTCACCTTCAAGTTCGAGGGGATCTACCAGTCGGGCCAGTTCCACGCCAAGGCGCTTCAGAACCTGACATCGGCCCTCTTCGGCACGCAATGGGGCAGGCTGTTCTGGTCGTTCGTGATCGCCCCCTATGGAATGGCTCTTTTGGTGGTCTCGATTGTTGTTATTTTGGCCAGGCACCTTCCCGGCGGCTCGGGCAAGCAGGACGAGATCAGCCCCGTTTCCACCATCTGGGCCTGGCTCTGGATCGGACTGATCGGCACCGCCTTGTCCTACACGCTGGCCAACGACGCGCTCCGGGCCCGGGTCACCTCATGGTTCCTGTGGATCGCCTCCGGCCTCCACTGGCTGGTGGAGGACCTGCCCGGAATCCTCGCGCGGCACCCGGCGTTCCGCGCCGCGGTGGTGATTCCCCTGAAGGTGGCCTGGTACCTGGCGGCCAAGCCGGGCCTGGTGATGCTGGCCCTGCATGTGCTCACCCCCCTGGTCATCCCGAACCTGTTCATCGGCGTGGCGCTTTGGTTCCTCATCGCCCTGGTGATGACCACCCGGCCGTTTTTGCTGCTCGACCGACGCCTGGCGGAAATCCTTGTCGATTTTGTCCACGCCGTGAGGGCCGGCCTGGTCGGCCGCTTGTTCGAGGCGTTCGACCGCCTCTACAAGACGCTTATCAAGGCGGTGGAGACCGCTCTTGTGCGCGCCGACGAGGCCCTCAGGTCGCGCGGCGACGATTCCGCGGCCATGACCACGCTCCGCGCCGCCGCCTCGCTGGTCTGGATTCCTTTCCGGGCCACCGGCAGGCTGCTTTTCGTGGTGCTCATCGAACCGATGCTGCACCCGCTCAAGCTGCCGATCTGCTTCGTGGCGGCCAAGGTCCTTTATCCGGTGCTTGGGCCCATGGGGTCCGAGTCGTGGATACCGGCGCTGGCTCCCCTTCTGGGTTACTGGCCCGCCATGACCTTCGTGACGACAACGATATTCCTGATGCCCAATGTGTTCGGATTTCTGTTCTGGGAATTCCGGGAGAACCGCGGCCTGTACGAGGCGAACCGGCCCGGTCGGCCGCGCCCCGCGCCCGCGGGCCCTTCCGGCGAGGACATGCGCGCGCTCATGGAGCCGGGTTGGCACGGAGGCACGCTTCCCCGCATCTTCTCCCGGCTGCGCCGGGCCGGCCGGCCCGCCGCCGAGGGCGGAGACAGGGCCCGCGAAAGGCAGGCTCTCAAGCAACTCGAGGATGTCCGTGAATCGGTCGTTCATTTCCTCCGCCGCAACCTGATCGATCCCCTGGCTGTTTCCCCGGGCTGGATGGAGGCCGCCCCCGGGCAATGGAGCAGGCCCCTGGAGGTGCGCGAAGTCACCCTCTCCACCCACCGTGTCAGGGGCTTTCTTGCCCCCGCGGAGGCGCCCGAGGGCGCTCCCCCGGCGCTGGTTCTCACCTTCGAGTTCCGGGGCGGTTGCCTGTGGGCCAATGTCCGCGCCGGCCAATGGCTGCACGACCTGCCGCCCGAAAGGCGGGAAGGGGTGGCGCTCGCCGTTGCCTGGTGCCTGTGCGCCGGGGGGGTTCAGCTTAATGACGAGCAGGTGACCGCGCTCATGGGCCCCGGTGCCGGGGCGCTCAAGTCCGGCGAGCAGTCGTTGTCGCTCGCCGTGAGGGGCGGCGTTTTGCTCTATCGCCTTGATTCGGAGCATGGGGAGTGGACGATCTCCCGCGATTCCGACATGCCTGACTCGCATCCCGTGGTCATCAGGCCCGCCTGGGCCCTCCGTTTCCAGGACATGCCCTGGCGATACGATGACTTCACGGCTCGATGGCGCGTGTCTTCGCCGGCGGGCACCGGCACCTGCCTGAACCTTGCCGGACAGGAAATCCATCTTCTTTCGACCGCGAACCCGGAGTGAATCCCATGGGAATTTGGAAGCACGCGATCTGCAATGAAACCTTCGAGGGTTGGGACCACGCCCGGGTCTGCTCCACATCCGCGGCGCTGGGATACGAGGGGCTGGAGGTCGCCCCGTTCACCTTGGCGCCCCGCATCGGGCAGGTGGACGCCGAAACCCGTCGGCGGGTGCGCTCCACGGCGGAGAACGCCGGGCTCAAAATCATCGGGCTGCATTGGTTGCTGGCCAAGACCGAAGGCTTTCAGGTCACCAGTCCCGACCCGCAGGTTCGCGAAAAGACCGCCGCCTATCTGGGCGAATTGGCCCGGGCCTGCGCCGACTTCGGCGGCGACCTCATGGTGTTCGGCTCGCCGCTTCAAAGGAAGATTCCCGAGGGTGCCACCCGCGAGCAGGCGTCGGACTGGTTTGTGGACACCTTCAGGCAGGTCGTGCCCCATCTTGAAAAAACAGGTGTTCGACTCCTGTTGGAACCGCTCGCCCCGACCGAGGCCGATTTCATGCAGACCGCCCGGGAAGGCGACGCCCTGCTCGACC
>CAWUNZ010000172.1:0-7181 GCA_963923445.1 uncultured bacterium
CTGCGAAGGCGGTAGTCCTTCAGCACCACCTGGAACCCGGTGATCCTCTCGATCGCCTTGAACACGGCGTCGATCGGGCCGTCGCCAATGGCGGAGTCGCGATGAATGTTGCCCTCCTTGTCCCAAAGACAGACCACGGCGGAGGGGATGCTCGCGGAACCGGCGTTGCAGGAAACGGCTTCCAGGGTCCATGCCGCCTGGCCCGCCTCGGCCGAATGGACTTGCTGCTCGCAGAGCGCCTCGATGTCGGCGTCGTAAATGGTCTTCTTGCGGTCCGCAAGAAGCTTGAACGCCTCGTAGACCTTCTCAAGCTGGGGATCATCGAGGTGATAGCCCAAATCCACGACGCGCTGGCGCAGAGCGTGCCGGCCGGAATGCTTGCCGAGCACCAGTTCGGTCTGTGGCACACCGACATCCTCGGGGCGCATGATCTCGTAGGTGCTCCGCTCCTTGAGCATGCCGTCTTGATGGATGCCAGCCTCATGGGCGAAGGCGTTCTGCCCGACAATCGCCTTGTTCCGTTGCACCGCGATGCCGGTGACATGGCTGATGAGCCTGCTGGTGGAATACAGGCGCTTGGTCTGGATGCCGGTGTCGAGCTTGAAGAAATCGCGGCGGGTTCGAAGCGCCATGACGATTTCCTCAAGGGCGCCGTTACCGGCGCGTTCGCCGATGCCGTTGATGGTGCACTCGATCTGCCGGGCGCCTTCGCGGACAGCGGCAAGGCTGTTGGCCACGGCAAGGCCCAGGTCGTTGTGGCAATGGACGGAAAGCACGGCCTTATCCATCCCCTTGACATGCTTGCGCAGGTGGGCGATGCAAGCCGCGTACTGTTCGGGAACCGCGTAACCGACGGTGTCGGGAATATTGACAGTGGTGGCGCCGGCCTCAACCACGGCTGAGACCACCTCGGCGAGAAAATCGAGTTCGGTGCGGGCGGCATCCTCGGGGCTGAACTCGACATCGGCCACATGGCTTTTGGCGCGCCTGACACCATCGACAGCCCGCCGGATGATTTCATCCTTGGCCATTTTCAGTTTGAATTCCCGGTGGATCGCCGAGGTGGCCAGAAACACGTGAATTCGGGGCCTTGGATTGTCCTTGAGGGCCTCGGCGGCGCGGTCGATATCGGCATTGTTGCAGCGGGCCAGACCGCAAATCACCGGGCCTGTCACCTGTCGGGCGATGGCCTGAACAGCCTCGAAATCGCCGGGGGACGCGATGGGAAAACCAGCCTCGATGATGTCGACACCCAGTTCCTTGAGCGCATGGGCCACCTGAAGCTTTTCGCCAAGATTCATGCTGGCCCCGGGCGATTGCTCACCGTCGCGCAGGGTTGTGTCGAAAATCAGGATCCTGTCGTCGCTCATGTCGCACCAATGACCCGATCAACCGCGACTGGGCGGCTGGCCTCGAGAGATTCAGCATAATCGTTCGGTCCGGAATGGAAAAGTTCCGGATAAACCAGCGCCGCCTGCCGAGAACGGATCACCGCACTAGTCAGGCGTTTCCTGATCAGGTAATAATAAGTGTAGAAATCAACTGCTCGAGTGGTTCAACCCGGGCGGTTTTGTGTTTTTGCAGCCGTCCCCGCCGCAAAAGCAATGATTTACCCCCCTAGGAGACGGGAGACCGTTCTCCGGATATCCCAAGGAATCGGATCCATGGTCCCGTTCGGAAAAGTGGGTGAGCATATCGTTGCGGAGCCTTTTCGCCCTTTCCGCATCAGCCTCGCCTGCGGCAAACAACTCGACATCATGCAACCCGACATGATTCTTCTGGGCAGAAGTTCCGTGCGCGTTTACAACGGCGGCAAAATGTCGCAGTGGGAAGATGTCTCGCTGTCGCAAATGAAGGCCATCGAGCACATCGGGGCCTGATCTAAGGTTCATCCAGCAGACCGCTTTAATAACTTCAGGCCGCGCATCGATTGCAGCGGTTTTCCGACTGTTTTTGTTTGAATGGTGTATGCTCCAACCATGAGCACTTTCGCCTTCGTCAGCTTGGGCTGCCCCAAAAATCTGGTCGATTCCGAGCGCATGCTCGGCAAACTGGCCCAGGAAGGTTTCACCCTCATTCCCGACGCCTCCCAAGCGGATGTGGTGGTGGTCAACACCTGCGGATTCATTGAACCGGCCCGGCAGGAATCGCTTGGCGTGCTGCGGGAAATGGTGGAACTGAAAACAGGCGGCAAGGTCAAGGCGGTGATCGCCGCCGGCTGCCTTGCCGAACGGGAAAAAGACGGCCTTCGCGACCAGGTTCCGGGTCTTGACCACATGGTGGGGGTTTTTGGTAGGGAGGAGATCGCTCAGGCTGTGGAACTCAGCTTGGAGCGTGTCGGAAGCCGGAGGGGGCGCAAGCGATTGCCCACCGAGGAACTCACCGGAATTTTTCGGCCGGCGCCCGTGAAGGCTCTGGAAGACACCGCCCGCCTCCGCGCCACCCCCAGGCACTACGCCTACCTCAAGATCTCCGAAGGGTGCGACAGGCTCTGCACCTTCTGCGCCATTCCCCAGATGCGGGGCAAGCATGTGAGCAAACCCGTGGAGGAAATCCTCCGCGAGGCCCGGGAACTGGCGGACGACGGCGCGCGGGAACTGTGCCTGGTCGCCCAGGACAGCACCTACTACGGAATCGACCTTTATGGCGAGGCGCGACTGGCCCCCCTGCTCCGCGAACTGGACCAACTCGATGGAATCGATTGGATCAGGCTTCACTATGCCTACCCGGCCCATGTCACCGACGAGTTGGTGAAAACCCTCGCCGATTCCCGAAGGATTGTGCCGTACATCGACATGCCCCTCCAGCACATCAGCGACCGGGTTTTGCGCCGCATGAACCGGAAAACCACCCGCGCGGCCACCGAGGACATTCTTCATCGACTGCGCGCCGGAATTCCCGGCCTGGTGCTTCGTTCCACCTTCCTTGTCGGTTTTCCCGGTGAGACGGAGACTGAGTACGAGGAATTGGTCGAGTGGGTCCGCGAGGCGAAGATCGAGCGCCTGGGCGTTTTCGCCTACAGCCATGAACCCACCACCCCCTCAGCCAAGATGGAAGGGGCCGTCCCCGAGGATGAAAAGGCCCGCCGGCGGGATCACCTGATGGCCGTGCAACAAGAGGTGGCGTTCGCGCATGCCCGCTCACGCGTCGGCCAGACCCTGCCGGTGATGATCGACGGGCCGGATCCGGAAATGCCGGGCTGGCACCTCGGACGAACCATGGCTGATGCCCCGGATATCGACCCGGTGGCGCGCATCAAGTCGAAGACTCTGGAGTCGGGGACTATCATCCAGGCTGAAATCACCGGTTCGGACGGCTACGACCTCATGGGCAAGCCGGCGCGGCGCCGCTAGCGGAGCGGTGGAAATGGCCATGACACCGCCATCGGAACCAGGCTTCACCTCCATCCCGAATCTTTTGTCGCTTTCGCGGCTGCTCGCAACCCCGCCGTTGTGCGCGGCAATCGCCTTGGAGGCTTGGGGGCTGGCCTTGACGCTTTGGGCCTGGGTTTCCATCACCGATTGGCTCGATGGCGCCCTGGCCCGCGCCTGGGGGCAGACAAGCGCTCTGGGCCGGGTTCTCGATCCGCTGGCCGACAAGGTCGCCGTGCTGGGCACGCTGGTCTGCCTCATTCCCGCGGGGATGGCGGGAGGCTACCTGGCCCCCTGGATGGTGGCGGTGTTGGTCGCCCGGGAGTTCGTCGTCACCGGCCTGCGTGGCGAGATGGAAAGGCTCGGAAGGCCCTTTGGAGCCGATGCGTTTGGCAAGGTGAAGATGGTGGCCCAAGTCGTGGCCATCTGGATGGCGCTGGTTCTTGAATGGCTGGGCAAGGATCACCGGCGTGAATGGATGGACTTGGCGTTGGCCGCCTCGGTCTGGATCATGCTTGCAGCGGCCCTTGCCAGCGGCATGAATTACGGCTGGCAGGCCTACGGCAAACGCGGGAGAACGCAAACATGACCAAGGAACTGGGTTTCGTCATCGTCGGTTGCGGCATGATCGCTCGTTTCCACGCCCGGGCCCTGGCCGAGGTGCCGGGGGCGAAAATCACCGGGTTGGTCAGCAGGTCCACCGACGCGGCGGCGAAGATGGCGGCGGAACTGGGCCTGACGGGCGCCGGACTCTACACCGACCTCGCCCAGGCGGTGGCGCAACCGGGCGTGGATGTCGTCATCATCACCACTCCCTCCGGCGCCCACCTGGAACCTTCCATCCTCGCCGCCCGCGCCGGCAAGCATGTGGTGGTGGAAAAACCGCTGGAAGTGACCACGGCGCGCTGTGATGAGCTGATCGACGCCTGCAACAAAAACGGCGTTCTTCTGGGCGCCATCTTCCCCTCCCGCTTCGGCGACGCCAACCGCGAACTCAAGGCCGCGGTGGAAGCCGGGCGCTTCGGCCGCCTCACCCTGGCGGAAACCACCTGCAAATGGTGGCGTTCCCAGGCCTACTACGACGAGGGCGGCTGGAAAGGCACCAAGGCTCTCGACGGCGGCGGTGCCCTCATGAACCAGGCCATCCACAATGTCGATCTCCTGTTATGGCTGATGGGGCCGGTCGATTCCGTGGGGGCGCATGTCGCCACCCTGGCCCACGAGCGGATCGAGGTGGAGGACACGGCGGTCGCCTGCCTGAGGTTCAAGAATGGCGCCTTGGGCGTCATCCAAGCCGCCACCTCCGTTCACCCCGGCCTTCCGAAGACCATCGCCGTGCATGGCGACGGCGGCACCGCGCTGGTGGAACAGGACGACCTCATCCACTGGACCTTCCGAGACGAGGGTCCCCGCGACAACGAGATTCGCGAAAGGTTCCGGCAGAAAACCGGGGCCTCGGGCGGCGCCAGCAATCCCGCGGCGATTTCCCATGAGGGGCACGCCCGCCAATTGCGCGATTTCGCGCAGGCCATCCGGACGGGTGGCAGGCCGCAGGTGGATGGCCGGGAAGGCCGCCGGGCGGTGGAATTGATCGAGGCGATTTACAAGTCGGCCGCGACGGGGGCGTTTGTGAGACTCTGACCGGTCAGCGGGCCAGTTCCGCGGTCATGGCCAAAAGCTGTTCCAGCATGATTTCGGAGGCCTTCACCTCCAGCCGGTTGGTGCCCATCCAGGTTTCGTAGCCGCCCAAGGAATGGTGCTTGGGAGTGGGCAGATATCCGTAATAGCCGTGCGCCAGCGACACCATCCAAGCCGGCTTGATGGCGCTGCGCTTCCGGTATTCCAGCCCGATCTCACAGAACACCTCGCAGGGCATCGTGGCCACCGCTGCGTCTCCGACGCGAAGCACCTGAAGCGGCATCGGCAAGGTCGCCGGATGCTCGGCCATGCGCTTGACGCGCCTCGCGTAAATGGCGGGCAGGTTGCCCTTGGCCGGGTCCTTGCTGGAATCGGCGATGGTCTTGTCGGCCCATTCGAGCATGGCGGCGTCCGGCCTGCGTGTCCCCACCTGCAATTCCCGGTAACGGGCGTCCAGGCGCGCCTGCCCCTTGTAGGCGACCTTGGCCGCGGCGCCGGCAACCTTGGCGGCTAAATCTTCGGCCACATGCCTCATCTGTTCGTAGGGCTTTCTCGCTCCCCTTGGCGCGCGGAAGTTGATGTTGTTGATGTCGCCACTGGTGCCATTGGCCAGCAGGCCGACAAACGGGACCGGTTGCCCGGGCGCTCCGGCCTTTTCCGCCAACGACTCGCAGAACATTCCGAAGTAGTCCGACGAGATATGCCCCGATCCCACCCCGCCGACATAGTGGAGCGAATAGGTGGCGAACAAGGCGATGGGCTTGCCGCCACCGGCCTCGCGCACGGTCAGGAACGACACCGTCGGGTCGGTCGGGCCGGCCGGTTCCAGAAGGTCCTTGCTTCCGGCGCCCGGGTTCATCTTCACCTTGTCGATGCCGCCGAACGGATTGGGCGGCATCGTCCCGTCGCGGAGGTACCACCTTCTGTTGAAGACATGCTCAGGAATGTCCACGGCCCCGATCCCGATTTCCGCGGGCCTCAGCAGGTTGTTGGCGCGCTTGACTCCGTCCACAATGCGGAGCGCCACGAACCTTTGGTACTCGTCCATGGTCTGCTTGATCACCCGCGGATCGTTGCCCAGGGCGCTGCCGGCGGAATGGGTGTGGGTCGCGGAGATCAGGATGCGCTCAAGGGGAATCCCCAAGTCCTTCTGGATGAGTTCCCGGGCCTGATCGCTCACGATCCGGTCGATTCCCAGAAGGTCGCACACCACGATGGCCAGTTTTCCGGCACCGTCGTCGAGCACCAGGCAGCGGGCGTGAAGTTCGTCGTGCACATGGGTTGCCGGGAAAGGCACGAATCCGCCGACAATGCCGACACCCAGGGGCGGGGTGATGTTGCTGGTGGCGGCGCCTGCCTTGAGGGGTGCCTGATCGGCGCCCAGGGCCAGGAAAATGGCGGCCAGCGCTGGGAGTGTCATGGTGGTCATCCGCGCAAAACCAAGGAGGGAAGGAACCTGATGGTAAAGGCAACTTGAATGCTCCGCCACCGGGCGCGGGCAACGATTGTGGTGTTTTTCGCTGGACTCTCCACGGCGGGGCGGTTGAATGGTGGGGAAACCCATGGAGCCTTTCCCATGACCATCGACCGTCGCCACTGGATGACCACCAACGCCCTTGCCGCCACGGCGCTTGCCATGGGGACAACCGGAGCCCGCTCAGCCGAGAACACCGTCACCGTGGGGCTTCTGGGCACCGGTGGCCGTTGCCGCCACTTGCTGAAGGCGCTGCTGCGGGTCCCGGGTGTGAAAGTTGTCGCCCTTGCCGATGTGCAAGATGCCGCCCGCGCTGAAACCAGAAAGCTCCTGACGGACAAGCCTGTGATCGACGCCCGGGAATTCCGCTCCGTGCTCGACCGCAAGGACATCGATGCCATGATGATCGCCAGCGCCGATCACTGGCATGTCCCGATGACCATCGCCTCGCTGGAAGCCGGCAAGCATGTGTATGTGGAAAAGCCGCTCACCCACACGGTGGCCGAGGGGCAACCGGTGATCGACGCCGAAGCCAAGGCGAAAAAGGTGGTTCAGGTGGGCATGCAGCAGCGCAGCATGCCCCACATCCGCGAGGCCAAGGAGCAATTGGCCTCCGGCAAACTGGGCACCGTCAACAAGATCGCGCTCAGTTGGAACCGCAACAGCAACCGCTTCAACCGTGACAAGATTGTCGTGGA
>CAWUNZ010000173.1:0-7180 GCA_963923445.1 uncultured bacterium
GCGGCGCCAGCGGCTTGGCAATCGCCGGTCGATCCTCCGGGACTTGCGAAAAGCTCCCCCATCCCGCCCACAGCGCCACCCATGCCATGATTTGCATGATCTTTTCCCTCAGAACGGGCCGACCATACTCTCCGGCAACTCGCGGGCGCCAGACTCGTTGCCACCCAGACTTGATTCCCTTTTTCGCAAGCAGTTACGCTGAATTTAGAAAATGATGCGCCCACGGTGCGCGACGGCCCGACGCATGGACGCGGAAGGCGAAACCGGGAGTGGATTCCATGCTGCGATCAGCCAAGTTGGGCGCCTGCGCGTTGACGGCTGCCTTGGGACTTGTGGCATGGCAGGCCCCCGTGGCCACCGGGCAAGACCCGGGTGGATTCATTCCCAAGGGCCCCAACGATCGGATTGCCTCTCCCAGCCCAAGCCCGCAGGATCCTTCGCCGCGCCTCAATGGCATGGGCGAAGGCAAGGATCCCCCGGGCATTCCTCCCGTGTGGGTTCTCCATTTCAAGTTCAAGGACCCGCGGATTGTGAAGGTCAAGGTGCCGGGTAAGGGCGAACGGCTGTGCTGGTATGTTTGGTACCAGATTTACAACTTCAGCAACGAACCAAGGCAGCTGATCCCGACATTCGAGATCAAGGCCGACACATCCGACACGGTCCATCCCGACCAAATCCTTCCCGCCGTTGAAGCCGCCGTCGCCCGGGTTGAGGATCCCGCTTCCACCGATAACATTCGCAACTCGGTGACCATCTCCCAGGAATTGATCCCGGTTTCCAGCAGCAAGCAGGTTCGACCGGTCACCGGGGTGGCGTTATGGGACGACATTGAACCCGACGCGCAAAGGTACACCCTGTTCGTCACGGGGCTTTCAAACGGTTGGTCCATCGCCACAGGCAATAATCCGGGCCCCAATGGCGAACCGGAAACCATCGTCCGCAGGAAAACCCTTCAGGTGGAGTTCCGTCGGGTTGGCAACACGGATCGCATCGAGATGGTGGGAACCCCGCGCTGGGTTTACCGCGGAGGACCCCTCGTTACGGCGCTCAAGGAACAGCCGAAACAAAACGATCCCCCAGGCCAGAAGAAGCCATGACAACCACTCACCCGTTGGTTACGATGCTATTTCGTGCGAAATGAAGATTTCGGTCGGGGATTCGTGTCATGGCACATAAAAAAGGTCAGGGTTCAGTCAAGAACGGCCGCGATTCTCGCAGCAAGCGCCTCGGCGTGAAAACCTACGGCGGCACGCCTGTTTTCACCGGCAATATTCTTGTTCGTCAGCGCGGCACCCGCTACCACCCGGGCCGCAATGTCGGCATCGGCCGAGACGACACCTTGTTTGCCTTGGCTGATGGCGTTGTGGTTTTTGACCGCGACGGTCGCCGCATCAATGTGATCAAGCAGGAAGCGGCGCAGTCCTGAGTTGTCAGGCGGGCTAGACCAACATCGGGTCAATGCCCCCATCGTCTAGAGGCCTAGGACATAGCCCTCTCAAGGCTAAGACAGGGGTTCGAATCCCCTTGGGGGTATTTCGGGGCCTCGCGGCGAAAGTCGCGGGGCCTTTCTTTTTCATCTCAGCATCCCTGAAGGTCGCCGTGGAAAGGGGTTCTCCATGTATGCTCTGATGGTTTTCGTCTTCATCGCACAGGCCCCCGCTCCCGACTCCCCATGCCGGGACCTTCTGCTTAAGGCATTTCCCAAAATCGATGCCGACGGCAGCGGCACCCTTTCCATTGATGAGATCGAAAAGGCGCTGGCGAATCCCGAGGTGAAGGGTCCCACCGCCGCGGCCATTTCAGCCCTTCGCCGGGCCGTCAGGTCCAAGACCAAACCCATGCCTGCCCCGGTTACCAAAGGGGCGATTGAGAAGCCCGATCCTGATAACGCCGGTTCCAAAATGGAGGGCAATCACAAGCTGGCGCTCAGGCGCATCCAGGAAACCCCGCGCGACTTGTTCACGGGCAAACCACCCTTGTTAAGCGACATCCATCAGGGTCGCGTCGGCGATTGTTTCTGTCTGGCGCCCTTGGGCGGATGGATTCATCGCGACAGCGATTCCGTCAGGGCCCTTTTTCGCCAAAAAGCAAACAAGGTTGAAGTTCATGCCTGTGGGCGCTGGATTCCCGTCGAACCTCTCACCGATGGGGAGATCGCGATGCTCGCCACATCCTCGGGCGGCGGCATATGGGTGAACTATTACGAAAAGGCCATGGGAATCGCCCGCCGCGAATCCGAGAAAACCGCTTCCGCTTCTCCCGTCGCCGCGATCAATAGGGGCGGATCCGCCGGAAACGCCATGCAGGCCCTCACGGGGAACGAAACGACTCGTTTCTCGTGCGCGCCTTTCAAGCAAGCCGGCCTGAGGCCCGACCGCGCCGGCATGCTGCTTGACGAACTTCGAATCCGTCTGGCGCACAACAAGGCCAGCAGGAAGTTAGCCTGCGCAGGCACGGGAACCACGGGAATCAAAGTCCCAGGAATTCTTGGCAACCACGCCTATGCCGTGCTGGACTACGATCCCAAGGCCGACCTGGTGACCTTCTGGAATCCGCACGGCAACTCGTTCAAGCCCAAGGGCAGCCCTGGGATCCAGATGGGGTATCCCACCAAGAATGGCGTTTTTTCGATGCCAACCGCGGAGGCCGTGGCGGTATTCACCGGCTTCTCGTTCGAAACTGGAACCAAGGCCGGCCCCACGCGCCCCTGACAGTTGGAACCTCAGGCCAAGCTGAGTTCGGTGCGCTTGGTTTCCTGCTCCTCGGCCAACTTGCGGATGTCCTGCGTCACCCGCATGGAGCAGAACTTAGGCCCGCACATGCTGCAGAACTTGGCGCTCTTGAACACATCCTGCGGCAGGGTCTCGTCGTGCATGCGCCGGGCGGTCTCAGGGTCGAGCGACAACTCGAACTGGCGGTTCCAGTCGAACTCGAAGCGGGCCTTGCTGAGCGCGTCGTCACGGTCGCGGGCACCCTTGCGGCCGCGGGCGATGTCGGCGGCGTGCGCCGCGATCTTATAGGCGATCACGCCTTGGCGGACATCGTCCTTGTTGGGCAGGCCAAGGTGCTCCTTGGGGGTCACATAGCAGAGCATCGCCGCGCCCGCCTCGCCGGCGAGCGCAGCGCCGATGGCGGAGGTGATGTGGTCGTAGCCGGGGGCGATGTCGGTCACCAGCGGCCCGAGCACATAAAACGGCGCCTCGTGGCACATTTCCCGTTGCTTCTCGACATTCATCTTCACGAGGTGCATGGGAATGTGGCCGGGCCCTTCGATCATGGTTTGAACGCCATGCTCCCAGGCCTTGAGCGTCAATTCCCCCAGCGTCTTCAGCTCGGCGAACTGGGCCTCGTCGTTGGCGTCGGCCAGAGAGCCCGGCCTGAGGCCGTCACCAAGGCTGTAGGTGACATCGTGGGCCCGGAGGATCTCGCTCAACTCGTCGAAGTTCGTGTACCAGGGATTCTGCTCGTGGCGCACCAGCATCCACTGGGCGATGAGGGAACCGCCGCGGCTGACGATGCCCGTCACGCGCTTGGCCGTCATCGGCAGGTACTCGAGCAACACTCCGGCGTGGATGGTCATGTAGTCCACGCCCTGGAGGGCCTGGCGTTCCACCATGTCGAGAAGGTCTCGAGCCTTGAGGTCGCCGATATCCTTGATATCCTTGATCGCCTGGTACATGGGCACGGTGCCGATCGGCACGGGGGAGGCGCCGATGATCTCCCGGCGGATCAGGTCGATGTCGCCGCCGGTGGAGAGGTCCATCACGGTGTCGGCGCCCAGGTGCACGGCGGTGTGCAGCTTTTCAAGTTCCTCGGCCACCTTGCTGGTGACGGCGCTGTTGCCGATGTTCGCGTTGATCTTGCAGCGGGTGGCGATGCCGATGCCCATGGGCTCAAGCCGGCCGGCAAGGTGGTGCGTGTTGGCGGGAATCACCAGCCTGCCGCGGGCGATCTCGGAGCGGATCAGTTCGGGATCCAGTTCTTCCCGGCGAGCCACGAATTCCATGGCGGGGGTGACGATACCCTGGCGGGCGGCTTCAAGCTGGGTCATGAAACGACTCCTGGCGCGCGGGCGCGATGGGCCAGGGACCGGTTCGACGATCCGTCGCGCTCCCTTGCGCCGGCATGACCCGGATCAGGTGCGGAGGGTTTGCTCTCAGCCGGCATTCCTGGCCGGCACCCCTGGCGACATGAATCATCTTACCGGGCCCGAAAGATTCATCCACCCCCTAAACGGCAGCGCGATGCCATGGCTTTGGCGGCCTGTTGGTTGAATAATGGTGCGGGGGTCATGTCCCGGAGGCGTTTCATGCGCGCATCTTTGCTCCTGGCCACGCTGCTGGCGCTGACAAGCACCGCCATTTCCGGTCGCGCCCAGGGGGAACCCAAGCTGGTCGACCAGGTCCGCGTGGCCATTGAAAAGGGCGTCCGCTTCCTCCGCGATCAGGAAAAGGGCCGGGGCAACTGGGAGGTGGACGCCGAAAGCGCCGCCCGCAAGGGAGGCTGGACATCACTGGCCATGCTGGCGTTGCTGCAATCGGGAATCTCCCCACAGGACGAGATGATCCAGCGCGGTCTCAAATACCTCCGCGGCCTGCCTCCCGAGCAGACCTACACGGTCGGCCTGCAAACCATGGTCTTCTGCCTGGCCGGCCAACCCGAGGACGCTCCGCGCATCAAGGCGAATGTCGCCTGGCTGGAAAGGTCGATGGTGAAGAACCCCAACCTGGCCGGTTGGAGTTACACAGCCGATGGCGGCCTGCCTGACAATTCCAACACCCAGTACGCCCTTTTGGGCCTGCACGAGGCCCTGGTCGCCGGCCAGCAGGTCAGCCCGGACAAGCTGCGCGCCATCCGCCAGTTCTTTTTGCAGTCGCAGCAACGCGACGGCGGCTGGACTTACCGCGGCGGCGGTTTCACCACCATGACCATGACCACCGCCGGGCTATGCAACCTTCTTATATGCGGCATGGATCTGCAAACCGGTAAGGCGATCCTGCAGGCCGACGGGAGCGCGCTTAATTGCGGGCTTTACGACGAGATTCGCCCCGTGCGCCAGGCGCTCGACTGGATCGGCACCAACTTCCCCGGCCGGATGAACCGCGAGGCGACCCGCCGCCTTCACCATGTCTTCTACGCCCTCTACGGCGTGGAACGCGCCGGAAGGCTCACCGGGCAACGCTTTTTCGGCGGCCACGACTGGTACCGCGTGGGCAGCAAGTACCTGGTCGAGCAGCAAAGGCAGGACGGCTCATGGGGATACCAGGCGGGCGAGGCCGCCTTCGGCCTCGACAACTGGCCCGTTGTCGCCACCAGCTTCTCACTCCTGTTCCTCTCCAAGGGGCGCACGCCCGTGCTCGTCTCCAAGCTCGCCCACAATGTGGGCGACGGCTGGAACAACAAGCGCTCCGACATGCGCAACCTCACCGACTACTGCAGCCGCGAGATCTTCAAGGGCATGCCCTTGGCTTGGCAGATCTTCGATGTCCGCCAAACCGCCGCCGAGGACGCCGACAGCATCCGGGCCTTGGCCGATGAGCTTTTGGCCAGCCCCATCGTCTTCTTCAACCACCACACGCGCGTCCCTGGCGGCCGGGAAAAGGAACTGCTCAAGGAATACCTCGCCAACGGCGGGTTCCTGGTGGCCGAGGCCTGCTGCGGCAGGCCCGAGTTCGACGGCGAGTTCCGGGCCCTGGTGAAGGACCTGTTTCCGGACAATGAGCTTTTCCGCATCCCCCCCGGCCACCCCTTGTGGACCGCCACGGGCAAGTTCGTGGTGCCGGACAACGAATTCCCCGTTTATGGCATCTCGCAAGGCTGCAAGATCGTGCTCCTGTATCTGCCCCGCCCCATCACCGGCTACTGGGAAGCCAAGGACGACAAGACCAAGCGCGGGGAGATCGCCTTCAAGCTGGGCGCCAGCATCGTCGCCTACGCCACGGGCCTCGAACCGCCCCGCCCTCGACTCTCCGAGGTGGAGGTGGCCCGCGGCGGCGACAAGATCCCCGTCCGAAGGGGTTTCCTCAAGGCGGTCCAAATCCGCCACGAGGGCGACTGGCAACCCGCGCCCAAGGCCGTCAGGCACCTCATGCTCGAGGCGCGCAAGCAGGGCCTTGATGTGGTTCCCGAACCGGCGCCCCTGCCCCCGGACGCCGAGCAGATCCTGGACTTCCGATTCTTCTACATGCACGGCAGGCAGCCGTTCTCATTTCCCCCGGCCAGGCTCGAACGCCTCAGGTTTTCCCTCGAAAACGGCGGCCTATTGCTGGCCGACGCCTGCTGCGGGGCCAAGGCTTTCGACACCTCGTTCCGCGCCTTCATCGATGACCTTTTCAGGAATTCCGAGGTTCCCCCCGGCACACCCAAGCCGAAGCTGGAGCCGGTTCCACTCGATGACGAGCTTTACAGCGCCGAACTCAATGGCGCCCGCATCACCGAGGTCCGCCGCCGCCGCGAACTTCCCGGTGGCAAGCCAAGCCCGGGATTCGAACCGGGACCACCCAAGCTGGAAGGCGTGAAGTGGCAGGGCCGATGGGTGGTTCTCTATAGCCCGCTCGATTTGGGTTGCGCCCTTGAGCGGACCAAGTCGCCCGACTGCCTGGGCCACGACTTCGACAGCGCCGCCATGCTCGGCAAGGCCGCCATCAACTATGCCCTCAGGCGCTAAGGTGGATCAGAAGTCGAGTCTCATGCCCAGGGTGATCCCCTGCATCCAGAGCGTGCTTCGATTGTCCTGAAACACCGGCTTGGTCGCGGCACCGGTTTGGCTTAGCCCGACCACCGGATCAATCTGTTCCGCCGCCCGCCACACCTCGGGCAACACCAGAACCGTGTAGCCGGCGCTCAAAATAATCCTTTCCGTGAGTCGGTAATCCACCTTGAAGTCGGCTTGCGGAACCCAGGCCAGGGAGCATGCCCAGTATTCGCCCATGTTGGTTGGGCGCGCCAGCACCGCGCCCGGCACATTCACCGGGGATCCAGCCACGGTGACCACCGTGTCGCCGGTGACGCTGGCCTGACGGTAAAGGCCACCCAAGCCGATTTTCCCGGCGGTGACGAGGTGCCACCGGCCGGACCACCAATCGGCGGACAACCCGGCGGCGCCCCCGTTGTACATGTTGGAAGCGGTGAACCTCTCCACCGAACGAAGGGCCTCCACGCCAAAAAACGAGGCCGCCGG
>CAWUNZ010000174.1:0-7177 GCA_963923445.1 uncultured bacterium
AAGGCAAAAAACGATTCGCTCCCCCTCAAACCAGCTTGCCCGTTTGCCTGGAGAACATCCACTTTCCGTCATCGAAATCGAAGTTGCCGCCGTTGCGCACCAGCATCACATTGCATTCCGGGGCGATCGGCTTCAGCACCTCGGGCTGGTCGTCGAAGAACGCCACGATCCCCTCGCGGGCGATCACCGCCGCCTTCTCGGCGAACGAGTTCACCAGAATGAGTTCGCAGTAAACCACGCCAAACCGGGCCAGGTATTCCTCCGCCTTCTGGCGGTTGTCGCGAAAACTGATCACATAAACCTTCCCGGGCCAGTGGCTGGCCAGAACACTGAAAAAGCGCGGGAACTCATCGACGCACCCGTCAATGTCGATGCCGATCGCCGGGTAGGCGGGGTCGGCCTTTCTTCGCGCGGGCGCTTGGGCCGGCGGGGTATGTTCATGGGTCATGGACGATTCTCCTTGGGTGTGGGGACAACGAAAATCCAACCTGCCCACCATGGTTGATAACGCGTTCACGGACAGCTTGTCCGAATAGTGGTTGTTATCCAATGGTTTTCCATGGCCGCCTGGCGCCGAAAACCAATCGGTCCACAGGCCGGTGGGCGATCTCCAAATGCCGTGTCATCCACGAGATGTGATCCCCCGCGATCGTCTTTTCCTCGGTGCCGCAACGGAAACACGAGTGGATCAGTGCCCCGGCGAATCCAAAAAACGACACCTGCCTGTAACCGAAGTTCCTGATCGATGTGGGTCCATCGCAATTGGGGCAGGCGGATTGCGGCGCGTTTCGCCACACAGACTTGAGGGCCCGCCAAGGGATGGAATCGTCGGGCACACCCGGCCAGCCGAAACCGCTGCCTGTGAACGGCGCCGGGTCGTTGTCATCGACCTCGACCACAAAACAGTTGAGCCGCTTGCGCGCGAAGGCTTCGACGGGAAAGCCCTGCGGAATGGGCGATCCGTACAGGAATTCGTTTCCCGAACGGTGCTCCGTTATTCCCTTCTTGCGGTAAACGATGGTGACCGCGACATCCGGTCGCGCCAAGGCATGGGCCTTGAGGAACGGGCGCAGGTCCACCTTGCCGGGCCGGGTCCATTGCTGGGCCGTGACCGTGGCGCCGTCCACCTTGACCAGGCTCAAGGGACACCGGCGCAGCACCAGGCGCGTGATGCTGTCGTGGTCGGCCGGATCCAGGGTCGCCAGGCCATCCCGGGCGCGCTCGAGTTCCGGCAAGTCGGCCCGACGGGCCAGGGCCCAGCCGGCGGGATTCTCCACCGGCCAGACCCCGGCCTGCCCCACGAAATACTGGCGCGGGCCGGCCGATGCCGCCCCCACCGTGGGGAGCGAACCGGCGGCAAGGAGCGAGGCCGCGGCCTGAATGAAGCCGCGGCGGGACGGATCGGGAATGGGATTCATGGATTTCTCCTTGGGATTCACTCTTGGCCGAGGGCCTGGCGCAGGCGGGCGCCCCGGGTGTGTTGCCGGCGCAGGCGCCGGTCGGCATGGACTCCGGCGCCCGACTTGCGGGGCGCGTGCCCCCGGGCGAGGCGCAAGGGATCGACTTTCCCGCTGACGGCCAGGCGGTTGGCGCGACGCTTGAAGACGGTTTTCATGGCTTGCCCTCCGTTGGTGCTTTTCCTTTCCCCACAGGTATTCGAAAAACCGGGCCGACTATTCAGTGCCACGGCTGGGGAAATGGGGTTAAATGGGGGTCAACGGAGGCCACGCATGACCCACCTGCTTTTCCTGCTGCTCGGTTGCCCGGGCCAGAATCCCGCCGAAACCCCGCTGGCCAAGGCCCTCGCCTTTCACGCCTCGTTCGACGACGGGTTCACCGCCGACCATTCCACCGGCGCCAAGGATTGCTGGTTCCGCCTGGGCAAGGATCCCCTTCCCGCCAAGGCCAACGCCGATGTCGCCATCGCCAAGGGCGAGGGCAAATTCGGCGGCGCCCTGGTCTTCCCCAAGAAGGGCAACTCGCGACCCCAGTACAAGGGCGATGGCGTTCTGGGCTACAACGACAAGAACTGGTCCGCCACCGTTTCCGTCTGGCTCAGGCTCGACCCGGACAAGGACCTCGAACCCGGCTACTGCGACCCCGTCCAGATCATCGGCAACGATTCCAAGAAGGGATTCATCTTCCTCGAATGGTCGAAGGACGAGACCCCCCGGTTCTTCCGCTACGCCATTCGCCCCCTGTTCCCCATCTGGAATCCCGACAATGTCCAGTGGGCCGACATCCCCTTCCACAAGCGGCCGATGGTGCAGGTGGCCCGGGCGCCCTTCGCCCGCGACCGGTGGACCCATGTGGCCTTCACGCTGGAGAACATCAACGCCAAGGGCCAAAAGCCTTCCGGCAAGTTGCTCATTGACGGCCGCCCCATGGGAGCCATCGAGAACTGGGACCTCACCTTCGGCTGGGACCCGGCGAGCGTGATGCTGGTGCTGGGGGCCTCCTATGTGGGCAAGATGGACGACCTGGCGGTGTTCAACCGCGCCCTGAGCGATGCCGAGGTGAAAACGCTCCACGCCCTGCCCGGCGGCGTCGCCGACCTAAGGAAGCGTTGATACCCTTGCCCCTTGGCGAAAGGACCCTACCGACGATGATGACGCGCGCGTGCCTGGCGGCGATGGTGCTGGTTTCCGGGGCCATGGCCCAGGATCCCCAGAAGGAACACAAGGAGGCCATGGCCGTGCTCGGCCTCTTTGAGGGAAACTGGCGCAAGGAATTCAAGCTGCTCCGCGGCTTCCTGAACCCCGCCGAGGCGGCCAAGACCGGCACCCACGAGTGCAGGCAGACGCTCGGCGGCGCCCTGCTGCAGGAAACGGGGCGCGATTCGGACGGCTCAAGCTACATGGGCATTTACACATTCGACCCTTCCGACCGCGCCTTCAAACTTTCGGTTTTTCAGTCCAACGGCGTGGTCTCGCACATGAGGGGCGACTGGAATCCGCAGACGCGGTCGTTCACCTGGATCAACAAGCGCGACGACGGCGCCGTGACCACCGCCACCTACTCCTTCGATTCGCCCCATGAATACCGGTTCAGCATCGTGACCAAAAAGGATGGCGCCTTCGAGCTGATCAGGATCGAGGGCAAGGGAACCAAGTCGGGCGGCAACAGGAAATGACCCAAGTGATGAAAAGGATCCATTTAATGACAATCCGGTGGATGGTGGTCGCGGCATGGGCGCTGGGTTGGGCCGCCACGGGCATGGCCCAGACCGACCCCGCCAAGCTGACGCTCGACAGGATTTTCGTCTCGGCGGACTTCCGGTCGGGTGGCGACCACGGCGGCCAATGGCTGGAAGCAGGCACCCTGGCGCGCGCGGCGCCGAGCGCCACCACGAAGAACTTCAGCGACATCGTCACCGAGGACGCGGCGACAGGGAACAAGAAGGTTCTGGTGGCCGCCGAAAAGCTGGTGCCGGAGGGCGCCAAGGAACCACTCAAAATCAGCGGCTTCTCGCTGTCGAAGAACCGCGACGCGGTCCTGATCTCCACCAACACGGCCAGGGTGTGGCGGCGCGACACCCGCGGAGACTACTGGGTGTTCGCCATCTCCTCCGGCAAGCTTCACAAGCTGGGGGGCGACGCCAAGCCCTCGTCGCTGCAGTTCGCCAAGTTCTCTCCCGACGGCAAAACGGTGGGGTATGTCCGCGAGAACAACATCTGGGTGGAGCAGGTCGATGGCCAGGGCAAGCCCGCGCGCCTGACCAGCGACGGCACCACCTCCGCCGAAGGCGAGATCATCAACGGCACCTTCGACTGGGTGTACGAGGAGGAGTTCGACTGCCGCGACGGCTGGGACTGGTCGCCGGACGGCAAGTCGGTGGCCTACTGGCAGATCGACACGCGCGGCGTGCCGCGGTTCACCATGATCAACCAGACGGATGGCCGTTATCCCAAGCTGACCTCGTTCGCCTACCCCAAGACAGGCGAGCGGAACTCGCTGTGCCGGGTGGGCGTGGTTTCAGCCACCGGCGGCGCCACCACATGGATGAAGGTTCCGGGCGACACCCGGGTGGACGGGTACATCCCCAAGATGGAGTTCACCCCCGATGGCAAGGGAATCGCGCTGCAGCGGTTCAACCGCCTGCAAAACCGCAACGATGTGATGCTGGCCAACCCCGCCACCGGGGAGGCCAAAACCCTGCTCACCGAAACCGATGCCGCGTGGGTTGACGCGCACGACGATGCCATGCGCTGGATGGCCGACGGCAGGCGCTTCCTCTGGGTGAGCGAACGCGACGGGTGGCGGCACGCCTACATGGCCTCCCTCGACGGCGGCGCGCCGGCGCTGCTGACACCCGGAAATTTCGATGTCAAGGAGGTGCTCAAGGTGGATGAGGAAGGTGGCTTTTTGTGGTTCACCGCCTCCCCCGGCAAGCCCACCGAGCAATACCTGTACCGGGCTTCGCTGAAGCCCGACGGCAAACAGGCCGAGCGCGTCACCCCGGCGGCGGCGGTCGGCTGGAACGACTACAAGATCAGCCCCAAGGGCAACCTCGCGTTCTGGACCCATTCGGCGTTCGGCTTGCCACCCGCGCAGAACCTGGTGGACCTGAACGGCCACAAGACCATCAGGGTGGCGCACGACAACGCCAAGGCGCGCGCGGCGGTGGCGGCGCTGGCCAGGTCGCCCGTGGAATGGTTCAAGGTGCCCCTTGGCGCCGGCCTTGAGATGGACGGGTGGATGATCAAGCCGCCCGGATTCGACCCGGCGCGGAAATACCCGGTTCTGTTCCATGCCTATGGCGAACCCGCCGGACAGACCGTCGCCGACCGCTGGGGTGGCAACAACCACCTGTGGCACCTGTACCTGGCCCAGCAGGGTTACATCGTGGCCAGCATGGACAACCGCGGCACCAAGACGCCCAAGGGGCGCGACTGGAGAAGGTCGGTCTACCGGAAGATCGGGCAGATCACCGTGGCGGACCAGGCCGCCGGCGCCCGCGAGTTGATCAAAAGACCCTATGTGGATCCCTCGAGGATCGCCGTTTGGGGCTGGAGCGGCGGCGGGTCGATGACGCTGAACCTGATGTTCCAGCACCCGGAGATCTATTCAACCGGCATGTCGGTGGCGCCGGTGCCCGACATGAGCCTGTACGACACCATCTACCAGGAAAGGTACATGGGCCTGCCAGCGGACAACGCCGCCGACTACAAGGCCGGTTCACCCATCACCCACGCGGCCAAGCTGAAGGGGAACCTGCTGATTGTCCACGGCACCGGCGACGACAATGTCCACTACCAGGGCACCGAAAAGCTGGCGAACGCCCTGGTGGCCGAAGGCCGGGATTTCACCCTGATGGCCTATCCCAACCGGTCGCATTCCGTCTCCGAGGGCAAGGGAACCACCCGGCACCTGTATGGCCTGATGACCCGGTACCTGCAGGAAAAGACCCCGCCGGGGCCAAGGTAGGCGGGGAATAAGCGGAGGAAACACCATGCGCGATCAGATGTCCCGCAGGTCAGCCATGGGATTGGCGCTGTCGGCACCCTTGTTTTGCAATGCTGAAGAACGCAAATACGCCCGCATGCCATGGCACTTGGTGGACTCATGGTGGGACCTCGGCAAGGACCAGCCGTTTGAAAGCCTGGCAGTGGATGTCTCCATCGGTGCCGATATACCCGGAAATGTGAACCTCTACATCGCGCCCATCGGGCTGGGGCATCTCGACAAGACACCCTTCTATGGGGGAATCCAGACCCGGGCGGACGGCAACACGAGGCGCGATCCGAAGCTCCGGGTCATCGGTCCCGGCTACCTGTTCTCGATGTGGAACGAGCGTCGGCTCGAGGCGATCAGACCCGCGGATGGCGGGTTCCTGCAAAGCTCCGGCCACGAGGGCGACTTCGTCAGCGTCCGCCGGCCCCACGCGTGGACCAAGGGTAAATACACCTACCGGTTGTGCAAAATGGACAGGGACGAGGCCGATGGCAAACCGGCCACCTGGGTCGGCGCGTTCGTTCACTCGCATGAGAAGGATGAGAATATCTTTGTCGGGGCACTTCGTTTTCCGGGTGAAAACCCGAGGCTGGGCGCAAAGGTCGCTAATTTTGTTGAGATTTACGGGGCAAAAAAACCCGTCTCGGAGATTCCCCGGCTGGAGATCGTCTTCGGGCCGCCCGTGGTGAATGGGCGCAAGGCGGCAGTGGTTGCCGCGGATGCGGTTTACCCCAAGGGGGTGCCCGATGTCGCGACCACCACGGCCATCGATGGCAACCTGGTTGTGCGGCTGGGAGATGAGTTGGAATCACGCCCGGCGAGACGGGTCAGGTTGATCCCAAAGCAACAACCTTAGGAGACCGGGGACACCGCCGCTCGAGCGGGCTATGCTACTGGCTGTGTCGTGAACAAACCTCTCTGGAGCGGGATCATGGTCGCGGGTTTGAAGTGGGCCGCCGTGGCGGTTGTTGGGTTGACACTGGCGGGCTTGGCGGGGCGAGCCGAGGAGGGCGCCTGGACGCCCCTTTTCAACGGCAAGGACCTGTCAAATTTCGAGCAGAAGGGCGGCAAGGCCAAGTACCGCATCGAGGGCGATGCCATCGTGGGTTCCTCGGTGCCCAACACGCCCAACTCGTTCCTGTGCACCAAGAAGGAATATGGCGACTTCGAGCTTGAACTCGAATTCAAGGTGGACCCCAAGCTGAACTCCGGCGTGCAGATCCGCAGCCAGTGCTTCGACGAGAGCAAGGAGATCAAGGCCGGCGACAAGACCATCAAGGTTCCCGCCGGGCGCGTGCATGGCTACCAGGTGGAGATCGATCCTTCCGATCGCGCCTGGAGCGGCGGCATCTACGACGAAAGCCGCCGCGGTTGGCTGAACGACCTCAAGAACAACGAGGCGGCCCGCAAGGCGTTCAAGCAGGGAGAGTGGAACAAGTTCAAGGTGGCCTGCAAGGGCGACTCCATCAAGACCTGGGTCAACGGCGTTCCCGCCGCCGACCTCAAGGACTCGATGACCCCCAAGGGTTTCATCGCCCTGCAGGTGCACGGGGTGGGCAAGAATGACAAGACGATGGAAGTGAGCTGGAAGAATATCCGGATCCGGGAAACGAAGTAACCCGATCCGGCAAGAACAATCAGAAGGAGAGATGGAGGGTGTCGATGTCGACACCCTCCATGCGTTCCGCCTTCGCCAATATCGCCGAGCGAAGATGCTTCCGGG
>CAWUNZ010000175.1:0-7154 GCA_963923445.1 uncultured bacterium
TGGCAAGGCTGTCGAGTTCGCCCCGATGGCCCTGGAACTGGATGGCAAGAAGGTCGAGGGCCTCGCCGACGGCATCCGATGCGACACCGACGGCAATGTTTGGGCCAGCGCGGGCTGGGTGGGCGCCGGTTACGACGGGGTGCATGTGTTCGCTCCGGACGGTGTCCGCATCGGCCAGATCCGGCTGCCTGAAATCTGCAGCAATGTCTGCTTTGGCGGGCCGCGCCGGAACCGGCTCTACATGACGGCCAGCCAGTCGGTCTACGCGGTCTATGTCGAGGCCCGCGGCGCGCACTACACCTGAGATCCACCATGTCCGAACAACAACTCGACTCCGCCCGCCTCAAGAGCGGCTTGGCCGCCTGGCTTGGCTGGATGTTTGACGGCCTCGACATGCACCTCTACACCCTTGTGGCGGTGCCTTTCGTGGCGCTGCTGCTGGGGGGCGTCGCCGAGGACAGCTTCGAGGTGAAGGAGAAGGCCGGCTTCATCCAGGCCTCGTTCCTCGTCGGCTGGGCCATGGGGGGCGCCTTCTTCGGGGTGGTGGGCGACCGCCTCGGCCGAAGCCGGGCCCTGATGCTCACCATCCTCACCTACGCCCTGTTCACGGGACTTTCCTTCTTCGCCCAGACATGGTGGCAACTGATGATCTGCCGCTTCCTCGCGGCGCTGGGCATCGGCGGCGAATGGGCCGTGGGCGCTTCCCTTTTGTCGGAAACCTGGCCGGCGCGCTGGCGCCCCTGGATGGCGGCGATCCTCCAGAGCGCCGTCAACATCGGCGTCATCCTCGCCACCGTCGCGGGCTGGCTGATGGCCGGCCTGCCCCACCGGTTCATCTTCCTGGTCGGCGTGTTGCCGGCGTTTCTGGTCCTGTGGATTCGCAAGGCGGTTCCGGAACCCGAGGAATGGGCCCACGCCTCCCAAAAGGAACCTTCACGCATCGCGGATCTATTCGGGCCGGCGCTCAGGCGAACCACCCTGGTGACGCTCGTTGTCTGCGGACTGTCGCTTTCGGGCCACTGGGCCTTCACCTTCTGGTCGTTGCAGCAGATCGGCACCCTGGCCAAGAACGAACTCAAGGAGTCCGGCAAGACCGAACCCGATGTCGTCAACGCCGAGATCCAGCGGCTGAAATCGATGTCATTCGCGGTGCTGATGTGCTCGAGCGTGGCGGGCAACTTCATGGCCGGGGCCTTGGCTCGAACCATCGGCTACCGCAAGGCGATCCTCGGCATCGGAGTCTTTTACGCCCTGTCGCTGTTCACGGCCTATGGTGTGCCCCGGGGCGCCATGGAAATGACCTGGTGGCTGATCCCCATGGGATTGGGCCAAGGCATGTTCGGCCTGTTCACCATGTACCTGCCGCCATTGTTCCCCACCCTGCTGCGGACCACCGGCGCCGGGTTCTGCTACAACTTCGGCCGACTTGCCGCCGCGGCGGGCACCGTGCTGCTGATCTACCTGCCCGTTCACGACATGCGCGAGGCGCTTTTCTGGGCGGGCGTCCCCTTTCTGGTTTCGGTGGCCGTGGGCTGGTTCCTGCCCGACCTCAACCTCGACGGCAGCAACGACGCGTGAGGAATAACTTCCCCGCCTAGGCACCCGAGCACGGAGTCATGCCGGCTTGGAAAGGACCTCGACCTCGCGCACCAGCCTGTCACCAAGCTTGTCCTTCTCCAGTTCCAAATCGTGATGGGACTGCAGATTGAGCCAAAACTGACTGGAAACACCCAGACAACGACCGAGGCGCAAGGCGGTATCAGCCGTGACGGATCGCTCGCAACGAACAATCTCGTTGATCCGGCGGGGTGGAACACCCATGGCCTTGGCCAACCTGTATTGGCTGAGCCCCAACGGCCTGAGAAATTCCTCCATCAGGACTTCGCCCGGATGAATAGGCTGGATTTTTTTCGCGGCCATCGCCTGACTCCTAATGGTAATCAACCAGTTCGACCTCGACCGGTTCGCCATGAAGCCACTTAAAGCAGATCCGCCACTGGTCATTCACCCGGATGCTGAATTGGCCGGCCCGATCGCCAGCCAATTTTTCAAGCCGATTTCCTGGCGGAATCTTGAGGTCGTCCAGCGAGATCGCCGCGTTGAGCATGGCCAATTTCCGCAATGCCGTGCGCTGAAGGGCCGCCGGCACCCCTTTGACAGGCTCCCGATGGAACAACCGCTCTGTCCGCTTGTCGGCAAAGCTTCGTATCATGACTTTGCATAATAACGCGACGCGTTATCAAGGTCAAAGGACAACAGGCTTTCCATCAGGTTCAATCCATGCTCATTCCCGGCAACCCTTGGTCGAAGACGGTTTGGCAGGAAATGGAAAAGGCGGCGCGCGAGGCCTGCGCGGGACGCAACGCCGGGCACGACTTCGGGCATGTCGAGCGGGTGACGCGCGCGGCGGGGGCGCTTGCCCTGACTGAAACCTGCGACCGCGGGGTGGTTTTGGCCGCGGCGCTACTTCACGAACTGGTGAATCATCCCAAGCATCATGAGCGGTCCACGATGTCCGGTGATGACTGCGCCGTTGCCGCTCGCGCCTTGCTGGCTTCCTTGGGCGCCGACCCGGAAACCGCCAACCGCGTGGCGGCGTGCATCGCCCACCACGGGTGGTCGGCCGGAAAACCGCCACCGTCCATCGAGGCCGCCGTCCTTCAGGATGCCGACAGACTCGATGCTCTCGGCGCCATCGGCCTGGCCCGCTGCGTGGCCACGGGGGTGGAAATGGGCGCCGCGCTCTTCCACCCCGATGACCCGTTCGCGGTGAACCGGCAACTGGATGACAAGGCCTTCAGCCTCGACCACCTGGCGCGAAAGCTGTTCAAGCTGCCCGACACCTTCCATACGGCTGCGGCCCGGGAAATGGCCCTTTCACGGGCCGGCTTTCTCCGGTCGTTCGTGCTTCAGGTCGCCGAGGAACTGGGCGCCACGGTTCCGACGGGGCCAGCTTGGGGCGGGGTCACTTCTCCACCGACACCATGAACGGCGCGCTCGAGTAAGCCCGCTTGATGGTGAAGCTGATCGACACATTCGCGTGCGCGGCCAGCGGTGTGGAGGAAACCGGGGCATCGGGCGCGGCCTTGAGCACGATCTTGCCCGAGGAAACACCCTCGGCCAGCACAAGCTTGCTGGCGCCCTCGTCCACGGTCACTCCCGCCGGCAGGGGGTTGCCAAACTGCTGGCCCAAGTGCTGAAGCTTCATGTCGAGGGAAACGCGACCGGTGTAGCGGGACGCGCGCTTGACCGTGACGGTGAGGGCCTGGCTTTGGCCCGGCTTGAGCTTCACCGCGGCTGGTTCGACCGTGACCGACTCGATGTCCCCTTCGGGAGTGATGGCCGCGACCTGCAGGTCCACCGGCCAGGTGCTGCGACCACCGCCGGGCATGGTCAGGTCGGTCAGGGGTTGCACGGCCACCATGCCGGGCTTGGCGCCCTCGGCGGTGGCGACGAGCCTCACGGCGGATGCCGCGGGCGCAGCGCCAGCCTTGGCGCGAAGCAATATGAGGCCGTCGTTCTGGCCCGGGGGAAGAACACACGGATCGGCGGACATGCCGGGTGGCAGGTTCTCCGCGCGCACGGTCACCGCTCCGTTGAAGCCGCCGGTGCGGACCACCCGGACAAACCAAGGAGCGGCGCCGCCCGGCAGCACGCCGACCTTGTCGTCGTCGCATGTGACGGTGAATCCGGGTTCGACCGCCTCCACCTCGAGGGCGTAGGCGAAGTCCTCACCACCTCGGCCCAGCAGGTCGCGAAGGCGAATCTCATGCACCCCGTCGGCCGTGGCGGTGTATGTGAGCGTGGAATCCTTGCTGCTGGTGGACGCGTCGTCGTTGAACGCGACCTGCTTGCCCGCCGGACTCATGATGGAGAGGTGGGAGTCGAGCGGGGTGCCCAGCTTGCGGGAATGCACCCTGGCGATGATCGCCTGACCCTTGGCCAATTCCATTTTGAACGAATCAGTTTCTCCCTTTTTCTCAAGCCTGCCGGTCAGGCAGACCCCGGGCTTGATGGCGGCCGCCTGCTCGGGAACGATCCCCAGGGCCGTGCGCCAAACAGCCACGGGATTGGTGAAGCGCGTGCCGGAAGGCCCGGCGACCTGCAACCGGGCCAGGCTGACGCGGGGGGCGGGCACGGCGGCAAGGCCCGAGCAGGGAACCGGCCCGGCCGGCAGGCCCCAGCCGATGGCCCCGGCTGCCGAAGTCGCGGCCACGGGAACCGCGGAAGGCCAGGCCACCCGGGCCCAAGGCCCCTCGCGAACCTCGAGGACATAAGGAGCGTTGGCCACTCCACCATAGTCCACATCGCGCACCAGCAGCGTATAGGCGCCATCCTTGGGGCATGTGAACCTCAGGATGGGGTCGGCCAGGGCCACATCATCGGCGCCGGCCATTTCCCGCCCGGTGGAATCGAACAGGGTCAGCACCGGGTCGATCGGCGGAACCTGGCTGTGCCTCTTGAAGAAAAAGCGGAACGAGGTGACCGCGAAGGTGACATCCTGACCGGCCTTCAGTTCCAGCTTGTAGGCGTCCACCTCCTCGCGGGCGGCGATCTGGCCGCAGGTGACGGACCCGACCTTGATGGGATGGGCCTTGTCCGCGGTTGGATGAGCTCCAGCTGCTTCCAACTGCACCGGTTGGTCAACAACCAGCAACTGGCCCACGGTGGAGACACCCTCGGATGTCACCACCCGGAATTCACGGGGACCGACGGCGGCGCCGGCATCCACTGTCACCTTCAGGCGCGCCGTGGTGGCTTTGGCCTTGGCTTTGTCGGCCGGCGGCACCACCTCGGCGCGGATTCCATCCCCCTGAAACACCACCTGCCGGGCGGTCGCCAGGCTGCCGGGGGTGGCAAAAACCTCAATTTCCCCGGACATACCGCAGGAAACAGCCGCTGGAAGGGAATGGGTGATTTGCGGGTAGGGAGTCTGACCCAAGACCAGAGCCAAGCATGCGAGATGAATCATGGATTGTCCCCACGAGGAAGGACTTTCATTTTAATCATGGTGCGATTACGGGCGCAACAAACCAAAATGGGCAAAAAATTCATGAAATTGTTGTTTTTCGCCGAATCCCCACCTAAACTGCCGCTTCCCGGAGACGCCCCGGTCGCGTGACCGATGTAGCCGGGGCTGACCGATTCGATTTCAGGAGTTACCTAGCATGAAGAAGTTCGCGGTTCTGGGCCTCGTGGCCCTGGCCCTTGGCATTGCCGCCTATGGCGTCAACGCCCAGGAAGGCAAGAAGATGTCCATCAAGGATGTCATGAAGAAGTTCCCCGCCCTGGCCAAGAAGATCAACAAGGGCGAAGGTTCCGACGCCGAGAAGAAGGAATTCGTCGAGCTGGCCAAGGCCCTGGCCGCCAACACCCCCAAGAAGGGTGACGCCGACAAGTGGAAGGAGCGCACCGCCACGATCGTCGCCGAAGCCGAGAAGGGCGAGAAGCAGGCTTGCGCGACCAACTGCAAGGGTTGCCACGACCTCCACAAGGGCAAGTAAGCAAAACCCCCACGGGGGATCTCTTGGGGGGGCGGATCCAGCGGGTCCGTCCCCTTTTTCATTTCAACACCAAGGTTGATCGCCATGCTCGCCGCCATGCTGCTGATGCTCGCTCCCTCCGCCGATGCCACCCCGCGACCGAACATCGTGGTCATCATGGCGGATGACCTCGGGTTCTCCGACCTCGGCTGCACCGGGGGTGAGATACCCACGCCGCGCCTCGACGCGCTTGCCGCCTCGGGAACCCGCATGAGCCGCATGTACAACACCGCGCGCTGCTGGCCTTCGCGCTCGGCGCTTCTGGCGGGCTACTACGCCCAGCAGATCCGCAGGGATGCCGTGCCCGGCGTGAATCCATCCGGCGGACAGGGCAAGCGCCCGGCATGGGCGCCGCTGTTGCCGGCCATGCTGAAGCCGGCGGGTTACCGAAGCTACCACTCCGGCAAGTGGCATGTCGACGGCCCGAGGCTGGCCGGCGGCTTCGACAGGTCCTACAGCATGGAAGACCACGACCGCTTCTTCTATCCGCGCAACCATTTCGAGGATGACGCCAAGCTCCCGCCGGTGGATCCGGCCAAGCCGGTGTATGTCACCGAGACCATCACCGACCACGCCCTCAAGTGCCTGGCCGACCACGCCGCCAACCATGCCGGCAAGCCGTTCTTCTCCTATGTCGCCTACACCGCCCCTCATTTCCCGCTGATGGCGCCCGCGGCGGTGGTGGAGAAGCATCGGCAACGCTACCGCCAGGGCTGGGAAAAGGTCCGCCAATCCCGATGGGATAAGCAGGGCACATTCGGCGTTTTTACAGGCAAATTGTCACCCGTGGAGCGGGAGCAGGGACCGCCTTACCCTTTTCCCAAGGCGATCGAGGCGCTCGGCCCGGGCGAGGTCAACAGGCCCCTGGAATGGGACTCGCTCACCGATGCCCAGCGCGCCTTCCAGGCCGACAAAATGGCGGTTCACGCCGCCATGGTCGAGGTGATGGACACCCAGGTCGGCAGGCTGGTCGATGCGATCACAACAATGGGCAAGCTTGAGGATACCCTCATCGTTTTTCTGTCGGACAATGGCGCCAGCGCCGAGATCATGGTGCGCGGCGACGGACACGACAGGACGGCGCCTCCGGGTTCGGCGGGTTCGTACCTGTGCCTGGGGCCCGGTTGGTCCACCGTGGCCAACACCCCGTTCCGCAAGCACAAGACATGGGTGCACGAAGGTGGAATCGCCACCGCCTGCATCGTGCGCTGGCCCAAGGGAATTTCCGGCAAGGGAGGCTGGAACGGCACGCCCGCCCATGTGGTGGACCTGGTGCCCACGGTTCTGGCCGCCGCGGGCGTGACACCGCCGGCAATGGCGGGACAACCGCCCCGGCCGGGTGTCAACCTGCTGCCGGCGCTCAGGGGCGAAAAGCCCGAGGCGCGGGCGACGGCCCTGTGGTGGCTGCACGAGGGCAATGCCGCTGTGAGCGACGGAAACCTGAAGCTGGTGCGGGCCAAAGGCCAACCGTGGGAACTGTACGATCTGGCCGCGGACCGCGCCGAGACCACCGACCTGGCCAAGTCCCGGCCGGCTGACGCGGAACGCCTGGCCGCCCTGTGGGAATCGCAGTGGGCCCGCTTCCAGGCGGATGCGAAGCGTGGCAAATAG
>CAWUNZ010000176.1:0-6995 GCA_963923445.1 uncultured bacterium
GGTATTCGCGCGCCAGTAAAAGAGGATCGAAGCCAAACATGGATGAAATCAGTGCCGAGTACCGTCGCCGATTCGCCGAGGCGTTGAGATCTTGGAACGGAGAACGGTGATGCCAGAGGGAAGGATGATAAGCCGGCTGCCCTCATTAATGGTGGCCGCCGGTGCGGTCTTGTTTTCCCTTGGTTTGGCATCTTTGTTGTCGGCTGGTTTGTTGTGGCTCAACGATGCCGGACTGGGCGGCTGGCTTGGCTGGTTCAATCTCAGCGTGCTTTGCGGAGGATGGTGGCTGGCTTGGACATGGACCCGCCCTGGGACAGTCCTGCCAGCGGCTAATTGGACCCCTCTTCCCCATTTTTCTAATAAAGACAATCTATTGTGGGACCGGGCTCGGCAAGCAATCACCGACCGATCAGCGGATTTGGCTGCGGCGGAGACTCCGGCGGCGTGGTTCGCCATTGTTCGCGAGATTTTCGAACATCTGCAGGGCGCTGGCGGTGTCGCCGATACCGTTCAATGGCGTGAAAAAACCTTGTCTGAATTAATGTCCGCCCTTCATGCCGGTCAGGTATTGCTTCGAAGGCGTGTTGAATGCTTGCTCGGGCATTTGCTTTTACCACGGATCGACAGATGGGAGTTGGTCTGGAGGTCGGGTGTTCTTCTCGACAAGTACGGGCTTGTGGCATGGATTCCCGGATTGATTTTTTCCCCGCTTGACAGTCTGGCCAGATACTTGGCCGGCCTGGTGTTGAGGTCCCCCGCGGCGCGGGGAATCAAACGGGATTCGTCACGAATCTTATGGGAGTTGTTGTTGCGCGACCTTGCTGTTGTCTTGGTCGATTTTAATGCTGGTCGACTGAAGGGATCGGGCTCCCGGTATGTAGGCATGCTGGAGTCAGTCGATTCAGGGAAAATAGGTTTTAGACTTCTGCGACCTGCCGTGTTGGCTTGTACCCAGGCCTTGCCTTTGATCGTGATGGGTGCGGCCGGCCTGTTCTACTTGTTTTCGTTCCACTGGGTTTCGGCCATCACCTGTGTTTTGGTGATAATGTTAGGATCCGTGCTCTTGGTTATTGGAGGTCGCATTTGGCTTTTTCCACCGGAAACGGTTTCGACTGGAGATATTGATGGCGGGCGGCGTGCTATTGAAAAAATGATTTCAGAATCAGGGCTTGAGCACGATTTCCGCCTTCATGACATGTCTTATTGGCTCCAAATGGCCGAAAAGCTCGACCGGGATGTTGGGTTGGCTGTTACCAGGTCAGGTTCTGGTTGGCGCGGCCGGAGTATCGGTGAATTGCTTCGCGGGATTGAGTCCGCTTGCCGTGACCTTGAGCACCTTGTGCGCCAAGCCGTTCCAGGCAGTCGGCATATCCGATTGGGCGATTGGCTCAAGGCAGGCGGGTGGATGGGATGGTTGGGGCGGGTCACTTCGGGGGGAAATTCGTTGATGTCGGCAGTTCCTTCCCGCGGTGGTATTACGGGAATGGCACTGTCTTGGTTGGCCAGCAAAGTTGCCAAAAAGGCGGACGATTATCTCAGGCAAGTCATGATTCGGGCCGTGGCCCGCCGAACTGGGAATTTCTTGATCGAACTCCATTCGGGCCGATGGCGAAATCCGGCAAATGATGAAGTTCCGAATGATCTCGAGGAGCCCAAACCAATCCTGCTGATCATCGGATCGGCCGGCGCCGGATGCACAACTGTTGCCAATGGTTTGCGTGATTTACCTGAAATGAATGGCTGGGAAATCATTGAAACCTCATCACTTTGGTCTGTCGAGTCGGGATCCAGAGGAATTTCCCAAGTGGTGGAAACTGTCCGGCAAGCTGATGCTGTTGTGTTACTGGTCAGGGCCGTTGGTGCGGCGCGGGATCCGGAGATTCGTTTTCTGGATCGTTGGAATGAAGCCGGACAGGGAGAGGTGGTTGCATCCCCATTGTTGGGACTGCTTGCCGCGGTGGATTTGGTTTCTCCACCCTTGGAATGGAATCCGCCTTATGACTTGAGCCATGGAACCAGCCGGAAAGAGATATCCATGCGGGCCTGCGTCGAGGCTGCTCGCAATTGTTTCGGCGAAAGAGTGACAGATTGGAGGGTGACTGGCTGTCGTGAAGGTTTGTGGTGGGGACTGAGGGAGGATGTGGTTCCTTGGTTGGAAATGTCCCTTGAGCGGGCGAGGGGAATTCAATTGGCCAAGGAAATGGCCCTAGAGGACGAAAAAGTCGATTGGCTGGAACCGGCCCGGCAAATGGGGCGTGGTTTTCAAGGGTTGGCGACTTTTTTTCGGTCTGGATGGAAAAAGGGCGAGCCATCTGCTTGACGCGGGAAGGCGACAAGGGCATCGTGAATATCCTATCAATCGCACAAACTCATCATCTGTGGAGTCATTCCAATGAATTCAGGCGAACAGCAGCGCAGGAGCTTTTTGAAGACCACAGCGGGCCTCACCGCGCTCGCCGTCATGCCTGGTGGTGTTCACGCCGGTGCCAGTGGCAAGTTGAAGGTGGGCCTTGTGGGCTGTGGCGGTCGTGGAACCGGTGCCGCCAGCCAAGCCCTTCGCGCTGACAAGGAGACCGAACTGGTTGCGATGGGTGACATGTTCAAGGACCGTGCCGAAGGCAGCGTTGCCCAACTGAAGCGCGACGCCGAAATCGCCGGCCGTGTGAATGTGTCACCCGACAACATCTTCACGGGATTTGACGCCTACAAGAAAGTGCTCGCGGCAGGGGTGGATGTGGTTCTCCTGGCATCCCCCCCCGGGTTCCGTCCTGCCCACATCGCTGCCGCCATTGAAGCGGGAAAGCATGTCTTCGCTGAAAAGCCCGTTGCGGTCGACGCTCCCGGTTGCAAAACGGTGCTTGAGGCCTGCAAGAAAGCCAAGGAAAAGAAACTGGCCGTGGTCTCCGGACTGTGCTGGAGGTACGATCGCCCGAAGCGGGAAACCATGAAGCAGATCCACGATGGCGCCTTGGGTGACATACACACGCTTCATACGAACTACATTGTCGGTGGGCTATGGATGCGCAAGCGCCAGCCGGAATGGACCGACATGGAATACCAGCTCCGCAATTGGTATTACTACGCTTGGCTTTCCGGGGACCACAATGTCGAGCAGCACATTCACAGCCTTGATAAATGCATTTGGGCGATGAAGGACGAGTCACCCGTCGCCGCGTACGGATTGGGTGGGCGACAGGTCCGCACCGGCGCCGATTTTGGCCATATCTATGACCACCATGCCGTGGTTTACGAATTCAAGGATGGCGCGAAGATCTTCAGTTTCTGCAGGCAGCAGGATGGTTGTTACAACGATGTGAATGATTACATCCAGGGCAGCAAGGGTCGCTGCAATGTGATGCGACACCAAATCACCGGTGCAACCAATTGGACTTACAAGCGCGATGGCAAGGAAATCGACATGTACCAGAGCGAGCATAACGAGTTGTTCGCCAGCATCCGCAAAGGCGAACCAATCAATGACGGGGAGTGGATGACGCGAAGCACCCTTGTCGCCATCCTTGGACGCATGGCGACCTACACCGGCAAGCGCATCACATGGAATCAGGCAACGGAATCAACGGAAGCCCTCGCTCCCAAGGTTTTGGATCTCAATGTCAACCCGCTGCCCACGCCGCCCGTGGCGATGCCAGGTCGCACCCCCTTGGTTTGACGGATTTTCTGGCTTCCCAAGGCGTAGTCGATGACCCGGATGAGCCATCAAGCGGTTGTCGATGACACTTTTGCCGAAGCTTTTCCCCTCACGGCGGCGCGGTTGATCGTTACCGCAGATCATCCGCGCCTTGCCTTGTCTGCCGCTCAGGCTGCCACGGGCTTTGCCTCCAGCATCATCGGTTGTGATGTCGAAGCGGGTATCGATGGCGAGATGCCTCCTGGAGAAACGCCTGATGGGAGGCCCGGAATAGGGCTGCTTTTTTTCGGTTTTTCCCGGCCCGCCGTGGAAAAAGCGTTGGTCAACCGCATTGGACAAGCGATTCTGACTTGTCCAACCACCGCCTGTTACAACGGACTTCCCGTCGATCCTGCGAAAGCCCTCAAGGTGGGCGGGCAACTCCGCTTCTTCGGGGACGGCTGGCAATCGAGCAAGATCATCGGTGAGCGACGCTTTTGGCGTGTGCCGGTGATGGATGGTGAATTCCTTGTTGAGGAATCATTCGGAACCACCAAAGGGGTGGCCGGTGGCAACCTGATCCTGCTGTGCAGGGATTCCAGTGAGGGGTTGGAGGCGGCCGAGGCCTGCGCTGCGGCGATGCGTGATGTGCCGGGAGTGATCCTGCCTTTTCCGCATGGAATTGTCCGCGCGGGCAGCAAGGTTGGAAGCCGTTACAAGGCACTGAAAGCGAGTACAAATCATGCCTTTTGCCCATCCTTGCGAGCGCAGGTGGCAACGGCTTTGCCTGATGAGGCCGTTGTGGCTTACGAGATCGTGGCCGACGGGCTGGATCTCCCGGCATTGGAGGAATCAACCCGCAGGGGAATTGCAGCGGTGGTTGATCACCCGGCCGTGGTGAAAATCACGGCAGGCAACTATGGCGGTAAATTGGGGCCTTTTCATCTTCGTTTGCGCGAAATAGCCGGTTTGAATCCTTCCTGAGGAGTTGTGGTCGGTGTTGACCCTTGTGATTCGCCATCGGGACTCGGTGCCCATTGAGGCGGAATGCGTCTGCCCCGATCGGCTCATGCCGATGGCCTTGGCCGACATCGAGCGGCTACGCGTTTGGCACGGTAATCGGCAAACAGCCTTGGCCGATCATTTCGATGTCTCCGGCGATGGTCGTGATGGTTGCGTAAGGGTCGAGGGCGACTGCTCGCGGGTCAAATCTCTCGGATATGGCATGCTCTCGGGGTCTTTGCTGGTGACTGGTGATGCGGGGATGCACACTGGTGCGCGGATGGCTGGTGGCGAAATCACTGTTGAGGGCGACGCGGGTGATTGGATCGGGGCCGAAATGCGGGGAGGGTTGATTCAAGTGCGTGGCCATGCCGGGAATCTCGTTGGCGCCGGCTATCGGGGTTCCTTCCACGGAATGAAGGGAGGCATGATTCTGGTTCATGGGAATGCCGGGCATGAAATCGGTGCCTCGCTGAGGCGCGGGATTATCGCAATAGCTGGTGATGCCGGTGATTTCCTCGCTGTCAATGCCGCCGCTGGAACCATTCTGGTGGGTGGAAGGTTGGGGCGGCGTCCGGGCGCCGGCATGAGAAGAGCCACCATTGTGGCATTGGGTCCCCCACCGTGCCTTTTACCCACATTCAGAAACAGCGGTCGGGTTTCCCCTATCTACCTTCGGCTGCTAGGCCGGTATTTGCAGACCCATGGTTTTCAGCCGGCGCAACTCCTGCAGACTCAAACTTTTCTTCGATCTTGTGGTGACATGGTCAGCATGGGTAAAGGAGAAATTCTTTCGCTGGCTCCCTAGGTTGAGCCGGCGGGCCCTTGGGGTGCTCAAGGATGAGCCAGATTCCCCGTATTGCGATCATCGGTGCTGGACCTGTTGGATTTGAGGCGGCACTTCTGTGTGCTTCACGGAAGGTTGATTTTGTTTGGTTCGAGAGGGGGAATCCTGGTCAGCACCTGCTTATGTGGGGACATCTTCAGACACACGCCCCGTTTGGAAAGCTTGTTTCCAAGGCGGGGATGGAGGCCCTGAAAACCGCCAAACTCACGGAATGGTTGCCCCCACTGGAAGATCCCGCCACGGGCAAGTCTTGGGTGGATGGATACCTTTTTCCACTTTCCGAGACACCTGAACTTACTGGAAAAATTCGATCGGGCGTTGATGTCATCGGGGCGGGGCGCGCCAATGCCCTTCGCGAGGATGATGAAAGAGACGGCAACTTCATCCTCCACCTAAGGGATTCTTCCGGCGAGTCATCGATTGAAGTGGCTTCTGTGATCGACTGCACTGGCGTTCACTCTCAACCCAGACCCATGGGCCGTGGAGGTATATCGGCTCCCGGGGAGATGGCATGTCGGGACCGCATTTCTTACATCGTGGAAGACATTCTGGGAGCAGATCGGGCCAAGTATGCCGGTAAGTCGATTGTCGTGGTGGGTGCTGGTATTTCCGCCGCCACGGCCGTTCTTTTAATTGCGGAATTAGCGAAGGAAGAACAGGCTACTTGGGTCACATGGCTATTTCGAAGGGATGAGTCTTTGCCCGTCAAAAGGCAATCGCCAGACCCTCTCCCTGTGCGGGACGCGATTGCCGCGGCTGCAAATCATCTGGCAGCCCGAGGTGTTGGAAATGTGGAATGCCACGGCGGATGCTGGATCGAGTCGATTCGTCCCGGATCGAACAATCAGGGTTTGCTGGTGTCCGCAAACTTTAAAGGTGAGTCGCGCACCTTTGAGGCGGATCGAGTGGTTTCGCTGTGCGGATACCAACCTTCGAAACAGTTGACACGGGAACTCCGCTTGCCGATGGAACCTGTTCTGGATCTTCCGCCAACCGGTTTGCCTTCCGACCCCGAACTCTCGCCTGGACCGGTCGGCGCTGAGCCACATTGGTATACGATTGGATCCAAATCTTATGGAAGAGCCTCGGGTTTCCAAATTTCCAATGGCTACCGCCAAGCCGCTCTGGCCTTGGCACACGAACTGGACGCCAAGCCCAAGGGCTGGCGTTGGGCCTCTTGACTCGTCGGAAGACCAAAGGCGTGAAATTTGTGTCAATCGATAATGTGGAATTTTGCGTTAATGAGTGCTTGCGCGCCTTTTACTGCTGATGACTAGGTATATGTTCTCGGCTTGAGCCATGAATCTCTCGCGAAATCAGACCTGACAAAAAATTATAAAAATAAGATTCTAAACAGGTCTAATTTTCCCAATTTGATTGTTTGTGAACCAGTTCCTCATGTTGTGCTGGTGTCTTATCGGGTTCGATTCTCAGACTGTGGATTTGGTGACCAAGGAATTTCTCTATGTCATTGAGTCTCGAGGCCAAAATCCGCAAGGACCCCGAGGCCTTCTTGGT
>CAWUNZ010000177.1:0-6988 GCA_963923445.1 uncultured bacterium
GGTTTTCCACATGGCCAGGGGGATTGATCTCCGCCAAGTGGAAGGGCTTCACATCCTATGCCCCACCCGAAGGTATGGCCTGGTGGTCACCGCATATCGAAACAGGAACTTGCGGGGCGTGAAATCCAACATGGGAAAAGGCCGGCACACTCCGGCCAAGGTGCTGTGCCATCGCCGGGAAAGGCTGGAGCGAAGGCGGCAAAAAAGTCTCGACGACTCGGCCTGATATCCGGTTTCCCTTATGCTGACGGGATAACGCCTACGCTTTTAGGGGAATCCCGAAATGTGGAAGAAATACGCGAGCGCCGTGTTGGGCCTGGCTGCCATTGGCCTCGCCTGCGCCATGTTCCCCTTCGCCAAGGGGGCCATCCGCCGGGCCATGACAAACCCCCGCCCGGCTTATGCCGAATTCGGCGAGGAATCGAAGCCGGAAACCAGTCCGGCCGCGGCGGGCGACGATTGGCCCGGATTCCGAGGCCCCGGGGGAACTGGTATCAGCCCGGCGGGGAAACCGCCCCGGGAATGGGCCAACGACAAGAACCTGGCATGGAGGGCTGAACT
This sequence comes from uncultured bacterium, assembly GCA_963923445.1. GTDB lineage: Bacteria > Planctomycetota > Planctomycetia > Gemmatales > Gemmataceae > REEB421. The sequence continues at coordinate 562 of CAWUNZ010000177.1, forward strand.
GCCCGGCGCCGGGGCATCATCGCCCATCGTTGTCGGAAATTTGGTCATCGTGCTTTGCTACAGCGGCGCGCCCGAGTCCTTGACTCGTGAACTGGTCGCTTTTGACAAGAAGACCGGAAAACAATCCTGGGTTTGGCAAGGCAAGGCGGAAAAACCCGAGGATCCCAACAGGGGTTTTATCACCGAGCACGGCTACGCCAGTTCCACCCCGGCGTCCAACGGCAAGGTGGTGGTGGCCGTGCTTGGCAAGTCGGGGGTTGTTTGCGTCGACACGGCAGGCAAAGAACTTTGGAGAGCGCCCACCGGAACCATGTCGGCAAACCGCCGCTGGGGTAGCGCCGCCAGTCCCGTGATTGTCGGCGACATGGTGGTGGTGAATGCGGCGGAAGAGGCTCGGGCGCTTATCGCGTTTGACTTGGCAACGGGCAAGGAGCGCTGGAAGGCCGAGGGCGCCTCGCTGGAACTCTGCTATGCCACACCTCTTTTGGCGCGCAACGCCGCGGGGGAAGACGAACTCATCCTGGGGGTGCCCAACGAGATCTGGTCGATCCGCCCCGCCACAGGCAAGCTTCGCTGGCACCTGGAGGCACCCCTGCCGGGAAATGTGTCACCCAGCCCGACGGCGGGTGACAACATCGTCCTTGTCCAAGGTGGCTATCCGGCCACCACGCTGGTGGCGGCACCGCTGGGAGGACGGGGTTCCTTGCCCCGCGACTCCATCCGCTGGCAGACCGGGACAGCTTCCTATGTGCCCAGTGGCCTGATCAGCGAAGGGCTTTTTTACTGTGTCACCGACAAGGGGCAGGCCCTATGCCTCGATGCCGCCAGCGGAAAGCCGGTATATCAGGAACGCCTCGACATCAGGGGCGCCGATGCCCGCTCCAAGCCGGTGTACGCTTCGTTGGTGATGGCAGACGGCCACCTCTACGCCACCACTCGCCGTTCGGGCGTGTTCGTCTATCCCGCGGGAAAAGCCTTCAGCAAGCCCGCGGTGATGAAGCTGGGTGGTGACGAGGATTTTTCAGCCACCCCGGCCATCTCGGGCGACAGCCTTTATCTCAGGTCTGACAAGGCGCTTTACTGCGTCCGCAAGTGAACAGCTATTCCCCGGCGGGTTCCGGCTTGGCGTTGAACAGGTTGAAGACATTCGGCACATGGCGCTTTTCGTTCGTGGCATACGATCCTGCCCCGCCTTGGTACTTGGGAGCGAAGGCGTAGCGCAAGTTCACGCCCCGGTGGAACCAGCGGCCTGACCAGTCCATTCCCTGCGTACCCTCGAACGCGGACGCCGGGGCGCTGGAACGCGAGTGCAAAAACGCCGGGGCGCCTCCCCCTACCGGAATGAGAATGTTCCCACGGGTCAGGCTTGGACCGGCAAGCTTGGAGACCATGTTGGAGTTGCCCGCGCGGGAAAAGGTATGGTCCGGGGCGCTGGACATCGGTTGGCCATCATCCGCCGCCCTTCCCCCGCTGGTCAGAAGGGCCATGGTCCCCGTGCCCAGCAAAAGCCATATCAATTGACCGCGTTCCATGCCCCTGCCCCCGACATCCTGCCCGGGTGGATGATCACAAGGCAAATCATCGGCATTTTCATCAAAAGAGCAGCATTACACGGTGGTTAAGTTTCTATCCGGCTGATGCCCTGAAGCCAGAAAAGCGAATAATATTGCCCATCCTGTGCAATATGACGAATCGAGTGAGTTGTCACCCAGCGAGTCGCCGGCGCAGGCTTCCCGCCATTTGTACCCCGGCGGCCAGCCACCACGGCCATAACTGCATCGAGGCGTGAAGCCTTGAACGGAAGGTTCCCGCCACGCTCAGGTCGGGTAACACCTTGCTCGCAACTTCTTTTCGAACCGCGAAACCCACCGGCCCGCCATCAAGCCCGATTCCTGGAATCACGCGGAGCGACATTCCGCACCGTTCGAAGCACCGGGTCACGAACTCCACCGACCAGCCACCCTCCCACCAACCGTATTTCCGCATCACATAAACCGATTCCGGGTCAAGCCTCAGCCCCCAGTGCCTCCACCATGAGCGGTTCACCGGCTCACCAGCCCACATGATCCGCCCTTCCGGTTTCAGAAGTGGGACCATTCTCGCCAAGGTTTCCCACGGGCGCAGGCTGTGGTGCAGGCACTCGTAAAAAAACACCAGGTCATACCGCCGCGAGTCGGTGTAGCTGTCGAAATTCGAGACCACGGCTTCAATCGGCAGGCCAAGCCGGGTGGCGCGCTTGCGAATCAGGTCCACAAATTGGGGATTGATGTCCACGGCCGTCACGCGCGCACCCGCGAATGCCATGGTCTCGGAACTAAGACCCCAGCCGCATCCCATGTCCAGTATCTCGGCGCTGGGCGGAAGGTTCGCCGCCATCAGGCTCCCTTGGATGGCTCGAACATGACGGGCGATGTAACCGATGTTGGGCTGGTTATACGGATTGCTTCCCGCCGCATGGGCGTCGACATCAATCGGGGTCAGTTCCCCTGTTTCCTGGTCCAATTCCCGCCCCGAGATCTCACGGTAAAGCTCGAGTTGCTGCTGAAAATAATCGGCGGAAAACGGATCGAGCGACTGATCGACCCGGGTCTTGAACGAAAGCCTGAATCCTGACAAATGCTTACGGCCAACAGGCGTGGCCAAAAGCGATTTGTCGTCGCATTCGCGCACAAATTGGTCGAGGTCGTCCGAGCGAACCAAGCCGATTCCCATGGCCGAAAACCTCGGGTTGGACACGCCCTCGGTCGCGAGGCGGTATCCATGACATAGGCATCGGAAATCCGGGTCATTTCATTTGGACCACAGAAGCGATGGAAAAAGCGTTTCAAATCAAAATTAATGTAAAATCGGAAGTCTTTTCCCAGATTGCCAAATTGATTTCGTAAGGCTTATGGATTGCTTCTCAAGCCAGCACGCCTTCGATTACCCGTCCCGGGCTGAGTGGCAATGGCCGGTTGAGGGCGTCGCGGATTTCCGTGGCCGGGTCGATGCCCAGCAGATGAAACAGGGTCGCGGAAAGGTCCTCGGGCCGACACGGGTCGGACGCCGGGTAGGCTCCCAACTTGTCGCTCCGCCCATGCACATGTCCGCGCTTGACCCCCGCCCCAGCTAATAGGGCCGGGTAGCACTGCGGCCAATGGTCGCGCCCGGCGATGTTGTTGATGCGGGGCGACCTGCCGAACTCACCCACCCACACCACCAAAGTGGTTTCCAGCAATCCACGTTCTTCGAGGTCGAGAATCAGGGTTGGCAGAGTCTGGTCGGTGATCGGCAAAAGGTAGTCCTTCAGGATCGGATACATCGCCTCGCCGCGAAAACCATGAGTGTCCCAACCGCCCCGGGTGCCGCCGATGCTGCGGTTGAAATACACCTGGATCCACCGGCATCCGGCCTCTGCCAGCCTGCGCGCCAGAAGGCAGCTTTGGCCATAGGTGGTGCGGCCATAACGCTCGCGAACCGCGTCCGGTTCCTTCGAAAGGTCGAATGCGTCGCGCACCTTGGCCGAACCCAGAAGCGCCAAGGCCTTGCCATGCTGCTCAGCCATCCCCAGGGCCAAAGGCGCCTTCTCGAGCGGGCCCAATTGCGCCTCCACCAGCGCGCGCGCCTCCTCGCGTCGGGCCAAACGCGCCGGATCCACCCCCTCGGGCAGGCTCAGTTCCGGCAATTTGAACCCTGGCTGGGCGGGATCCAGGCCGACAAACAACGGGTCGTGCACCTTGCCCAGAAAGCTGCCATGCTGCCCGGGAGTGATCGAACCATCGGCTATCTGATGCGGGAAAGCGACGAACCCCGGCACGCCGGCAGGAGGTGGCGCGAAGCGGTCCGCGATGGAGCCATAAGCGGGAAACAGTTCCCTCGAATCGCGCAACCGCTGGTCATCCGACGGAGGCGCCATGCCCGTCAGGCTGTAATAGCCAGCGGAATTGTGGTTCTTCATCGTGTGGTTCAACGACCGGATCTGGCAAAACCGGTCGATCACCTTGGCCAAGGCCGGCAGCCGTTCGCAGACGGGAACACCAGGCAGGCTGGAGGCGATCGGCTTGAACTCCCCGCGAACCGCCGAGGGCGCCTCGGGCTTCATGTCCACGGTGTCGTGGTGGCTTGGCCCCCCCCATTGGTGGAGGAAGATCACGGTCTTCACCTTGGCGGGACGCTTGGCCGAAGCGGGAACCATCCCAGGCAGCAACGCCGCGCCCAAGCCGCCAAAGCCCACGCGCAGCGCGACACGCCGGGTCAGTTCATCTGGCAAGGGCCAACGCATCCGCATGGTCGCCGTCTCCCGATTCACCATCGCAGCAAAAACTCGCGCGAATTCACCAGTCCCCAGAGCATGTCTTCCAGCCCTTCGCGACGCGACCGGGCGGAGGAGAGAATCCTTGAGGCTCCCTTGGCCTCGGCCTCGGTGGGCCTGCGCGACAACGCCGCCAGGAAGAGTTCCTCAACCGCCTTTTCCGCGGGCAGCGAGACCAGTCCCGCCAATCGGTTATCGGACCGGGAGAGAAGCTCCTGCAGCAAGTCGCCCGTCAGCATCTGGAAAGTCTGGGCCAAGGTCGGTTCGCTGGACCTCTCGCAGTCGCAACTCAGCAAACGCTCGGGCTTGCCGAAAACGCGCAGGAACCGGTCCACTTCGCTCGTTGGTCGGCGACCACCCTCGCGGGTGGCCAGCACCCCGGGCAATTGCTGCGCCCGGGTTCCCCTGGGCCAACCCTTCAATGCCAGGGGGCTTCCGGTCACCTGGGCCAAGGCATCAAGCACCTGCTCCGCGGGAAGGGGACGCGGCCGGCTGGATGAGGCCAAGCCGTCGTCCTCGTCATCGTCCTCGCTCAGCCACGACCGCTGATAAGCTTGCGATGTCGTGATCAACCGCACCAAGGTCCGTGTCTCGAACCCGCCCCGAACCAGTTCAGCCGCCAGGAGGTCGAGCAACTCCGGATTGCTGGGAGGGTTGGCCAGGCGGAAGTCATCCTCAGGGTCAACCAAGCCCCGGCCCATCAGGTGCCGCCAGATCCGGTTGGCCTGGGCCTTGGCGAAGTACGGGTTCTTGGCCGAGCCTACCCAATCCGCCAGTGCCACCAGCGGATCATCGGATGCCGGCATGGCTTCCTTGGCTTCCAAAATGCGCGCCGCCACCTGTCCGCTGCCATTGGGATGCTTGTACTCCCCCGTCCGCGCCATGTACACAACCTGTTCGCCGTTGAACTCGTGCTTGTCCAGCATGTCGCGCTTGTCGTTGCTCACGATCTGGTAGCGGACACGCGAGAAAAGCGACGCGAAGGCGTGGTAATCATCCTGCTTCCAGCGGTCGAACGGGTGGTTGTGGCAACGGGCGCACTGGAGCCTGAGACCGAGAAACACCTGGCCCACAGCCTCGGCCCTCACCTGCTCGTCGCGGAGGGCGCGGTAGAAGTTCGCCGGTGGATGCGCGTAGGTGCTGCCCCGCCCGGCGATCAGTTCGCGCGCCATGGCGTCGAGCGGCAAGCGGTCGAGGAAAGCGCGGCGCAACCAGCCATGCATCGCCGCCACGCCCCGCGCGTCGAGCGTCTTTTCCTCCACGCGCAAAATATCCGCCCATTTCAGGGCCATCACATCCGCGAAAGCCGGGCTTTCCAGAAGGTCGTCGATCTGCCGGGTCCGCTTGTCGGGAGACTTGTCGTCCAGAAAGGCGCGCGCCACCTCCGCTGGCGGCGGCGTTCCGGCAAGGTCAAACCAGACTCGCCTTAAAAAGACATGGTCGGCCGCCAGCGGCGCGGCGGCCTCGCCCGCGCGGGACAGCCTGCCCTGCACCAGCCTGTCCACGGGGTGGGCCACCTCGGTTATCGGCAACGGATCATGTTCCAGAAAATGCAACCGCGCCACCGCCTGGGCCCCGGCGTACGAGACAAGCACCGCCCCGGCACCACGCCGGCTGGCCTCAATCACCGGCGCCGCATGGGCGGAAAAAGCCAAGGTGCCCGGTTCGAAGGTCGCCAACGCGCCCGCGTCCCGCCGGGATCCATCCGCCATCACCGCCGTCACTTCCAGCCGAACCTTGTCCACGCCCGGCTTCACGAACTGTTCGCGCGGGGAAACCTCCAACCGAACCACGGCGGGTGCCTTGGCGGTGTCGTCGGGGCAACCTGCCGCGATCCATCGGGCCAGAAGATTATGGCCTAGCGAGTCGGGCGTCAGCCTCACTCCACCTTCGTGGGGCACGGCGCCGGAGGCTTTTTTTAGCAGCAGGCTTTCGGAAGCATTCAGAGTGGCAACGCGGCGTCCGGTGGCGCCACGCAGTATCGCCTTGAGGTCGAACGCCGGGTCCTCGCCCCGCAACGAGAGTTTGAAGCCACCCTTGCCGTTCAGGTTGCCATGGCATGGGCCGGAGGAGCACCCGGCGCGTACCAGCATCGGCTGGACTTCCAGCCGGTACGACGGCGCATCGGCGCCGCAG
>CAWUNZ010000178.1:0-6932 GCA_963923445.1 uncultured bacterium
ATCGTTGACTCAAAAGGCAATAGTTTTGCATTCACCGGCAAAAACTGCATGCCTTGGGCTGGGTCGAAAAAATCAGATAATCTTTGCATCCAAGGTAATTTGCTTACCGGACCTGAAGTGATCGACGCCATGTTCAATTCTTTTGAGAAACAGCGAGGAGAATTAAGCGTGCGCTTAATAACTGCTCTGGCAGCAGGTGAAAAGGCCGGTGGGGATAAGCGGGGAAAGCAATCGGCGGCAATTCTTGTGGTTAGGGCCAACCGGGGCCCAAATGGATTGGGGGATCGGGAACTTGACCTGCGCGTGGATGACCATCCTGAACCCATCTCAGAACTGGCACGCTTAATGAAGCTGAAAGGAATCCAAGTCAAGTTGGATCATTAGGGCCTTGCCCTTGTGCCACTTGTTGATTTTAGGGTAATCCCACGAATTCCTGAAGTTCGTGGGAGTTGTCAGATTATGCCCAAGGACCGAAATTGGACGGGCCGCTGGTTCATGGCAGCCACGCTTTCGGCTCTCGTTCATGGATTTTTAATTTTAGCACTCATAACTGGTTGGAGTCTTCTTCATCCATCGACCAACAGCTTAGATACTACGAGGGATTCGCTCAACAAACCGTTCATCTTTTGGGATAACGACAACAAGGATGTCAAAAAAAAAGACGATCAACCTGGTATTGTTGAATTAGCCCCGTTCACGGCCCATCTAATACCAATTGCCATCGTTAATAACAGCCAAAAAACAAGCGACCCAGCCCGATCCTTGATAACCAAACTTAGAACAACAGATAGCCAAAGCACCCGGGCATCCCAGTTCAAATTACCTCACCCCAATCAAGGAAGAGTCTTTTCAAACCTAAACATTGGTCCAATTGATGAAATGCTAGGAATTCTCATCGACCGTTCCCTTAGCATGGGAACTGGGGGAGCTTGGAATCAAATCCTTCAGGAGTCCGATGATTTTCTTTCAGTGATCCAACCAGACCGCAAGGTGAGAATTTGGTTGTTTGACAAAGATTGCGAGGAAATAGCACGGTCTGATGATTGGGGGCCTTGGAACGAAGTAAGGTTGGGTCATGCCCTTCGGCGAATACATGAGACTCGGCCTGGCGGTCTCACCAATTTGGCAAACGCCATTAGGACAGCCGTTTTCCGTGGTTCAACTCGTGTCTTGGTGGTCAGTGATGACGCGGACATCACGATAAGCGATTGGATTTCAATAACGGCAACTCTCAGGCGGCTCAACAAATCCACACCCAAGTTATGTGCCTTGAGAATTGCGAAATTGGAAGCTGAAAATGATGTTTTACTCCAAATTTGTCAGCAGACTGGTGGATGGTGCGGATATCCCAACCAAAGATAAATTCCATTCAAATCCAGGGTTTTCCCTCCTGGCACACAATCTGTTCCATGGCGTCTATCCAGTAGGGATGATCATTCAAGCAAGGACAAAGCCTTAGTTCTTCACCACCTGCTTCATGGAAAACTTCAAGGAACTCTCTTCCGATTTCGTCAATTGTTTCCAAGCAATCAGCAGTGAAGCCTGGTGCTACCACAAAAACACGTTTAACACCTTCAGCGGCGATTTCTTGGAGGTAATCCTCCATATAGGGTTTCAACCATTTTTCAGGACCAAATCGTGATTGAAAAACTTGCCGCCATGTACCTTTTTTCCAACCAAGTCTCTCGACAAGCTTACGGGTCGTTTGTTTGACATGAGTCGCATAAATATCGCCCTGCTGGCAGTACCTTATGGGTATTCCATGAAAACTGATGACAAACCGTTCGGGATCCCATGTCAAACGGGCCAAATCCTCCTCGATTGTCTTAACCAAAGCCTCGATGTAACCCGGGTGTTCCGGATGCGGTGGCACAATTCTTATGTCAGGAACCCGTTTAACCGATTGTCTGACCAAACATTTGTAAAGAGCATCGGTCGCTGCTGCTGTTGTTGTTGCGGAGTACTGGGGAAACATTGGAAATGCAATAATCCGGTCAACTCCCTTCTTTCTAAGGGAATCAACAGCATTGCAAATCGATGGATTTCCGTAAGTCATTCCCAGGGCAACAATGGCATGTGGAAACCGTTCCTGAAGCAATTCGACCTGACGGATTGAATAGCGCATCAGGGGGGATCCTGACTTCTCGTCCCATATCAATTTGTATTTTGCAGCGGACTTGGCTGGCCGAAACGTGAGAATGATACCGTTGAGTACCGGCCGCCAAAGTATTTTCGGCCAATCCACGACGCGTGGATCGGAAAGGAATTGTCCCAAGTATTTTCGCAAAGCTCCCGGAGTTGGAGCATCGGGCGTTCCCAGTTGTAGAAGCAGCACTCCGACTTTGCCGTCCACAGGACTGCCTTTGTAAAGGTACGGCCCCACCCAAAGGATGGGGCCTTTTCAAAAATAAGGAGATTTAAACAGACAGTTTGCTCAGGATCCCTTGCACCGCGGACCTTTCATAGGGGGTTGCTTTTTGCTCAATTGTTTACCTTGGCCTTTGAGAACCCCAGCGCGCTCAAGATTGATATTGATATACTCCTGCCATTGAGACGGGACGCTGCTTTCTGAATAAATTGCTTCAACAGGACAGGCGGGTACGCAAGCGCCACAGTCAATGCAATCGTTGGGGTCAATAACCAGCATGTCGCCATCTTGATAAAAGCACTCGACGGGACATTCGGTCACGCAATCTGTGTACTTGCAATCACGACAGGGTTCAGTAACGACATGTGGCATGGGCTTTACCTCTACGGGCCAGAAAAAGACCCTAACATTCAAACTTGGGAAACAAAACAAATTACTATTGAAATCTTAGCATTCAAATCTGGCGTTGGCCAAGACTGGCTTTTAAGCATCCCAAGCTTCATTCAGAAATGCGCACATACCTGCTAAACGAGTCGCAACCTAATTGGATTTGCTCCATCAACCGTCCTCTCCAAGATTTTTCCAGCACCTTACAACCTTCGCCCATGAAACCTGACGGAGCGCCACAACCCCCGATCAGCATGGGCGCTTGATAGTGGTGAAGTTCATCAACCACATTTTCGTCCAGAAAACTCCCGGCCAATCCGCCTCCCCCCTCGACAAGAACTCGCGTCCACTGCCGCATCCCCGCTTCACGCAAAAAACTCAAAATCGGTTTGTGGTCAAACATCCAAAGTTCGATTCCGCTCCGCTGCATTTGCTCCCGCCAGGAAGGCGAGCTTGCCGTGGAAGTCACAACAACAACAGGCGTCTCTTTCGCGGTCATCACCAAGGCTGATTTGGATGGCAATTTTCCGGACCTGTCAAAAACCACCCGAACAGCATGTCGGGGCCCGTTTGGACGCGCCGTAAGCAATGGATCGTCAGCCAAGACAGTTCCGATTCCGATCGCGATCGCATCAACCCGACCACGCCAAAAGTGAGCGAATTTCCGCGAAATTTCTCCCGTAATCCACTTGGATTTGCGTGTAGATGTCGCGATCTTGCCATCGAGAGAAACAGCGGTCTTCACTATCACCCAAGGCCGTTTCTGATTATTTAGCATTCTGAAAGGTGCCACCAGAGCCTTGGCTTCCTCCTCCAGAACTGGTCCTTTCACCTCGATTCCGGCAGCGCGAAGTTGGACTAATCCATTACCGGAAACTAAGGGAAAAGAGTCCTCCAAACCGTAAATCACTCGCCGAATTCCTGCCCTAATAACCGCCTCCGTGCATGGCGGGGTTTTTCCATGGTGGCAACACGGCTCAAGAGTGACAAAGAGCGTCGATCCTTCTGGATCTTGGGTTGTAGATCGCAGTGCCTGAATTTCCGCATGGGGGCCACCAAAACGCTCGTGCCAACCCTCACCGATCAATTTCCCATCGTGGACAATCACGGCACCAACCAAAGGGTTGGGTTCCACCGAACCCAACCCTCGGGAAGCCAATGAGATAGCACGACGGATCCAATCTTGGTCTGATGGAAGCAACTTTCAACCCAAATAGGCCACCAGCGCGTGGTATGTTGGAATTTCAAGGCTGTTCACGACGGGCGTGAATCGGTCGGTTATTTGTTTTCAATCTCGAGTTTAGCATGGATCCGGTTGTTGCGATCGTCGGGGCCACTGGAGCAGTTGGCGAATTGATGTGCCGGGTGGTGGTTGAGCGTCAATTGCCGTTTCGAGAAATTCGATTTCTTGCTTCGGAGCGAAGCGTAGGCAAACAAATCGTTTTCAAAGGTCAAGCTCATACCGTGCGCGCCCTGAGTCAGGAAGCTTTTCATGGCGTAGATATCGTGCTATCCAGCACGCCTGCTTCTGTAAGCCGTCAATGGAGTCCAGTGGCTGCTTCAGCCGGGGCCACGGTGGTGGATAATTCCAGTGCGTGGCGAATGGATTCGGATGTTCCTTTGGTGGTTCCCGAAGTGAACGCCAACGCCATGGATCGCATTCCCAAGGGAATCGTTGCCAATCCCAATTGCTCAACCATCCAAATGGTTGTCGCGCTCAAACCACTTCATGACATCTCACGAATCAAGCGGATCGTGGTCAGCACCTATCAGGCCAGTTCCGGGAAGGGCGCCACGGGCCTGGCTGATCTGGATGCGCAAGTCCGCGCCTTGGGATCAGGTCAGCCGTTACCACAGGCCACGGCCCATGTGGATCGGTTGGCAGGAAATGTTTTGGCACATGATTGGAAACCTGGCGAAGACGATTACAGCGAAGAAGAATGGAAAATGATCCGCGAAACACGCAAAATCATGAATGACGACTCGATTCAGGTGAGTGCCACAACTGTCAGAGTCCCTGTTCGGACAGGACATTCGGAATCAATCAATATCGAGTTTCATCAACCTCTTAGTGTTGAACAGGCTCGAAAGGCACTTTCCATAGCGCCAGGTGTGATTTTGGCCGACAAACCCGGCACCCAGTTCGCTCCAACCCCAGCGCAATGTGAAGGATTGGACGAAGTTTTTGTTGGCCGTTTGCGGAAAGACTCCACAGTACCTTTCGGGCTGAACATGTGGGTCGTGGCAGATAATCTTCGCAAGGGTGCCGCGACAAATGCTGTGCAGATCGCTGATTTGTTGATCAAATCAGGGAATATGAAGCGCAGATAGCAGTAAGGGCCATGCGAACGCTCCGACTGGTCCTAGGGTATGACGGTACTGATTTTGCCGGCTGGCAATGGCAGCCAGGCCGCCGGACAGTTCAAGGTGTACTTTCAGAGGCTTTTGAGCGACTTGGGGACTCTGGTGCATGTAGTCGTGGAAGTGGCAGAACCGATGGCGGGGTTCACGCCAAAGGGCAAGTCGCCAGCGTTCGAACTGTTATTGAATTACCTGCCAAAAGGTTATTGATGGCACTAAGGGCACATTTACCCTCTGATGTCGACTTGCATCGTGTTGATGACATGCCAGCGGATTTCGATGCTTTGCGGCACACGGAGAAGAAAACTTATCGCTATTCGATTGTCCATGGCGGCGCAGTTGATGTGTTTACTCGCCGATTTCATCACCAGGTTGCCCATGAGTTGAATGTGAACCTTATGCGCAAAGCATTGGAACCATTGCTGGGTACCCACGATTTCAGGGCTTTTGAAACTCGTTGGCCGAATCGCCAAAGCAGTGTTAGAACCATTTACCGTGTCGAGCTGGGGAACCTGGGTTCCAAAATATGGTTTGAAATTGAAGCCAATGGCTTCCTTTACAACATGGTGCGCGCAATTGCTGGAACACTAATTGATATCGGCCGAGGGTTCCGACCGCCAACCGCCTTGGGCGACGCCTTGACCGCGGGGTCCAGAAAATTGGCGGGCCCGACAGCACCAGCCAAAGGCCTTTGCCTGATGAGTGTCGTTTACCCAGAACCATTTAAGTTTGTTTCTTAACCTGGCAAAAACTATGGAAATCCTCGCAGCAACCACAGCATCGGGACCTTTGACGGGTATTTGTCCTGTTCCCGGCAGCAAAAGCATTACGAACAGGGCCTTGATTCTCGCAGCATTAGCTTCCCGAATGGGACCATGCCAGTTGACAGGTGCCTTGGCGAGTGAAGACACCGAGGTCATGGTGGAAAGCCTTCGGCGACTTGGATGGGAGGTGGATGCTTTTTGGGAATCAAACAAAATTCTGGTTCGCCGGTCGGCATCAGCGCCAAGAAACAGATTGATACCAGCTTCCAACGCAAGTCTTCAAGTCGCCAATTCAGGGACATCCATGCGATTTCTGACGGCGCTTTGTTCCTTGGGTTCGGGAGTCTACACACTAGATGGCGTTGAGCGAATGCGAGAGCGTCCGCTCGGGGATCTTATTCATGCGTTGGCCTCTGTCGGCGTTCAAACCACCTGTGCCATGAAGCCGGGATGTCCACCAGTAACCCTTCAATCTGATGGTTGGACTGCTGCCTCAATCTCGGTAGGTGGGGAAATCTCAAGCCAGTTCCTTTCAGGCCTGTTGTTGGCTGCGCCATGGAGTGGTAAGGATGTGGAAATAGATGTTCAGGGAAAAATGGTATCTGAACCTTATGTCGAAATGACTCTGGCCATTGCCCGCCATTGGGGTGCTAATTTGGACAATCCAGGTCCAGGGCGTTATTCGGTCCGACACTCACCCCAAGCCTATTTAGACTCCTACTTCATTGAACCCGATGCGTCCGCAGCCAGCTATTTTTGGGGAGCCGCCGCCATCACGGGAGGCAAAATTTTGGTCCCGGGATTGGGTCGTTCCAGTTTGCAGGGCGATGTATGTTTCGTAGATGTCCTTGCCCGAATGGGATGCGAAGTCACTTTTGATTCCAGCGGCATCACCGTCTCTGGGCGCGCCCGAAAAGGTATCGATGTGGATATGAATGCGATTAGTGATACCGTCATGACCCTTGGCGTGGTGGCACTATTTGCCGAGGGCCCCACAACCATGCGCGGAATAGGCCATATCCGCCATAAAGAAACGGACCGAATTGCCGCAA
>CAWUNZ010000179.1:0-6920 GCA_963923445.1 uncultured bacterium
CCGAGCCTGTCGCGGATATTCAGCGGGCTGTTCATCGGGCCCACCTCGCAGGCCCCCCGGGTGGACGAGGCCCGCAACGATTCGCTCCGCGAACTGGAGCTGGCCTTTTCCGAAATGGACGGGCAGTTGGAACGCTATGGCAAGCTGCCCCCGTGGATGACCGACCGTTTGCTGCGCAACCTGCTGGTGGATGCCACGGGCAACACGCACCGCGCCGAGTTCAGCATCGACAAGCTCTTCTCGCCCGATGGCTCCTCCGGGCGCCTGGGCCTGGTGGAGATGCGGGCCTTCGAGATGCCGCCGCACGCGCGGATGAGCCTGGCGCAGCACCTGCTTCTGCGCGGCCTGGTCTCGGTGTTCTGGGAAGAACCGTACCGGCGCGACCTGGTGCGCTGGGGGACCGACATCCAAGACCGCTGGCTGCTGCCGCACTACTGCCGGGGCGACCTTCACGAGGTCCTCGACCACCTGCGCGCCGCGGGACTGCCGTTTGAGGATTCGTGGTTCGACCCGCATTACGAGTTCCGCTTCCCCAAGATCGGCGACTTCAACGCGCGGGGAGTGGAGGTGGAGTTGCGCACGGCGCTGGAACCGTGGCATGTTCTGGGTGAGGAAGCAGGCGGAGGGGGCACGGTGCGGTATGTGGACAGCTCACTCGAGCGGGTGCAGGTGCTGGCGCGCGGCCTGGCAGGCGACCGCTACGCCCTGGCCTGCAACGGCCGCAGGGTGCCGCTGATGCCCACCGGCACCAACGGCGAGGCGGTGGCGGGGGTTCGGTTCCGCGCCTGGCAGCCTCCAGAATGCCTGCAGCCCACCATCGGCGTGCATGCCCCGCTGGTGTTCGACCTGATCGACACCTGGAACGAGAGGTCGTTGGGCGGATGCAGCTACCATGTGGCGCACCCGGGTGGACGCAGCTACGACACCTTCCCGGTGAACGCCAACGAGGCCGAAAGCCGCCGGCTGGCGCGGTTCTTCCGCCATGGGCATACGCCCGGCCGAGTGACGGCGCCCGCGGAGAACCCGCATCCTGACCATCCCCACACGCTGGACCTTCGAGCACGATGATTTCACCCCGGCTGCCCGCGATGGAAAAGGCGCCCTCCGCGGACGCCACGGCCATGTTGGCGGCTTACAAGCCACAGGCTGGCATTTTCGACGAGTTGACCGACGCCTCGGGTCGGATAAAGGAGGCCTACGCTCCGCTCATGGCGTCTTTCGCCACGCTTGGACAGGACGGGCTGGCGAGGCGCTGGGAGGCCGGCAGGAGATTGGTCCTGGAGCAGGGGATCACCTTCAACACCCAGGGCGAAGGCGGCGGCCAAAGCCGCCAGTGGCAGCTTGATCCCGTACCGCTGGTGATCAGCCCCGCCGACTGGGCACACCTGGAAAGGGGCCTGGTGCAGCGGGCCAACCTCCTCAACCTGATCATCGCCGATTGCTATGGGCCGCAAACGCTCCTCAAGCAAGGCAAAATCCCCCCCGGCTTGCTTTATGCCCAGCCCGATTTCCTCAGGCCATGCGTCGGCATCAAGCCGGCCGGCGGGATGTTTCTCAACCTGTACGCCGCGGATGTCGGCAGGTCTCCCGATGGCCGGTGGTGGGTGCTTTCGGACCGCACGCAGATCCCCACGGGGGCGGGATACGCCCTGGAAAACCGGATTGTCACAAGCCGCACGCTTCCCGAGGCTTTTCGGACCATGAATGTCCGCAGGCTCGCCGGTTTTTTCCGGCAGGTGCAGCAGTCGCTCGCGGAAATATCGCCCCGGCCGGGAGATGAGCCGAGGGTGGCGGTGCTCACCCCCGGACCATTCAACGAGACCTACTTCGAGCAGGCCTACCTGGCCCGCTACCTGGGCTACTCCCTGGTGGAGGGGCAGGACCTGGTGGTGCGCGACGAAAGGGTTTGGCTGCGAACGCTGTCGGGCCTGGAACCGGTGGATGTGCTGCTCAGGCGCGTGGATGACGACTTTTGCGATCCGCTGGAGCTGCGCAACGACTCGATGCTTGGCATTCCCGGGCTCACCCAGGCGCTGCGCGCCGGATCGGTGAGCGTGGCCAACATGCTGGGAACGGGCATCCTGCAAAGCCCGGCGTTCATGGCGTTTCTTCCCGGGCTATGCCGGGAGATCCTGGGCCAGGAACTCATCATCCCGTCGGTGGCGACCTGGTGGTGCGGGCAGGAATCGGCCCGTGAGCATGTTCTCAGGCACCTGGACGAGCTTTTCGTGAAACCGGCTTTCAGGCCGCATTCGGGACGCGACCTGGGCCTGCCACCCAACGCCCTGCCCAGGCGCGAACTGGAGGAACGGATCCGCTTCCAGCCCCACGGCTTCGTCGCCCAGGAGAGGGTGGAACTGGCCACCGCGCCCGGCTGGGTGGACGGGCGCCTTGCCCCACGAAGGTACGCCCTGCGCGTCTGCCTGACGGGATCCCGTGGTGGCTTCACCGCCATGCCCGGCGGCATGGGGCGCGTCGCCGCGGGCGAGGGATACGGCCTGATCACGATGCAGCGCGGCGGCAGCACCAAGGACGCCTGGGTGCCCGACAGCGAGCCTGTGGAAGAAACCACCCTGCTGCACGACAGCGGCAAGCCCGTTGAATTGAAGCGGGCCGGCAACAACCTGCCCAGCCGGGTGGCTGACTGCTTCTACTGGCTTGGCCGCTACACCGAACGCGCGGAATCGACCCTGAGGCTGCTCAGGGCCACGCTGGCCCGATGCGAACCGGGCGGCAACAACAGGTTGGTGGCCCCGGGTCTCGACCCCTTGGTGCGGGCGCTGGTGCACCAGGGGATCATCCCGCCGGGGCACTGGCTCGACGACGGCAACCCCGCCGGGGAGGCGTCGCGCGCCCACCAGTTGGAGGAGGCCCTCATCGCGGCGGTGTTCGATCCGGAAAAGCCCTCAAGCCTGCGCAGTGTTCTGGTCCGGGTCTCGGACCTGGCTCTGGTCATGCGCGACAGGCTCTCGACCGACACTTTCCGCGTGGCCCGCTCGCTGATCGAGCCGATGGTGGAGATGGAAAAGCGCCTTGCGGAAACCGACGCCCTGGCCACCACCAGCGCCCTTTCCGCCCTGCACCGCACCCTGCCGATGCTGTGCGCCCTGGAGGGCCTGGCGGCTGAGAACATGACCCGGACACAGGCGTGGCGTTTCCTCGACATGGGTGTCCGGGTGGAGCGCTGCCAATTCCTCTCGGTATTGTACTGGAGGGGGCTGCAGTCGCGCGCCGCGGATCATCCCGGCCTGCTCGAGGCCCTGCTTGAGGTCGCCGACAACTCCATCACCTACCGTTCCCGATACAGCATTCTCCCGAACATCGCGGCGGTGTACGACCTGCTCATGATGGACACGGGAAGCCCGCGCTCGTTGATGTCGTTGCTCGAGGCGGTGGAAGGGCACCTGTCCCACCTCCCCCGGGCCCAGGATTCCGCGCTTCCTGATCCCGCCAGAAGGCTGCTTCTGGCGGCGACAACCCGGTTGCGGCTGCTCGACCCCAACGAACTGTCCGGGAAGCAGGGTGCCTGGAGCAAGTCCTTCGTGGCGCAGGCCCTTGACGCGCTCAGGCTCGAGTTGCCGGCGATCAGCGACGCCATCTACGCCACTTATCTGGCTCCCACGGCGGTGACGCGCTCGAGGGGCGGATGAAATGCCCCGCTACCGCATCCTCCACAAGACCGTCTATCAGTACGAGGCCCAGGTGGCGGCATCGCACCATTCGGCCATATTGCACCCGCGCGACATGCCTTATCAGGAATGCGTCGACTTCAGGCTGCTGATCCGACCAAGGCCCTCGAACATCCGCCAGCGAACCGACCCGTTCGGGAACCAGATCACCCAGTTCAGCCTGCAGGCGCCCCATGCCCGGCTGGAGGTTCTGGCCACCAGTTCGGTCGTGGTTCGGCCGAGGCTGATTCCCCCGGTGGCGGCAACCCCCTCCTGGGAGAAAGTCGCCGCCAGCACCCGAATGCCGGTGGGTGCCGAAGCCCTGGAAGCTTGCCAATTCGCCTTCCCCTCACCTCATGTGCCAGTTTGGAAGGGACTTGAGGACTTCACCAAGGCCGTGGCGACGCCTGAGAGGCCATGGTTGGAAACCGTGGCGGAACTCAACCGGAAGGTGCACGCCCATGTCTCCTTCAGCCCCGGGGAAACCCGGGTGGGCACGACGGTGGAGCAGGTGTTCACGCGCCGCAAGGGTGTCTGCCAGGACATCGCCCACCTCATGCTCGCCTGCCTGAGGTGCCTGGGCCTTCCCGGCCGCTACATGAGTGGCTACATCCGCACCAAGCCTCCGGAGGGAAAAGCCCGGCTTGTGGGCGCGGATGCCTCCCATGCCTGGGTGTCGGCCTTCTGCCCCGGGCTGGGCTGGATCGAGATGGACCCCACCAACAACCTGCTTCCCGAGGGAGACCATATCACCATCGGCTACGGCCGTGACTTTTCCGATGTCAGCCCCCTTTCCGGGGTTCTGGTGGGGGGAGGGGAACACATCGTGACCGTCGGCGTGGATGTTCATCCCGAGGCCGACCCTGCCTGATTTTGTGCTCCCGCTGACTAATTCATGGGCATCTGTCGACCCCGAAATCACAAATAACGCCCTTTTCATCAAAGGGTATGCCGTTTGCATTCATACTCTGCCCGGAATGGGAGAACCCTGATGGAATTGCACCCGGCGACCGCGGAACCCAGTGGCGTTGGTTACACAACCATGGACGAGTCATGGGATCCGAAGGGCCATCTGGCCCTGAACCAACGGGATCTTCAGGTGAAAACCCTGGGGCCATGCCGCATTCCCAGCCCCCTGATGCCGCTGCTGAAGGACCGCAGACCCACCTACCACGCCGTGGAGGAGGGTGACCGGGTCTTGTTGGACGACACCATCTCGGCCTTGAGCCAACGGAAAGGATCCATCCAAGAACTGCCGGCATTCGAACCCGCCGGCCCGCGCACCAAGATTTACTTCGACCCATCGAAAACCCGCGCCGGAATCGTGACCTGCGGAGGGTTGTGCCCGGGCTTGAACGATGTGGTTCGCGCCCTGGTTCTGGAACTTTCCGAATGGTACGGCGTGCGGAAAATCTACGGCTTCCGCAACGGTTACCAGGGATTCATCGCCAGCTACGGACGGCAGGTGATCGACCTCGACCGTGAAAGCGTCTCAAGGATCAACGAGCATGGCGGCACCTTCCTCGGAACCTCGAGGGGGCGTCAGGACGCCGCGGAGATCGTGGACTGCCTCGAGCGCATGAGCATCAACATGCTCTTCGTTGTGGGCGGCGACGGCACCATGCGCGGGGCGCTCGACATCGGCCGCGAGGTGGCGGCGCGTCAGGCCCGCGTGGCCGTGGTGGGAATTCCCAAGACCATCGACAACGATGTCGCCTTCATCGACCAGAGCTTCGGTTTCCAGACCGCCTTCACCGAGGCGGCCAAGAGCATCCGCGCGGCCCACGCCGAGGCGACCGCTTCACCCAACGGCATCGGCCTCGTCCGCCTGATGGGCCGCCACTCCGGATTCATCGCCTGCTATGGCTCGCTGGCCATTGGCGACGCCAACATCGTTCTCATTCCGGAGGTTCCCTTCCGCCTTGAAGGGGAGAACGGGCTGCTGAAGCACCTCGACAAGCTGCTGGTGGAACGCGGACATGCCGTCATTGTGGTCGCCGAGGGTGCCGGGCAGGAGATCATGAACCATTCCAAGTCGGCCACCGGGACCGACGCGTCGGGCAACGCCAAGCTTCTCGATATCGGCGTGTTCCTGAAGGACCGGATTCAGGAACATTTCAAGGTGCTGGGAAAAGAGATCAACCTGAAGTACATCGATCCCAGCTACAGCATCCGGAGTGTTCCAGCCAATCCCTTCGACGCTGTTTATTGCATTCGCCTGGCCCACAACGCCGTGCACGCGGCCATGGCGGGGCGCACGGAGATGGTGGTCAGCCGGTGGCACGGTAGGTTCATCCATGTGCCGATACCTCTGGCCATCAGGCAGCGCAACACGGTGGACCCCGATGGTGACCTATGGATGAGCGTGCTGGAATCGACCGGCCAACCGAAGCGCTTTGGATGATTCCAACCTCGAAGCCTTGATTTTTGCTAATATTAACCTGAGAATATCAATGCTCATCATTTCTATATAGATTGGCATTGAGAGAGTCCTAGTCATGCGCCGCTGTACCCGTCAGGGGTTCACCCTGATCGAACTCCTTGTTGTCATCGCCATCATCGCTGTCCTCATCGGCTTGCTGGTGCCCGCCGTGCAAAAGGTGCGCGAGGCGGCCAACCGGATGAGCTGCACCAACAACCTGAAGCAGATGGGCATCGCATTCATGACCTTCCATGACTCCTACGGGCGCTTTCCCGATGGAGGAAAGAACGGTTCGGACGCTCCCGTTTCGAACGCTGCCAACACCACCCAGCCGACCAATCGGACGGAATGGAGTTGGACTTTCCAAATACTTCCTTACATCGAGCAGGATTCATTGTTCAAGAATCCAACCGACAGCGTGGTTCAGACATCGGTGGTGAAGACTTACTACTGCCCCTCCCGTCGAAGCGCGCAAACCTTCGGAGGAAATGGGAAAACTGATTACGCCGGCTGCAGCGGCACGAATGGTTCCAACGGAATCCTGGTTCGCCAAGGCGCCGGCAGCATCCGCATTGCCAGCATTTTGGACGGTACATCCAACACCGTGATGTTGGGGGAAAAAAGGTTAAAGCGGGATCGGTTCGGTTCAACATATGACGATAACGAGTCGTATGTCAGCCCCGGCTGGGACAGTGAGATCGAACGGCGAGCCACGACCGACACCGACAACTCCACTATGGGCCCAACCCCGGATATCATGCAAACCGTGAATCCACCCTTCACTGACCTGGACTCCGGCTTGGTGCAATTCGGCAGTTCCCATGGGGCGG
>CAWUNZ010000180.1:0-6837 GCA_963923445.1 uncultured bacterium
GTCTTGGACACGCAGATGTCCCGGACCAGCTTCTTGAAGTCGTACTTGTAGTCGGTGAAGCGCTTGCCCAGCTCGGCCAGCAACTCGCCGTTGGATGGCGGGTTGCTCACCCTGACATCGTCAACCTCGTTGATGATGCCGGCGCCGAAGAAGTGCGCCCAGACAATGTTCGACACATTGGTTGCGAAATAAGGATTTTCCGGGGAGGCCATCCAGTTGGCCATCACGGCGCGGCGGTCCTTGCCGGTGGTGTCGGGCGAGGCGCCGCCAAGGAACTTGGGGGCCATGACCCTGTTGCCCACCGGATGGCGGGCATCGCCGCCACCGGAATTGAACACGATGGTCTCGCGGGGATCGTCGGTGCCCTTTCGACCGATCTGGGTGAAAAACGACATGAACCCGTAGTAGTCGTCCATGGTCCAGCGATCGAAGGGATGGTTATGGCACTGGGCGCACTGGATGCGCATGCCCATGAAGACCTGGGCGACATTCTCGGTCACCTTCAGGATGTCGGTCTCGTTCTGGTAGTAGTTGGTGGCCGGATTCTTGAATGTGCCGCCGGAGGCGCCCAGAAGTTCCTGCACCCATTCGTTGACCGGCACATTGCGGGCGATCTTGTCCTGCAGCCAGTTGTAATACAGGAGCGTCGCCTTGTAGCTGACCTGGTTGGAGCTGCGGATCTGGAGGAGTTCCGCCCATTTCAGCACCCACAACTCGGCGAATTCCTTCCGGCCAAGCAGTTCGTCGACCAGTTCCTCGCGCTTGTTGGGGGAATTGCTGGCCATGAACCGGGCGTATTCCTCGGCGCTGGGCAGCGTGCCCATCATGTCGAGGTAGAGACGGCGGAGGAAGGCCTCGTCGCCACAAGCCCCGCTGGGGGCGATCCGCAGCTTCTTCAGCTTGTTGTTCACGAGGGTATCGATGTAGTTGGCCTCGGGAGTGGCTGGAAAAGCGAACTGGTAATCCTTGGGAAGGACGATCATGGGACTGCCCACGGTGAATGTGGCAAATCGCGCCATGACGAACGCCTCACCACGGTCGCCGGCGGTGACGAGGCCGTCCGGGGCGATCTTGGCGCTGGCGTCGTTGCTGGAGAGGAACAGGGCCAGGTGACTGACATCCCGGGTGGTGCCATCGCTGTAGCGCGCCTTGACGGTCATGCGCTGGGTCGCGCCCTTGCCGTTGAGCACACCCGAGCGGGGGAAGAGATCCACGCCCACGCAGGTAGCCACGGTGGGAGGATCAGCAGGGGCATCCGCATCGATCCAGCGGACAATGGTCTGCCAGTACTGGTCGTTTTCGGCGAAACGCTGTCCACCGGTGTGGGCGACCTTGCCGGCGCCCTTCTCCAGCAGGAGGCTGGAACCGGGCAGCGCCATGTTCAGGCGTCGGCCGTTCAACTCACGGGTGAGGCGGTGATGGTCGCCGTCCGGATCAAACCCGAAAAGGGAGAGACGGAAACCGTCCTTGCCGCGCGCGGCGCCATGACAGCCACCCGTGTTGCAACCGGTGCGCATGAAAATCGGCATGACATCGAGTTTGAAACTCACGGGACGCTCAGCGGTCGCCTGAGAGACGGCGATCGGAGCCGCTGCGGACTTGCCACCGAAGTCGGCGAGCACACGGGAATTGCCGTCGGCGACAGGATGAATGGTCTGCCCCTCAAGCTTTCCCAGGGAAGCATTTTCCAAGCGCAGGTTGCACTTCGCGGTGACATCCTCAGTGATGCCGTCGCTGAACGAGGCTTGAACCACCACCACCTGCTTTGAGCGCTTCGAGGCCAGTTGAATGTCGGGAGGGTAGATGGCCAATTCTGTCACCTGCCGGCTCACAGGCGCCGGGGCGGCAGCGACCGCGGGGGCCGCGACAGGCTTGGGCGCGGCTTGCCCGGGCATGAGCAAGGCGGCAATGACAAGCGATAAATGGGTCATGTCCTAATCCTCGTAAGCATCACTTGTTCATGTTCTTTTCGCGCTCGGCCTGCTCAAGCCTGAGCTTTTCGAGCCTTGTGAGTCGTTTTTCCATCGGTTGGGCCGGCTGGGCCATGGGCTTTGGCATTGGCATGGGTGATGGCGCGGCGGTAGCCACCTTGACCGGAAGGGGCTTGTCGATGCGCAGTTCGGTCGAGCCCACATTATGAACAACCGGCTCGCCGTTTACCGGCACCACAGCTTGGCAGAAAATGTTGCGATGCTGGCCGGCTGGTGAGGTGGCGTCCACCTGCAGCTTGAACACCAATTCCTTGGTGTCCTTGGTCAGTTCGAGTTCCGGCGCCGTCACTTTGGTGGGGAGGCCCATCAACTTGACCTTGGCATTGGCGGGAATCGGGGAGGCCATGGTGATCTTGCAAGGAATTTCGGTTTCCTTGCCCTGCTCCACCGCGGCGCGTTCCAAGGCGAAGGTGAAAAACGGGGCGGCCACCTCGATTTCAAACAACTGGGATGAAACCCAGGCCGGACCACCGTTCACCGGGGCGCTGGCGATGACCGCCGTTTTCCATTTCCGCATCTGGGCGTTGGCGGCGGCGTTGACGGTGATGGTGGTCTCGGTGCCCTTCTCGGGAATTGTTGTGGAACTTTGTGAATTGATTCCAGGCGGATTGAACAGCGGATACACGGTGATGGGGGCGGTGAACCCGTCCTTGCGCTCGGCGACAACCTTCAACAGCATCGAACCGTTCTGCACGATCGGCGCCTTGGGCTGGACAACGGAAATCTTGAAGGGCAATTCGTCAACCACGGCGCAGGCCAGCGAGCTGACCTCGGTTTTCCAGTAAACCGACTGACCGGGATTTCCGACAATCAATTCGGCCATTTGGGAGAAACCCGATGGCACGGCGCCAACCTTGGGATCCACCGGCGAAGCGGCAAGCTTGGCGAAAGCCCCGGCCACAGGCGCCGCGGAAGAAGCCTCATACACGACGGGGAATGTCTCGAGATTGGCCGGGATGCCCTCGCAGTTGACCGTGATTCCGGCGGGAAGGCCGTTTGCGGACAACACGGCCTCGCCTCCCCATCCGCCCCTGGACAGCGTCACCAAGCTGGCCATGCGATTGCCGCGAGCCACCACCCAAGGTTGCCTTTCCTGGGAATACTGCGCGACCTTGGGGATGCTCAGGGTTGATTTGGGTGCCACCGGTGCCAACTCGACCCGGTAATGGTAGTTGACCCCGCCCTTCTTGAGGTGATCGGAGATGGTGAGCACATATTCCTTGTCATCGGGCAGGGTGACCCTGAAGTAGCTGTCAGGACCGCCACTGTCATCGTTGCTGGCAAAAGGGCGTCCACCCGCAACGGCGAGCGTCATCACCGGATCCAAGGGTGAGCCGATTCGCCTGGCGTAGCAATTCACATCGAACACCTGGCCTTTTTTGCCGGCGAACTTGAAGCAGTCGACATCTCCGGCCTTCTCGATCACCCCGTTGAAAGCCTGCGCTCCGGGCGCGGGCGTCGCGGTCTCGGGCGTGTCGTTGGGTTCCTTCTCGATGGCATTCACGAGGTTGACCACGCGGAAGGGGAGTCCGGAAGGCGAGATACCACCCGCGTCCTCGGCGTGAAGTCGATAATTGGACCCCGCATCAGCGGGAATCTTCACCCGGCGGATGAAGGGACCAGTGGCATCGCCGATAAAGGTAACATCGAGTTCCTCGCCGGGGCGGGCGCCAGCGGGCACCAAGGCCGTGGGCCGAGGGAAGGACCCGACATGCAGGCGGTAGGCGCAACCGCCGTTGCCGCCGTAGCTGGTCTCGCGAACCTGCACCACATAGGTGCCGTCCGCCGGCGCGACGATGCTGGTCATGCAATCCTGGCCAACGGAAGGATTGTCGTCGCTGACGGCCAATTCAAAACGCTTGGCATCGAGAATGGCCACATAAGGATCGAAAAAGGTTCCGCCCAACCGCATGGCCTCAACCTCGACCGCGAGACGCTGGCCCTTCTTCAGGTCCACGGCGTAGTAGTCGACATCCTCGTTGTTCACCACGCCGGTGACGGTCACATTCAGGGTGATTTTCTGCGGAGACGCGAAATCGGAATTGGGTTCCTTTTCCTCGACAAGGGGAAGGGCACCCACCCATAGGGTGCGCATCTCGGAGATGCCCGAGGCCGTGCGCACGCGCAGGGTCTGCTCACCCAACGGGCAATCCTGGGCAACCTTGAGGGTGGCCTTCACCTGGGTATCGTTGACCGCTTGAAACTTGGTGACCTGAATGCCTTGGGAGTACAGGAATAGTTCCTTGGCATCGGCCAAGCGGGCGCCGGAAAGGGTGACCTCGGTCTCGGTGCCGCGCTGAACGCCCCTTGGCGAGATACCGCCCAACGAAGGGGCAACGGCATGAACCGGAGAAGGCCCGGAGATCAAAAGGAGTCCGGCCAGAAGGGCGCTGGCCAACGGCAGGGAAACTCGCCCGGCGGGCGGGATGGCCATGATGCGGTCTCCAACGGTGTCGGTCATGCTGAAAGGCCGCGGGAGGCGAACCCGCGGCCGAACTTCATGTTTTCAGGCAAGGAGTTCGTTGACAACCTTGCCATCGCGGACGATGTCGATGGGACGATTGCCCGGGGCCATGAGGCGCTTTTCGCCATCAATGCCCAACTGGTTGTACACGGTCATCGCCATGTCCTCGACGGTCAGGGCGTCGTCCTCGGGTTCGGTGGCGGTGGGGTCGGACTTGCCATAGACGAAGCCCTTCTTGATGCCGCCCCCGGCGAGAACGATGCTGAACACCTTGGGCCAGTGGTCGCGGCCGGCGGTGGCGTTGATCTTCGGGGTTCGTCCGAACTCGGAGGAGATCATCACCATGGTGGAGTCGAGAAGCCCATTGCGATCCAAGTCGCGAATCAGGGTGGCGAAGGCCTGATCAAGCGCGGGAGCCTGTCCGGCCATTCCGCCCTTGATGCCGGTGTGCATGTCCCACCCACCATAGGTGAGCGACACCAGCCGAACTCCCGCGGCCACCAACCGGCGGGCCATCAGCATGCGCTGACCGGCGGCGTTGCGGCCGTACTCGTCGCGCAGGGCGGCGGTCTCAGTGTTGATGTTGAACGCCTCACGGGCCTTCTGGGAGCTGATCAGTCCGTAAGCCCTCTGGTAGAAGGTGTCCATCGCCTCAAGACCGTCGGCCTTTTCCTTGGCGGCGAAATGGTCGTTGACGGCGTCAAGCATCGACCGGCGGGCGCTGAAGCGCTTGGTGTCGACATCGCCGGGCAGGTTGAGATCCTGCACGGTGAAGTTGCCGTTGGCCGGGTCGCTGCCGAGGCTGAAGGGGGCGTAGGCGCTGGAAAGGTAACCGGAACCGGCGTAGTTCGTGGGCATCGAGGGGACGCACACATAGGGGGGCAGGTTGTTGCGGGGGCCGAATTCGTGGCTGATGATGCTTCCCATGCTGGGGAACACGATCGCCGGGCTAGGACGATAACCCGTGAACATGTTGTGCGTGCCGCGCTCATGGGCGGCCTCGCCGTGGGTCATGGCCCGGCAAATGGTGATCTTGTCCACGATCTGGGCGGTCTGCTTGAAGTGCTCACCCAGTTGAACGCCTTCCATCTTCGAATTGATGTAGCCGATGTCACCGCGGTACTCGACCGGCGCCAAAGGCTTGGGATCGAAACTGTCCTGATGGGCCATACCACCGGGCAGGTAGATGTGAATGAGTGACTTCGCCTTGCCTTCCTTGCTGGGCCTGCCGCCGATGGAATCCACGGCGCGGGCCTCATTGCGCATCAGGCCTTCCAGGGTGAGGCCCAAGGCTCCGACGGCACCGACATGGAGGAAATTACGGCGATTCGGCCGGGGCAGGAAGTGGGCTGGATCATCGTTCCAAGTGCCGCGGATGGTGCTGCTCATTTCGGCGATCCTCGCAGTTCGGTTATGGTTTCGACCCAAATCATACATTCGGGCAATGGTGGGAGCCCGAGATTCCGTTGTTTTGGATGCAAGGGGACCATCTCAAGTTCCCTTGAAATCGGCCACCAAGCCCTCTTTCCATTACCTAGCTGAATCCATTTGTGCCGGATTGTCAAGGAATTGGTAAAAAATCAGCAAGAAATCGCATAACAATCGTAATATTATAATATCAAAGAGTACCATTTTGCTGTTTTTTCCGCCATTTCATGGGCTGAAAAGTGCGATTCAACCGCTTTCCGGCCAGCCTTTCCCATGGAAAGCCGGCGCTCAGAGTCGTTGGCCAAATCGGCCCAAGCGCTGGCCAATGCGCCTGAATCCCCGGGAGGAACCAGAATTCCAGCCTTCGAGATTTCCATCAATTCGGGAAATGAACCATGGGCGGGCTGAACAACCGGAACACCGGCAGCCCAAGCTTCCAGCAGATAAATGCCTTTTGGTTCACGGTATTCGGTTGGAACACTGAGCAGGT
Organism: uncultured bacterium; assembly: GCA_963923445.1. Classification (GTDB taxonomy): domain Bacteria; phylum Planctomycetota; class Planctomycetia; order Gemmatales; family Gemmataceae; genus REEB421. The sequence goes on from CAWUNZ010000180.1 coordinate 6,374, forward strand.
CGATGCCATTCATGAAAGCGATTTTGTCGGCAAGCGTCGGACATTCGATGTGGACCGCATCCCCGGACATGCCCGCGGTGGCCAGCTTGTTCATTTGTTCCTGAAAAAAGGCCTTGTTGGCGGGTCCCAGCCAGCCACCGACATGGAATTGGGCGTTGGGAACCAATCCCTTCTTCAGCTCGATGAACGCGGTCACTGCATGGTGAAAGCCTTTTTCCGGGCAGATTCTTGCAAAATAGCCGACCGTGAATGGCCGTGCCCGTGCCACGGACGGCGTTGGCCAGCTGGAAAGGTCGATTCCCGGATGCACCACGCCGATGCGGTCGCGGCCAATGCCGAAATAAGCTGACATTGCCTCGGCATAATACGACGAGGTGGCTTGGAAACCGGCCGCCTGCTCCCCGTTGGCGCGAATAAGCCCAATCGCCTCGGCTCGGGCCTGGGTTGGTAACGCGTCGAGGAAA
>CAWUNZ010000181.1:0-6825 GCA_963923445.1 uncultured bacterium
CACCAACCTGACCGTGGTGGCTTGAGCCCGGCGCCCGGGCACCAATCCAACCATAAAACAAGGCGCCGCCGGGGTTCCGGCGGCGGCCTTGTTGGTTGATGCCAAGACAATTCAGCCTTGAAAAACGGGTCCGCGGATCTCTCCGAATCAAATTTCAGGAGCGTTTTTGTTCGCGTTCTTGTTGGCGTTGTTGGCGTCCGCCTTGGGGATCTTGATCTCGCGCGAAGCGTCGGACTTGGAAAGGTCGGCCGTGAACTCATGCTCGCACAGCGTCTTGCCACCCGGGCCTGACAACCCGTTCACCCTAATCACGGAAGGCCCGCCGCCAATTCCCATGCCGCCCGCCGTGGCCGTGTCGAACTTCCCGTCCTTGATCGAGGCCCTGCCCTGGGGACCGGAGTTCTTCTTCGAGGCGTCGGGCGAGATGATCACCTCCCCAAAGGGAACCGGTTGCCCGTCCACGCTCACCGTTCCGGAAAAGCGGAACCGGGCAGGTCCATCGGCACCGCCACAACCCCAGATCGAAGACATGCCTATCAGCGTGAATATGGCGAAGCGGCGAATCATGAAGGACTCCGGAAAAAAATAATGACAATGAACGGATCAGTCGGCGGAGAAAACCTCGCCGCCAGCGCGGCTGGCCATGGGCTTGAGGACATTGTTGAGGTCGATCGAGGAGCGCAGGAACCGGCAGCTTCCATCACCCAAAACCACATTGCATCCGCCCGAGTGGTTGCTCCCCATGCTCACATCATTGAATGTCCCCGTCGTGGTGTAGGCTTGGACATTCATGGCGTTGGCTATGTTCTTGGAACTGTTGCTGTCGTTGTTCCAGGCGATGCCGCGCACCCAGCTCCGGTAGGTGGCCGCATCCAGGCCAGTGAACGAGCTTTCCACCACCATGAGGGTGTTGCTTGTTCCATCGATGATATCGGCGATCCGGATACCGACCGACTTGGGCGCCGGACTGGCCGTGGCGGTCACCGTGGGCATATAGGGCAGGATTCCATCCGCCGCCAATCCGCCCTGGCTGGCGCCGGCGGTGTTCAGGCCATAGGCCTGCCCGTTGAGCGGGTTCACACCCTTGGGCCCGGCGTTGCCCACATAGTGGGCCGTCTTGGCGTTGGCACCGCCCGCCACGGGCATGTCAATGGTGCTGACGGATTCGGACTTGGTTGCGCTGGGGCAGAGAAATACAGGAATGGAGTACTGGCCCAATGCCTGGTTCACATTCGGAGCGGTCGCGCTGACATAGCTCTGCAGGGTGGTGTTGACCTGCTTGCCGAGGCTTTCCTGCTCAATGTAGGCAAGGATGAGCGCGTGCCACGATACCCCGGGGGAAGTGGATGTCCCCGCGGCGCCGCCGTTGAAACCCGCCGCCGGAAACGCTCCCATGGCGTCGTGATAACTAGCCAGGCCGAGGCCAAGCTGCTTGAGATTGTTGGTGCACTTCATGCGATTGGCCGCCTCGCGGACCTTCTGCACCGCCGGCACCAGAAGACCAATCAGCACGGCGATGATCGCGATGACCACCAGCAATTCAATCAGGGTGAATGCGCCTTCGCGGCGTGAATGAATCATGAATGAACTCCCAAGGCAAAATAAGGATTAATGAATCATTATCATTTACGGGCTATTCAAGACAATGAAAAAACCGCCGCCAAACATGGCGGCGGCTCATTTTTAACAATTCGCCGACCCGACTGTTACTTCCAGTCGTCGGTGCGGAACGGGTAGGCGGGCAAGCCTTCCTTGTTTGCAAGGTTGGGTTCCGCCGTCTCGACCCAGGCGAAGCGCACGGCGGCGATCTGCGCCACACCCTCGGCGCTCACCACCACCTCGTTGCCCTCGATAACCGCCTTGGCGGGCACGAACTTCTTGTCGGCACCGGCCACGGTGAAGTGGGTCAGGTCCTTGCCGTCTGTGGCCTTCAGGCCGCCGGCGGCGCCTTCGAACGAGATCCGAACCTTGCCACCCTCAGCCTTCATCGACTTGTAGAACGGCCCGGAAATGACCAAGCCCTCGCGCCCATAGGTGCGCGCCAAGGCGATCAGCGCCAGGCGGCGGCCGACTTCCTGCTTGTTCTTGGGGTGAATGTCCTTGATGTTCGAAATGTCCATCGTGGCGGCCATGCCCACGCCGGGAATCTTCGAGGCGGCCAGTTGGGCCTCCCAAAGGAACGGCAGGCCGGTGTTCCTGTAGGTGAAGGGCGCGATCTGCACGAAGTAGAACGGCATGGTCTCGTCGCTCCACAGCTTGCGCCAGCCATGGATGAGCGCCTTCATCTTGTCGGCGTAGAGCATTCCCTCGCCGTTATTCGACTCACCCTGATACCAAAGCGCGCCGCGGATGGCGTAGGGAACCAGCGGGGCGATCATGCCGTTGTAAAGGGCCAGCGGAGTCTGGTGGTTGATGTTGCCCTTGGCGTCCTTGCTGGGGAATTCGGCCAGCTTGTCGGCGATGTTCTTCAGGGCCGGCACGGCCTGGAATCCCTCGGGGGTGGTCCAGGGTTCGATGCGGGTGCCGCCCCAGTTGGAGCCGATGAGGCCGACGGGAACCTCGGCGAAATCCTTGTCCTTGCGGAGGTTGACGGCGAAGTAGTAACCCACGGCGGTGAACTGGGCCACCGTCTTGGGGGAGGCGATTTCCCAGCCCTTGGTCTGCACATCGGTCTCAGCCTTGGCGGAGGGGCGATGGGGAATCTTGATATGGCGGATCAGCGGGTGGTTGCCGTTGGCGATCTCCTGCTGGGGGTTGTCGGACTGGGCGACCGTCCATTCCATGTTCGACTGGCCCGAGCACAGCCACACCTCGCCGACCAGAACATCGGAGAAAGCCTTCTCGGAGGTGCCCTTCACCGTCAGCTTCTGGCCCTTGGCGTTGGCCTTCTGGGCCGGAAGGGAAACCTTCCATCCACCCTTGTCGTCCGCCTTGGCGCTGGCCTTGGCGTCGCCGAGGGACACCGTCACCTCGGTGCCGGGAGCGTCCCAGCCCCAGACCGGAATCGCCTTGTCGCGTTGCAGCACCATGTGGTCGCTGAACACGGCAGGCAACTTCACCTCGGCGGCCACGGGGGCGGTGAGGCCCAGGCACGCCGCCAGCACGAACATCCCAACCCGAACACGAATCATGAAGAGGTACTCCCAATCGGCCAGTCCGCGGGCCAACTCCCGGGGAAGGACCGATTGTAAACCGGCCCACCGAAAGAACCAGTCCCCGCGCCGTTTTCCCCCAAGACGACGCCGTCAGCGGGCCAAACCCCAGTGCGGCAGCAGCAGGTCGAGCACCGAGGCGGACTCCACAGGGCCCGCGGCAGGCGCCGGGCCAGACCCGATGAGAACCGGCCGGTCGGGGTCCGTCGCGGCGCGCAGGCCGTGGCTGCCCCGCACCAGGCCGGCGTCGAGCGGTATCAAATCCATCAGGGCGCGGAACCCCAGCTTGCGGGCCAGTAGTTTGCGGGCCACCTTGGCCATCGGGAAGGCAATGGCCGGGTCGACAAACAACTCGCACGGGTCGTAGCCCGGCTTGCGGTGAATGTCCACCGTGCGGGCGAAGTCCGGGGCCCGCCGCTCATCCAGCCAATACGGATAGGCGAACCACGAATCGGCCCGGGAAAAGGCGACCACCTCGCCCGAGCGCGGATGGTCGAGGCCGACTTTCGCCCTGCCGGCGCCGGAGAACACCTCGGCAACCCCTTGCAGCCCCGAGAGAAAACCGGCGACCTCGGAGACCAGTTCCGGATCCCTCACGCGCACATGGGCCGCCTGGTGGTCGCACACCGCGAACGCCCGCGAGCCGAAGGTGTCGAGCGTCTCGCCAAAGGGGCCGTCCCGAACCTCCAGCCATCCCTTGCGCCTGAGGGCCTGGTTGATGAACACCGGATGGCGGGCGTCGACATGCCCGTACTCACCCACCACCCATGCCGCGGCGCCGGTGGAGTCGATGGCGTCCATCAGCGGGGCGCAGGCCCTGTCCAGTTCCGCCACCTGGGCCGCCATGTCGCAACCGGACGGGCCGGTCCGCTGCGGCTGGTAATCCAGGTGAGGCAAATACACCAGCAAAAGGTCCGGTTTTTCGTCGGCCAACAGGCGCGCCGAGGCGCGGGAAATCCATTCGGTGCTGGGCAAGCCGGCACGAGGCCCCCAGAACGAGGGGAAGGGAAACGGCCCGAACTCCCGCTCCAGCGCCAACGGCAGGGTTCGGGGTTGGCCGTCGATCGCGAACGCCTTCGAGCCATCGGCGCCGTAATAAGGCTTGGGAGTCACGGCGAAGTCGTACGGCCCGCCCTGGTTGAACCACCAGAACATGTTGGCCAGCTTCAGTTCCGGCTTGGCTTTGCGAAGGATCGCCGGCAGCGTGGGGGCCTGAACCAACGCGTGCGACTGCTGCCAGAAGCGCACTTCCCCGGTCTCGGAAAAGTACCAGCCATTGCCCACGACACCATGAACCGAGGGGGGTTGACCGGTAAGGATGGTGGCTTGGGCAGTGCAGGTAACCGCCGGAAGCGGCTCGATCATCGGCCGCGACCAACCCCGCGCCGCCAACGCCGACAACCGCGGCGCCATGGGCAGCCATCGCCCGGTCAGTCCCACGGCGCTGATCAGCACCAGCGGTCGCGCCATGTTTTCGTCCTCCCAAGTCACGCGGATAACTGGCCGGGAATCCCGCCTCTGTTATACTCCCAAGGTAATCGTGGTCATGTTTTTCAGTTGTTCCAGCCAAGGAGTGGACGGTGAGCGAGCGCTATCTCTTCACAAGCGAGTCGGTATCGATGGGCCATCCCGACAAGGTGGCCGACCAGATCAGCGACGCCGTCCTCGATTTCTGCCTCAAGCACGATCCCAAGAGCCGGGTGGCCTGCGAGACCATGGTCACCACCGACCTGGCCGTGGTGGCCGGGGAGATCACCACCGGCGCCCCCCTCACCCGCGAGGCGATCGACAGCATCGTCCGCGATGTGATTCGTGAGATCGGTTATGTCGCCAAGGACGACGAGGAGCGCGCCGAGATCGGCTTCACCGCCGACGCCTGCCAGGTGGACTGCCGCGTCCACTCCCAGTCCCAGCACATCAGCCAGGGGGTTGATGGCGGCGGCGCCGGCGACCAGGGCCTCATGTTCGGCTTCGCATGCGACGAAACCCCCACCCTCATGCCCCTTCCCATCGACCTGGCCCACCGCCTTGTCGAGCACCATGCCGACCTCCGCAAGACCGGCAAGCTGAAGTGGCTGCGCCCCGACGCCAAGAGCCAGGTCACCATCGAGTACAACGCCGACGGCACCCCCCACCGCGTCCACACCGTGGTCCTTTCCACCCAGCACACCCGCGCCGTGATGACCCGCAAGGGCAAGCAGGACTACTTCACCGACGAGGCCCGCGAGGAGGTCATCGACAAGATCATCAGGCCCGTGCTCAAGGCGGACCGCCCCGACCTGATCAAGGGCAACCTGGTGATGATTCCCCCGGGCAGGAAGGCTCCCAAGCTCGGGCCCAACGACATCTCCTGCCATGTGAACCCCACCGGCTGCTTCCTCACCGGCGGTCCCCACGGCGACTGCGGCCTCACCGGCCGGAAGATCATCGTCGACACCTACGGCGGCCGTGGCCGTCACGGCGGTGGCGCCTTCAGCGGCAAGGATCCCACCAAGGTGGACCGCAGCGCCGCCTACATTTGCCGCTACATCGCCAAGAATGTCGTCAAGGCCGGCCTGGCACGCCAGTGCGAGGTGCAACTGAGCTACGCCATCGGCTATCCCGAACCCCTCAACATCTGGGTCAACACCAACGGCACCTCCGCCCCCGGCATCAGCGACCAGGACCTGGTCGAGCTCATCCGCTCGCACTTCAGGCTCACTCCCGGCGGCATCATCGAGACGCTCAACCTCCGTCGGCCCATCTACCGCGAAACGGCCCGCCACGGCCACTTCGGCCGCGAACTGGCCAACTTCACCTGGGAAAGGACCGACAAGGCCGCCGCCCTCAAGAAGGATGCCAAGGGCTGATCCGGCCGCCCGAACCGGTTTTTCAGGGGGTCGCGCCAAGGCGCGGCCCCTTTTTATCGGCTCAGGCTGAAAACCCCATCTGGGTTCCGGGCGTATCGTGGAACGGGCGGTGCAACTCCGGGCCCGCCGAGCGTTAACGGGTTGAATCCACCGCCCCGGGAGGTTTTCCCATGATCTGGCTCGCGTGCGTTCTTCTGGCCGGTTTCCCCCTTCAAGAGGGCCAAGCGGCCGACAAGGGCCCCATCCATGAGGCCTTCGCCCAACCGGTGGACGCCAAGAGCGTCCGCGGTCCGCTGCTCATGGCCGAACCACCCAAGCCCATCCGCGAGGAACCGCCCGAGGACAAGCCCGAGGGCGACAATGTCCTGTGGATCGACGGCTACTGGCACTACGACAACGAACGGGCCGACTACCTCTGGATCAGCGGTTTCTGGCGGCAAACGCCACCGGGCCAGAAATGGCTCCCAGGCCGTTTCGACCGCGAGGGCAACGGCTGGCGGTGGTATTCCGGCTACTGGCAGGCCGATGAGCAGGTCGACCAGGAACCGGAGGTGGAGCAACCACCCGCCTCGCTCGACATCGGCCCCACCATCCCGGCACCCCGCGCCGACATGACCTGGGCCCCGGGTTTTTATGTGCGCCGCGACAGGGCATGGGCCTGGCGGCCCGGCACATGGATCAGCTACCGGCCCGGCTGGGTTTGGAATCCGGCGCGATGGGTCTACACCCGCGGCGGGTTCGTCTTCGTGCAGGGATACTGGGACTACCCGCTGGAATACCGCGGCGTCATCTACGCGCCCGTTTACTACCCACAGGCGGTGTTC
>CAWUNZ010000182.1:0-6760 GCA_963923445.1 uncultured bacterium
GTTCCAGACTTGACGAGAATAAAATCAAAAACAAGTAAAAATTAAATGAAACCTGATGTCGGAAAAATGAATTCTATGGTGATCCTTTCAACTGAAGGAGCCAAGCCCTCTTGCTTGCCAAAGCTGGGTGAACTCTGAGGGCGCTCACCAATAAGTGGGGAATCTCATGCCAGTAGAAGCCGAAAATTGGGCAGCAGCCAATCGCTTTTTGTGGATGGTTTCATCCCTAGTATCAGCCATGTTGACTGTTCCAAACGCATCGGCATCCCATGAAGGCTTGCCGGCCCAGGCAAAAGCTGTTTTGAGTCAAAAATGTGCCCAATGCCATGGAATCACGCGAGTGAGTGGAACACTGGATATAAGAAATCCCAAGACATTCATCGACGACAAGAAGGCTGGTTATGTGACCCCTGGATCTGCCGAAAAATCATATATATGGACAAGGATTTCAAACGGGGATATGCCGCCGGACAAGGAATTATCCAGCGAGGAAAAAGCAATAATTAAAAAATGGATTGACAATGGAGCTGAATCGTTTCCTGAAAGTCCATTGGTATTGGCAAGGCCGGCGGTCAGAACCCTCGATGTCCTCAAGGCTATCCGGAACCACCTTCTGGAAACGGATCCGGAAGACAGGCCGTTCATGAGATACTTCACGCTGGAACACCTTCATAATGACGAATCGGTGGATAGCGAGCGTCTTTCCCGCCATCGGGCAGCGCTTTCCAAGGCGATCAACAGCATGCACTGGAAATCGTCGATTGTTGTTCCCAAGCAAGTTGATCAACATGGGGCGGTTTATGGAGTTGATTTAAGAGACCTTGGTTGGGAGAAGGCATCGGGTGAAAAAAATGACCGTTGGGCTGAAATGATGAAGCGTTACCCGTATGGCCTAGCAAATCGGAATCCTGAAGACCCTGCCGTTGAAAAACTGGATGCCGATCTCCTGGAACTTGGCGGAGGGTTCCCGGTCGTGATGCGCGCCGATTGGTTTGTGGCAAGGGCCACCCGACCACCGCTCTATGAGCTCGTATTGAGGCTGCCACAGAATGTCGCGGAACTGGAGGCGAAAATCGGGGTGGAGGCCAATGAAAACATTGCCGCGGCGAGGGTAGCGCGGGCCGGGTTTTCCAAAAGCTTCGTGAGTAGCCAGAACAGGTTGGTGGAGAGGCACCACGCCCAATATGGAGCTTATTGGAAAAGCTACGACTTTAGGAAGGGTGGGGAGAAAGGCAATCTGTTCCAGTTTCCATTGGGCCCGGAATCCTCGTCCCTAGAGAATTCGAAGTTCCGCGACCTAGCCTTCAAGCATGATGGTGGAGAAATGATTTTTCACCTTCCCAACGGTCTTCAAGGCTATTTCCTTTCGAACGCCAAGGGCGACTACTTGGATAGGGGACCCGTTGATGTTGTCTCGGACCCATCACAACGCTCAGGCACCGCGGAAATTGTGAACGGGTTATCCTGCATGGGGTGCCATACGAGGGGCCTGATTGATTCAATCCATGATGATGTACGCAAGGGAGCTTCTGTTTCCGGTGAAGCGCTGAGGAAGGTTCGCCGACTTTACCCGCCTCGGGAAAGCATCCAGCAGCTCCTCAGGGGGGACAACGCCAAGTTTTCGGTTGCGTTGGAAAAGGCGATGGGCTCGTTTCTTTCCGACGCCGACAGGGCACGGCCCGTGGAAGCGGTTACTGAACCCATCAGTGAGTTGCTCATGAAACAATATAATCCAGACATCACACTTTTGAGTGCGGCTTTGGAGCTTGGCATTTCCTCCCAGGAACTTGAGGCTGCCATCGCCAATTCAGAGTCCATGAAAGACCTAGGATTACGGACCCTTGTGTCGGGTGGTTCGATCAAGCGGGACACATGGGATAACGGAGACAAGCTGACAAGGTTGGAATCCGACGGCCAATCCCTTTTTCACCGGGTGGCCAGGGAGTTGGGATTGGGAAACCGCAGAGTTGTGGGACGCTGATGTGTATGAAAAACGAGGGAGATCGCGTCATGCTTCAGAGTTTACGAGCAATAGCTAAGCTGGTCATCTTTGGGATGGTCCTCACTTCGGTCAGTCAAGCGGGCGAGTTTCATGACAGCCTGGCGGGCTTTGCCAGTGAGATTGCCAAAATTCTCAAGGATGAAAAGCAAAATCAGGTTGCCGTTGCTGAATTCGCGGGACCTCCATCACCCAAGACAAGCACGGGACCGATGATTCAGCAGGGTCTGATTAATGAACTTAATGAATTAAAAATTCAGGTCAATCAGGACGCATTTATCATTGCGGGAGGTGATTTCAGAGTGCTCCAACAAAAACCGGACTTTCTAGAAGTGAGGATCACTATTCGAATCGAGACCAAGTCCGGAAAGAGGCTGGATGAAATCGTCAAGGATATCGGCTTCAAGTCAAATGAGGACATAGTCAAGCTTTTGGCAATGAATACCAACCAAAGCCGGATCATGAACGCTGACAGGGAAACAGTAAACAAGCATCTGAAAAAGGAATTGAAATCCCCACCGGTTGCCTTGGAAGACAGCATGGTAAAAACCGGTAAGCAGAGCCCGTATGCTGTCGAAATATTGCATCGCAAAGCAGGAAATGAGTCGGCAATGCATGAATTCCTGGTTCCTGTTTTGCAGTCGGGGATGGCCGCAGTTGATGTGCCCTCAGGCAACGAATACATCATCCGACTTCATAATCGATCCACCTACGAAGCTGCGATTACGCTAACGATAGACGGCGTTGATCTTTTTCAATTCCATGCACCCGATGGACGGCGTCCAACCATGTGTCTGGTTCCGGCGGGTAAATCTATGGATGTTGAAGGCTGGCCTTTTGGACGGGGTAAGGCCAAAGCCTTTTTAGTCGGGGGTTTCGCCGATGCCGCGGCCAACAAGGTGTTGAAAGGAAGCTCCTCGATTGGAACTATCACCGCAGCCTTTCATCCGGCTTGGCAGGGGCCGACTCCGGAAGAATTTGCTGGGACACGTAGTTCTCAGTCAAATGCCACAGGATTCGGTAGGGAATTCCAGCAGAACCAAGGCGTTGTTGAAAGAAAGATAGGTCCGTTATTTGAGGCGATAAGCCTTCGTTACGCGAAATGAATACTTAGAATAATAGTTTTTCAACGACTCATGCGAAATAAATCTCGTTTGCAACGGGGCCTGATATGGAGTGAAATAAATTAATTGAATGATCGGATAGATTTGATTGCTAGGTACAACTGGATCTACTCAAATCCCTAGGATGACAAGGAAAATTCTGACGATTGGCGCGAAGGATTAGTCGATGGTAAGTGAAGACCAGTCTGAGGACACACCTTCAACCACCATTAATCCGACCCAAGGCGATAAAAAGCCCGACACAAGTCCCGGTCAAAGTTATGCCGGCGCAGACAAAAGATTAGGTATTTCAAATCGTGAATCAGGGACCGTGAGACCACCCAATCAATCCACGCGTGCCAGCAACAACTTGACTGTTCAATCAACTGTATTTGAACTTGTTGATCGTTATGAGAAAACTTTGAAGGAATCAGGTTCAGCAGATATCAAGGCCTTTCTTCCAAAGGATCCTGAAGCCAGGTTAGATGTTCTTGGCGAAATCCTTCAAGTTGACATCGAGGTGCGTTTCCGAAAAGGGGAAAGGAACGCTTCCTGTATTGATTATTTAGATCAATTCCCTGAATTGACAGGTGAATCGGATATTTTCCTCGGTCTTTTATCGAGGGAAATGGCGGTAAAGCAGCGCGGACATGTTGATGTTGATCTGGATGTGGAACTCTATCAGGCAAGACTGCCCGCCTTGGCTTCCACCATTCATGCCATGGCTGTTAAACATGGTTTCAGGTCTCCAGAAATCAAAGGGTACAATAGGCTAATTAAGATTGCTGCTGGGGGAATGGGGGTTATTTTTTCAGCCAGGGACGCATCTTTTGGAAGGGATGTCGCTATCAAGGTGATGAAGGAAGGAATGAGTTCCGCGGCTTTTGACCGAGAAGCTCACATCATGGCCAACCTTCCCCATCCGTGTATTCCGCCAATTCATGCCAAAGGTACTTTGGCGGATGGAAGGCCTTACTTCGTGATGAAATTGATCCACGGTAAAACCTTGAAGGAGCGGCTCGATCAAAGAAGCCAGTCCGAGGAGAGCCGCACAATCGCTGAACTTTCGACAGGGCAAGGTGACTTGCTGGGTATCTTCGAAAACATGTGCCAAGCGGTAGGTTATGCACATTCGCAAGGTGTCATCCACAGAGATATCAAGCCTGCGAATATCATGGTTGGCTCTTTTGGAGAAGTGCAGGTCATGGATTGGGGGTTGGCAAAGACTATCGAGCCAGTCAAATTCTTGCCGGAATCGAATTCCGAAGCCAAGGGAACTGGCAAAACAACTCTGTTGAACTATCCCGAGGCTGAGATGATTACCCAGCCGGGTGTCGTAAAGGGAACGGCCCCGTATATGTCCCCCGAACAGGCCCGCGGTGAACCTGCTGATGAAAGATCTGATGTTTTTTCACTTGGCGGCATCCTTCTTGAAATGCTCACAGGAGAACCACCATTCAATGCCAAAACCCATATCGAGGCGGTCGACCTAGCAGCGAAGGCTGATTTATCGCACGCTTTTAGGTTTTTGGATCGTTGCGAAGCCAATCCTGATCTGGTGCGACTGTGCAAATGGAGCCTTGCCGCGGATCCTGCCCATCGACCCAGCGATGCCAAAGCTTTGGCGTTGGCTATGGTCCAGTATCGGGTGAAATTGGAGGATCAAGCCAATGAATGGAATTCCGTCAACGAATTCAACAAGTCAGGACACAAGCCAATGTTTGGCTTCTTTGCCAGTGGTTTGCCTGCGAATGGTCCCCTAATGGTAATCGGAATTGTCAGCCTCACATCGTTGTGTTGGATTGCCTTGTATTTCTGTTTCAAATTGTAGACATAACATCCTGCATTCTGTTTGTTTGTTTTCATCCTGATCATCTCTCTTGTAACCTGGCAGAAATTTTTCGGGAAAACAAAAGCTCTACCGTTTCATGGTTGTTCGTCCCTGACGAGGGCTTCTTCATGTTTGGAAACAATAAAAACTCGCCCAGTTTGTTTGTTGTGGTTGTAGCCGGAATTTTTTCGATCACCGCTGCTGCCATCACCAATCCTCAGGGGTTTGAATATGTCAAGAATCAGGCCGAATTGATCTTGGCAACCTTTCATCGGGCTCTCACCTTTCCGGATAATGGCTTGCCAGCCAAAAACCTGGAAAGGGGGAGTGGTATTCCCAGCCGATTTCCGCAATGCGGAACAAACGATGCTTCTTCGTTTAGCACGGATGCGACGGGTAGAATTCGCATCATTTTGCCGCCTGAGATGGAGACCGAGGATCCATTCCATAGGCCATAAATTGATATTTCAGCGCAGGGAAAAGTTGCTGTCATCGGGCAATGCCTGGAGGCAGGTGAGCGGTTGCTTTCTAAAAATTGGCGAATTAATCTGTTTTGGTTGTGGCGCGTGATTCAGATAAATGTGCCTTTTGAAAAAATGTCTGCCTTCGATTTGTAGGGGCTTTGGAGTTTGCCATGGGAGCCAGTGTCACCCACTCCCAACTGCTCGATGCCTGCGTTGCCGGGGACCGGGATAGCTGCATGTTGTTGTTGGAACCTTATCTGGGATTGGTTCGGACCATATTGAATAGAGTAGCTCCCGGCTTGGTAGCGGATGGCATGCAGGAGCTGTACATCAAGGTTGTCGCGAAAATTCACCAATACAGGCAGGGAACTGATTTCAGGGCATGGCTTTGCAGAATAGCCCGTAACATGGCATTGGACTACCTGAGGCAATCAAGACAATCTTCCACTTGCGAAGTAGACGGTCTTGCGGCCAAACCTCAAGACCCCGCCTCAAGGCTTGTGGAAAGAGAAGAGAGATCGGCCCTTTGGGACTGCGTGGATTCCCTCAGGCCGCACGAGGCAGCTTTTTTCAGGAGGCGATACTCCCTTGGCGAGGAACCAAGGGAGACAGCCATGTTTTTTGCTGATCAGTGGATTGACACGGCCCCCTTGCCGCCAGCCAAAAACCTGAGCCAACCCGAAAAAATCCAAGCTAACCAGTCCAACAGGGAAACATTGAAGAAGGTCGTGGGTATTTCATTAACCCAATTTCCCCCCAACCCGGATGGATCGGCATCTCAGAAAAATCGCCAGGATCAGGCATCCGAAAAAATCTCGGAAATTACCAGAAATTTCGGGCCATGCATGTCGCAAGTTAGGGAGTGCATGAATCGGAAAGTGGGTTCAGGATGAAACGCCACCTCCTTTCCCTTCCGGCTAATCATGCAGATCAGACCAAGTGGCTTGAGGAATTGGTCACAGGCCCCTATCTCGATGAGGTCGTGTCCGACCTGAAATCTTCTGGTATCCCTGAGCCGAAAAGCCTGAGGCTTCCGGATATATTGGGCTTCGATCTCCAGTCTGTTCTGAATAATGGGCTGGCCAGCCTTGAAAGAAAGCAGGTACGCCAACTGCTCTCCAACCCAGACGCCCTTGTTGAACTGCAGGAGTTGGTGCTCAACGATGGCTCGGACCATTGGACAGACTTGCTCCTTCGGGAAAGCGATAGCTTGTTTCAAGATGAAACATCTGCCGAGCCGGTTGAAAAATGGATTGGTGGCAAGGATACCCGGAATGACTCGAAATTCCTTGCCGGCATTGCCGGTGTGATTCTTGCCTTGGCTGCCTCCATTTTTCTTGTTTTTCGAATTTGGCAGGGGGGT
>CAWUNZ010000183.1:0-6740 GCA_963923445.1 uncultured bacterium
AAGATGGAAGGCGTGGAGGTGATGCAGAACTTCTACCTGGTGGCCTGGCCCGACGGAAGGCAGATGGTGGTGACCGTGACCACGGCACCCAAGCAGGCGGAAAGGCTGGGAAGCCGCGACTTGGCCCTGGTGGGAAGCCTTGATATTCCGGGTTCAAACTAACGGGCCGACAGCCTCTTAAGCAGCCTCGTCGAGTTCGTCCAGACGGACAATCGGGGGTTCCCTGCGCATGCGGGCACCCGCGTTCAGTTCAAGCGCCGAAAGCCCCAGCAGGTCGGTGATGTCGAGAATGCCGACGGGCCTGCCATCGGCATCCACGACGGGCAGTTCCGAGATCTTCTTCCTGCGCATCAACTCCAGCGCCTCCTCCACACGGGTGCCCGAGGGCACGGTGGCGGGATTGGCCGTCATGCGCTTGCGGACAGGCTCATCGAGCGCCTGCTCCTCACGCTTCTCGATCAACCGGGCCAGGTCCGAGTCCGTGAAAATCCCGGCCAAGCGCCCATCATTGTCCAGAAGCATCAGGGCCCCGGTTCTCCTGCCCAGAAGGCACGCCTCGGCGAACACCTGCCTGATGCTATGGCTTTGGGGCGCCAGCCTGAGTTCGTCGCCCTTGCGCATGACCTTCTCCACCCGGGCCAAGCGGCGGCCAAGGCTGCCGGCCGGATGGAAGCGAGCGAACTCCTCGGGAGTGAAACTGCGCTCCCGGCTGAGGCCGAACGCCAACGCGTCTCCCAGCGCGATCATGGCGGTGGTGCTGGCGCTGGGGGCAAGGCCCAACGGACAGACCTCATCGAGCGGGCCGTAAACCAAGGCGATATCGGCCCTGGCGGCCAAGGTGCTGTGGGCGGAGGCGGTGAGGGCCACGATTCCGGAGCAAAGGTCCGCCAGGGGGTCGAGAAGCTTGAGGACCTCCTCGCTTTCGCCCGAGTGGGAAAGCATCAAGGCGACATCGTGGGGATGAACCATCCCCAGATCTCCATGAACGGCCCGGGTGGGGTCGAGAAGATAGGCGCGCGTGCCGGTGCTATTGAGGGTGCCGGCGATTTTCTGACCGACATCGGCCGACTTTCCAACGCCGGTGATGGCGACCCTGCCCGGCCCCAGCTTGACCGCGCCTGCGAGCATGTCGATGGCTTGTTCAAAACGATGATCCAAGCGGTCGGCGACAGCCTCAAGGGCAGCGGCCTCAGCCCGAAGAACGCGTCGGCCGTGGGCGATGCGCTCAGACTCGAACGGATTATCCGAGTTGACCGGCTTGCGGGTCATCCTGACCTCCCTCGCGAGCAGCCATGCCAAGAGGGTTGAACCGCCCATAGTTTTGCGGAGCGGCACAGGGAACGCAAGGGGAATGACAAGTTATGTCGGATGCTAGCGGGCGCCTGCCTCGATAATCTTGAGAAACTTGCCCGCATCCAGGCTGGCGCCGCCAATCAGGCCGCCATCAACATCAGGCTGGGCCAGAAGTTGCGGAGCATTGTCCGGCACAAGGCTTCCGCCATAAAGGATTTGCAGACGGCTGGCGACCTCGGGGCCAAACTCCGCCGCGGCGCGGGACCTCAGAAACGCATGGGCCTCCTGAGCCTGCTCGGGAGTGGCATTGTGCCCGGTGCCAATGGCCCAAACCGGTTCATAAGCCAGAACCACCTTGGACATCTGATCTTTGCCCAAGCCCAGGCATCCGCCGTGGAATTGCTCCTCGAGAACTTTCAGCGTGCGCTGTTCCTGACGCTCGGCGAGGGTTTCCCCCACGCACAGGATCACGGTCAGGCCGTGTTGAAGCGCCGCCTTGGCCTTCTGGTTGATCTGGGCGTCGGTCTCACCCATTTTGTGCCGGCGTTCGGAATGGCCGAGAATCACATAATGGCAGCCGACATCCTTGGCCATGACGGGAGAAACTTCCCCGGTGAAGGCACCGGCGGCCTCGTGGTGACAGTTCTGGGCGCCAAGACCCACGGACGATCCCTTCAGTGCCTCGGCAACTGTGGCCAGATAGGGGAAGGGCGGGCAAACGGCGACTTGAACCTTGGCGGCCCAGGCGGGCTGAGCGGCCAATCCGGCGACCACCTGCCCGGCCAGTTCCCTGGCGCGGGCGGCGTCGGTGTTCATCTTCCAGTTGCCGGCGACGAATTTCTTGCGCATGGGCGAAAACACTCCTTGGGCGATCAGTTGAAAGTTTTGCCAACCACGGCCGCGATGGCCTTGAGCGACTTCATCAGCGCGTCGAACTGGGGTGGGCGGAGGGCCTGCGCGCCGTCCGACATCGCCTTTTCGGGGGCGCAATGCACCTCGACATGCACGCCGTCGGCGCCCGCGGCAATGGCCGCGCGGGACATGGGGGGAATGAGGTCGGGGCGCCCGGTGGCGTGGCTGGGATCCACGATGATGGGCAGGTGGGTTTGGCCCTGCACATTGGGAACCGCCGCCATGTCGAGCATGTTACGGGTGGAATCCTCGAAGGTGCGCACGCCCCGCTCGCAAAGCACGACCTGGTCGTTGCCCTCGGAGAGGACATATTCGGCGGAAAGAAGCAGGTCCTTCACCGAGGCGGCCATGCCGCGCTTGAGCAGCACCGGCTTGCGGCACTGACCGACCTCGCGGAGCAGGTCGAAGTTTTGCATGTTGCGGGCGCCGATCTGGAACATGTCGGCATACCGTTCCACCAAGGCCACCTGGCGGGGATCCATCACCTCGGTGACGACCGGCATGCCGAGGGAATGCCCGACTTCGCGGAGGATCTTGAGGCCCGGTTCGCCCATGCCCTGGAACGAGTAGGGGCTTGTGCGCGGCTTGAAGGCGCCGCCGCGCAGGATGCTGGCCCCGGCGGCCTTCACCGACTTGGCGATCTCGAGAAGGACCTCCTCGCCCTCGATGGCGCATGGACCCGCGATCATGGCGACATTCCCGCCGCCGAACTTCACCACGGGCCCGTTGGCACCGGCCTTCACGCTGACGATGGTGTCGGCCGGGTGCATCTGCCGGCTGGCCAGCTTGAAGGGCTTGAGGATGGGAATGACCTGCTCCACGCCGGGCATGGCCTGAAGCGGCTGAACCTGCAGCTTTTCCTCCTCGCCGATCACGCCGACGATGGTGCGCTGCTCGCCCTGGCTGAGGTGGGCGCGGAGACCCAGTTCCTTGATCCGCGCCATCAGGGCGTCGATCTGCTGCTGGGTGGATTCCGGCTTGAGAACAATGATCATGTCAACTCTTCAAAAGTGGTGATGGGGGTGAATGGCAGGGAATTCATTGGGGCATCGGGGCCACCGGGTAGGAGCCCAGCACCCGCAAGTCGCGGCAGGTGCCGGCCAGGGCCTTGAGGACCTTGGCCACCTTGGGATCCTCCTGATGCCCCTCGATGTCGACAAAGAACAGGTATTCGGGCTTCTCGGCGCGACCGGCCCGCGCCGGGAACGACTCGATCCATGTGAGGTTGATCTTCGCCTGCCTGAACAGCTCGAGGGCCTCGGCCAGCGCGCCAGGGGCATGCGCCACGCGGAAAACCAGGCTGGTCTTGTCGTGACCGCCCTTGCCGCACTTGTGCCTGCCGATAATGGCGAAGCGCGTCTCGTTATCCGGATAGTCCTCGATATCGCTGAAGAGCAGCCGTAGTCCGTATCGGCTGGCGGCCTGCCGGCTGGCAACCGCGGCGGCGCCGGGTTCGCGCTGGGCCAATTCGGCGGCGGTCGCCGTGCTGGAGACCTCCACCTGCTTCGCGTGGGGCACATTCTTGGAAAGCCAGGTCCTGCATTGGGAAAGGGCCTGCGGCTTGCTGTACACCCTGCGGATGTCCTGCTGGTCGCAGGTCGCCATCAGGTGGTGGTGGACCTGGAGGCGAACCTCGCTGGAGATGATCATCTGCGGCATGCGCAGGAACATGTCGAGGGTGTCGGCGATGCGCCCGTCGGTCGAGTTCTCCACCGGCACCACGCCGAAGTCGACATGGCCGCGATGAACCTCCTCGAACACCGTCGGAATGCTGCCCACCGCCACCAGTTCCACCGACTGGCCGAACTTCTCGATCGCGGCAAGGTGACTGAAGGAGAACTCGGGGCCCAGATAGGCGACCTTGAGCACCTTCTGCAACGCCCTCGACCCTGACATGATCTCGCGGAAAATGGCGCGGATGGCGCCCGGGTCGAGTTGCCCGCCGAGCGACGCGTGCTGCTCGAGCACATGCTTGAGCACCTCCTCCTCCCTCACGGGGGAGAATATCTCGGCGCCGTTCTCGTTCTTGAGGCGGCCGATCTCGCCGGCATGCCCCGCGCGCTCGTTGATGAGCCTGAGGATTTGCAGATCAAGCTTGTCAATTTTATCGCGAACCGCCCTGAGGGCGCCGGCGCCCTTGGAGGCATTCCCGCCCGCCTGGGTCTCATCGTTCTTCTTTGCCATCGCGGAAGCCCGTCCCGGGGAACCTCGGGTGTTCAACGACCAATGTGGTTAATCCTAACGGCTGTCAGGCTTTTCGTCCATCAGGCAAGCCACTCCGGGCAGTGAAGGCAAGTCACCTCGGCGGCGCTTGAATCGACCGCCAAAGCCCCTTGGAACCCCGGTGCCGGATCCAGATGAGAAAGCGACCAGGCGGCGGGGTCATCCCCTTCCGCCAGGCGGATGAAGCGGGGTGGAACATCCGCTCCGGATGTCACTTGCACCCGGTCCAACCCGTAGGCGACCCCTTCCCCGTGCGCCTTGATGAACGCCTCCTTGCGTGTCCAAAGCCGGTAAAAAACATCAAGCTGACCGGATGAGTCAGCCGCCACGATGTCCCCAACCTCATCGGGAGTGAAATAGCGGCGGGCCATGCCCAGCAGGTCGGTCACCGGACGCACCCGCTCGACATCCACGCCCAAGCGCCCCGATTGGCTTAACGCCAAAAGCCCCAATCCATGGGAGTGGGACAGGTTGAAGGCCGGGCCACCATGGGCCAGTTCCGGCCTCCCCTTGGCGTTGTAACTCAATGTCAAGCTCTGGGGGCAACAACCGGTCGCATGGCCCAAAACCGTTCTCAGCAACGATCTTCCCGCGAGAAATTCATCCTTGGCCTTGGCGGACTGGAACCGGTTCCATCGTTCCCGCTCGCCCTGGTCGAGCAACGCCAGCATTCGGTCGGCGGCCTTGGGTTCAACCGCGGTCTTGAACGAAAGCACCAGAACCCGTCCATCCCCCCGGGGAAACGGCAATTGCTGCACTACCGCCTCGGGCCAGCAGGGATCCGGCATGGTTAACCGTCCATCCCGCCAGCGCCCACCATGGCAAAGGCATCACGGATATGTTCGATCCGGGGTTCGCCGGCGGGAGGCCAGGAAATGGCCAGAACATCGAATCGTGCGTCCAAGGCCTGCAGGCGGTGGCTTTTCCTGAACCAGAGGGCCATGCGGGAAAGCCGGAATTGTTTTTCGCGGTCCACGGATGCGGCGGGAACGGAGGGGTCGTCCCCGGCGGTTGACCGCACTTCCACAAAAACAAGCGTGGCGCCATCCAGCGCCACGATGTCGAGTTCGCCAAGGGGACAGGAGGCGTTGCGGGCGATGATCGACCAGCCTTGCCGGCGCACCCATCCGCAGGCGCGCCGCTCGGCGCGGGTGCCCCACCAACGGCGCCACCAGGGGCGCCGGGGATGGACTTCCCCGCCCGACGGGCTTGTCATCAACCCTTGGAGGCGGTGTTCTTGGCCTTGCGCTCACGCAGGCGGGTGGCCTTGCCCACGCGCTTGCGGAGGTAATAAAGCTTGGCGCGACGCACCACGCCCGTGCGGCGGACATCGATCTTGGCAATCAGCGGGCTATGAAGGGGGAAAACGCGCTCCACGCCTTCGCCCTGCACGATGCGGCGAACGGTGAACGCCTCGTTGGCGCCCACTCCCTTCATGCCGATCACAACGCCGGAGAAAACCTGGCTGCGTTCCTTCTCACCTTCCAGGATGCGCAGGTGCACATCCACGGTGTCGCCGACCTGAAAGGGGGCGATGGTGCGGGTGATCTTGGCGGCCTCGGTGACCTTGGAGGCGTATTCCTTGACCTCGGAGTCGATCCGGGCCAGCACGGCGTTCTTCATGGCTCGTTCCCTTCGTCAAAAGCTTGAAACAGAAGTCTAACAGACTTGTCGGCGTTGTGGAGGCGGATTTCTACAGCTTCCCGCTCCTGTGCTTCGATTTCTCCGTTCGCCACGCGGCGATGGCCTGATGGTTTCCCTCGAGCAACACCTCGGGCACGGCCATGTCCCTGAAAACCCGGGGGCGGGTGTACTGGGGATATTCGAGCCATCCCGGTTCGCTGTGCGATTCCTCCTGGGCGCTTTCCGGATCACCCAAAAAACCCGGAAGCAGCCTCGCCACCGCGTCGATGAGCACCATGGCCGGGGCCTCGCCCCCGTTGCACACATAGTCGCCCACCGAAATTTCCAGGGGCTTAAGCCCTTGGCGGATGCGGTCGTCAAAACCCTCGTAGCGGCCGCACAACAGGATCAGCCTCGGTTCGGCCGCCAACTGGGCAACGCGGGTCTGGGTGAGGCGTTCCCCGGCGGGGGTCAGCATCAGCACCTTGGCAGGGTCGCCCTCGGCCTGGATCTGCTCCACGGCGCGGAAAACCGGCGCGCACATGAGCACCATGCCGGGGCCACCGCCATAAGGCCGGTCGTCCACCACCTTGTGGACACCCTCGGCCCAATCCCGCAGGTTTCTGGGACGAATGTCCAAGATCCCCTTGGCTCGCGCCTTGCTCACCAGGCTTTCGTCCAAGTAGCCT
>CAWUNZ010000184.1:0-6685 GCA_963923445.1 uncultured bacterium
GGATCATACTTTTCGTGGTTCACTCCCATCACCACCGTGATGTCCTCATTTTTGGCGGGAGCAGAAATAATGACACGCTTGGCACCGGCGACGATATGACCGTAAGCCGATTTGTCCACTTCTCCGGGATCCTTGGATCCTTCGGTGAAAAGGCCGGTGGATTCGATCACAACCTGAACACCCATGGCTTTCCAAGGCAAATCCTTGGGAGAACGGGCACTGACAACGCGAATTTCCTTACCGTTGACAATCAGGACATCGTCCTCTGCCTTGTCAGGGCTGGATTTTTTGGACCCGACGGTTCCATGAAACCGACCCTGCGTCGAATCATATTTCAGCAGGTAGGCCAAATTGTCGGCAGGCACTATGTCCCCCACCGCCACAACATCGACCACATTTCCGACAAGCCCTTGTTCAATCATCGCGCGAAACACAAGGCGACCGATTCGACCGAAACCGTTGATGGCGACTTTGACAGCCATGGTTAAGAGTGACTCCGATAGGTGGTTCCTGCCTGCGGATCCGCGATCACCGTGGACTTCCACACGACACTTCTTAGCCTAGGGAAGGAGTTGCCGGAGAACAGGGGATCCTTCGCGACGAGAGGGTTCTGGCCCGCTTGGTTTTAAATTGAGGGGAGATTGGGATGTCTGAAACGGTGAATGTGACGGTTACAGGGGCGGCAGGACAAGTGGCTTACGCAATGCTTGGTCGCATTGCCTCCGGTGAGATATTCGGCCCATCTACCCGTGTTTCTCTTCGTTTGCTTGAAATCACGCCAGCTCTTCCCACCTTGGGGGGAGTTGCGATGGAATTGGATGACTGTGCCGCACCAGCATTAAAGGAAGTCATTGTCACAGATGACCCCTCCAAGGCATTTGATGGAGTAAACTGGGCTCTATTAGTTGGCTCTTTCCCCCGTAAGGAAGGTATGGAGCGCAAGGAACTTCTTGGAATCAACGGGAAAATTTTTGTCGGTCAAGGAAAGGCCATTGCCGCTGGGGCAGCCAAGGATGTTCGCGTGCTTGTTGTGGGAAACCCTTGTAACACCAATTGTTTGGTTGCTCGAAGTCAGGCACCCAACATTCCAGATGACAGATTCACAGCCCTTACCCGATTAGATCATAATAGAGCAATAAGTTCATTGGCCCGCAAGGCAGGGGTTCCGGTGAGCGCTGTCACTCGGATGACGATTTGGGGCAACCATAGCAACACTCAATACCCTGATTTTAATAATGCTCGAATCAACGGAAAACCCGTTGCCGAAACAATCCGTGACCGAGGATGGCTTGAAGGAAATTTTGTTCCAGAAGTTCAGCAACGAGGTGCGGCAGTCATCAAAGCTAGGGGTCTTTCATCGGCACTTTCGGCAGCCAATGGGGCCCTTGACCATGTGAAAAGCCTTCTAAGGCCAACTCCTTCGGATGATTGGGTAAGCATGGCCGTTGTATCACAGGGACAATATGGAATTCCCAAAGGATTGATTTTTGGATTCCCCTGCAAAACCACTGGCGGAGGTAAATTCGAGGTTGTCGAGGGACTTCAACATGACGACTTCGGAAAAGCCAAATTAGCGTCAACACTCCAGGAATTGGAAAATGAAAAAGCCGCAGTGAGCGAATTACTCGGCTAATTCAATTATTTGTCAACTAAAGTTTCCTTGTAGGTGCTCTTAAATTGATAAGAGCTTCCTGACCCCGCTATTTCGTTTATTACTTTATCAATTGTCAAATGGGCTGAAGTCATCAGGCCACGTTGCAAGTCAAAATTGATTGTTCCCTTCGGCATCAATTGCAAAATTGACGCCTCCTCAACCGGATTCTTGAATGGTTTCAATGGAGATGTCTCAAGATCCAGAACAACCTTATCCTTTTCCAGAGACCTAGTAATATAATTTTGAACCAACTCAATTTTCTCGCCAGTTCCGGCGGGTGGTTCCAAAACGGCGAAATAATTACGGTTCCATGTTTGTCCGGGAACAACTTTTTGACCATGGAGGACTGCAACAAATGGCGGTTCCGTTTCGTACCTGGTTGGCTTTCCAAACTTTGAATCAGTAACTTCCAGCACCCTGCCCAATCGATCAACTTTTAATTTAGCAACAGTTGATCCAACCAAAGGCGCTAGGGAATCCTTCAATGGACCTTCTGGCTTATTCGAGTCGAACTTCAAAATTTCACCATTAGGTCTGGTAGTTTCCACTACCAAAGCAAGCAATCGCATTTCAATAGTAGCGATATTGTTGCCGTCAAGATCAACAACTTTCCATTCTTTAGTAACGCGTGTCCTATTTTTCACTGAACTGGAATTTTCACCCATGATGTCAGTTGCCAATGATTCCTGATCAACATGGTAAATGATGATTTGGCCCGTTTTAAATCGATTTGATAAATCCTGACCAGTTGAAAAATTTGCTAGTAAAACTAAAACCGCACACATCATGGCGAATTCTCCACTGCCAATAGGGAGGCAGTAGCATTAACTCTCGTACAAATAAAGGTCAGGATGATTTGTATGGGAAACAATAACGGGCTAGTCCGAAACCAAGTAATACAAAACAACACCAAGCTATCCAATCACCAAAAAACACATAGGGAGCAGAATCTGAGCATAGAGGAATTTTCCCAACAAGAATCATCGACATATTCATAAAATCATTCCATTTCCACGCGCCACTTCCGATGACAGTTGACGATGCCTCATAAATCCCATCGCTGATTTTTTGAGGAACTAACAATCTGCCACACGGATCAATAATCGCTGAGATACCGGAGTTGACTGCCCGAACCATGGATCGTCTTGTTTCAACACAACGAAATCGCGCAATAGCCAAATGCTGAGAATGTTCTTCAGTACCTTGAAACCAGCCATCATTCGACTGATTTACCCAGAAATCTGGTTGTCGGTTATAAGTCATTGCCCAGCGTGTTAAGGCAAAGTCACTATCCTCATAACACAGCAGAGAGTTGAATGAAATCGTTCGATTATCCCATGGTAACAAGAAATGGGTAGGCTCATTTCCCGCTCGAATACTGTAATCGAAATCATAAGGAGAAAGCCAATTCATCGCTGGGATCCAATCCTTAAATGGAATGTATTCCCCAAAAGGGACTCGATGAATCTTGTCGTATCGTGTGACAATTCCTGATTGAAAATCCTGAAGCATTGAACTGTTATGACGGCAAACTACATCCTTACCGTCCATGACAACGACATTGACACCTAATAGTTGGGGGGGGCCAGACCAAATCTCATTCTCATCGTTACGGCCGAGAAGAGGACCAGAAGTCCCAACTTTTGCCGGTAATTCAAATGGAAAACTTGTCTCAGGCCAAACAATAAGGTCTACATCCCGCTCTTTCGCTTTATCAAGCATGGTTCTATAGTCGAGCCAAGTCTTCTGAAAATGCTCATCGCTATTCCTTACCGCCTGGGCGTGATTCCCTTGCAAGAGGGCGACAGTAGGACCTTCCTGAAAATCGATACTTGATAATCTCCATAAACCGTACACCCATAGACCGGATATTAAAAGAAAAACTGATATAGTTGCGCTAACAATAAGAAGTGCTGATTGTCTTTGTTGATTTTTAGAGTTAATACAAAAAAGAATAAAATCAACAGCCAATCCGTTAGTCATTCCAACTGCGAATGACAATAATTGTGTCCCGGATAAATCAGCAGATTGAATCAGAGGAATAACAGAATGTTGTGTGTGCGCCAGAAAATACCAAGGAAAGCCTGTGAGCAAAAATGACTTTGCATATTCAAGTGCGACCCAAATAATCGGAATCATCAGAGTCAGCGGCAAGTTGATGCGTGGCAAAAAGAAATTCAAACCTTTCAATCCGCACCATGGAAATAGAGAACACCACCATGACAAAAGAAGCCATGTGCCAACCATTCTGTAATCAGCGACAGTCATCCAACGCAATTGACATAAAGCAAGCGAAAACGACGATAAATATAAGGTCCACCATGTAAAATAAGATGTTGGTCGGACAGCAAGAATTATCCAAGGAACAAGGCAAATCCAACCGAAAACGCCAATATCGAGTGGATGAAAAGCCCCGTATTGCAATAAGATTCCAGCAACACCAAGAGCCATGTCTTTCCAAACGGAATGATCCGTTCGGTGGTCATTCATCGCCCTACTCCACGCAAATGAATTCTACCTGGTCTCCTGCCATCAACTTTCCCGATGCGTTTAGCAAGGCCAGGGAATTCACGCCAGATATGGCGAGTAAATCTGCCGATCCGGAAATAGAGCAGGGCTCTAGATTCCCCGCTAAATTTTTCTTCATCGGGAGAACCAAAGGACGGTCGCCCATCCATTCAAACCGGCTTTGAATTAAGCCTATTTTTTTGGAAGACTGAAAATAGTGAGGTACTCCGCGCATCATTTGAATTGCAGGCCGCACAAATAGTTCCATACAAACAAATGCGCTTACAGGATTTCCAGGCAGTCCAAATGCCAATTTTCCATTGGGATTCTTTGCGCAGAAAAATGGCTTTCCTGGTTTCATCATCACTCCAGGGATAAATATTTCATAACCCAATTGAATCAAGGCGTTTCGAACCAAGTCGCATTCACCCTTGGATGCGCCGCCAGACAAAACCATGGCTTCATGATTCGCACCTTCCTTCAAAAGGGAAAGCAACGGCGCGGGCTTGTCAGGAGCTATTCCTAGAAATCGTGGCAACGCCCCAGCTCGACATAGCTGCGCCATCAACATGGGACCATTTGAATTGCGCGTTTGGTGAGATTCTGGTTTAATCCCCGGTTCAATGATTTCATCTCCGCTAGAAATCAACGATATTTTTGGCATTTCAAATTGTTGCATGGAAGTACGGCCCGCCAATGCCAGGAGGCCATATTCAACAGGCCCTAGAGGCGTTCCCGATTTAATAAGCATTTGTCCTTTACGGAATTCTTCCCCCGCATTTCGGATGTATTTGTTATGTGCAGATGCTGTTGAAAGAATTTCTATTTTGTCCGCAAACTTCCGAACTTCTTCCTCAGGAATCACACAATCCGCACCACTTGGTAATAATGCGCCGGTCGCAATTTTAAAACATGCGGATGCTCCAACCAAATGACCAGCAGGATTGCCGGCCAATGTTGATCCAACAATAGATAGAATCTTCCCTAATATAAGATCAGACTTTCTTATGGCATATCCATCCATTCGAGACGTGGGTAATGCTGGCATGTCAGAATCGGCAAGAATGTCTTCGGCAATAACGATACCTAGTTGATTTGAAAGCGCTGGCCCAATTAAAGGAGGTAATGGCTTAACATGATCCAAAATTTGTTGTATGACGGCATCAATGCTGGGTAAACAATTGCTCATGATGGATCATATCCAAGATTTGGTTGAAGCCATTGTTCTACTTCCTTAACTTTCATCCCTTTGCGTTGTGCGTAGTCTTGAACTTGATCCCGGGTAATCATGTCAACTGAAAAATAAGCCGACTTGGCATGACCAAAATAGAAGCCGGAAACCGATGCCGCGGGAGACATGGCAAAGCTCTCCGTTAATCTCACCCCTATGTTTTTTTCAGCTTTAAGAAGATCCCACAAAATACTTTTTTCAGTATGGTCCGGACATGAAGGATAGCCAGGAGCTGGTCGAATACCCTCGTACCTTTCTGCGATCAAATCTTCATTACCAAGCGATTCATTTTCGGCATACCACTGTTTTCTGGCAAGCAAGTGTTGATATTCAGCCAATGCTTCCGCCAATCGGTCTGCTAAAGCTTTGGCCATAATTCCTTTATAGTCATCATGTTCAGCGATAAATCGTTTGTCCAATTCTTCAGCTCCATCACCTGCAGTTACAGCAAAGGCCCCTAAATGATCAGCCAGACCTGATTCCAATGGAGCGATGTAATCAGACAAGCAACGAAATCGAGCTACACCTGCTTCGACCTTCCGCTCCCACTGTTGGCGCAACATGTGAAACCGAGTTACTTCATTGCCTTGATCATCTTTGATGATGACATCGTCCCGGTCGCTGTTCGCTCTAAAAAAGCCCCAAACTGAATGAGCACGAAGCCATTGTTTTGAGATGATTTCATCCAACAATCGCTGACCGTCATCGAAAAGCCGTTTTGCTTCCGACCCTATTGATTTATCTGAAAAAATTGAGGGGTATTTTCCGGTCAATTCCCAAGCCATGAAAAAAGGAGACCAGTCAATAAACGGAATGATTTTTTCCAATGGGATGTTTCGTTCAATACGGGTTCCTAAAAACTTGGGTGATTTCCTGGGTGGATCCTTTGACCAATCGATAGTCCAGCCTCGGCCCCTGCATTCTTCCAATGGAAGGAGTGTTCTATCCAGTCGTTTCCGAAAACTAGCTCGATCTTCTTCTTGCTCAAGTTTCACATTTTCAACAAAAACCTGGCGTTTTTCATTATTAAGAAGGGATTCAACAACGCCCACCGACCTTGAAGCATCCAGTACATGAACGACTGGGCCACTGGTATACGCCGGTGCAATCTTGACTGCTGTATGTCGGGCGCTGGTTGTGGCTCCACCAATCAACAAAGGAACTGTCCAGCCCAATCGCTGCATTTCCTTGGCCACAGTTACCATTTCATCAAGAGACGGTGTAATCAGACCTGAAAGACCGACCATATCAACTTGTGCTTTAGCAGCTTCTTCGAGAATTTTTTCGCAAGG
>CAWUNZ010000185.1:0-6685 GCA_963923445.1 uncultured bacterium
CTTTGTTCTCGGCGACCGATGAGGAACTCATCGACGAGGTGCTGGTGGAATCGAAGCGGGCCAGCGCCTATCCGCCGGCCAGGGCACTCGATGGAATCACCCGGGAAAAACTCCTGGCCCAAGGCGCCACGCGACTGAACCTCCCCTCCCCCTACACCCCGTTCGCCCATGGCGGTTTCGGCACGCCGGATGGCAAGTGCGACCTCTGGGGATCGCCGGAACACCAACCGCGGTTTGTTCCTCCGCATGAGGATCCTCGCGAGAGGCCCGACCTCGCGGCGCGGTATCCGCTGCAACTGGTCAGCCCGCCGGAGCCCGTTTTTTTAAATTCCAGTTTCGCCAACATTACCTCCCTCAAAAAAATCGCTTGCGAACCGCGTCTGCTCATCCATCCGGAGGATGCGTCTTTACGCGGCATTCCCGACGGTGCCATGGTGCGGGTGTTCAACGACCGCGGATCATTCCGCGCGCGGGCCAAGGTGGGAGCCAAGTCCCGCGCGGGGGTGGTTGTCGCGCCAGGCATCTGGTGGACCGGAGACACCGCGGACGGCAACAATGCCAACGCCACCACCAGCACCAACTTGACCGACCTGGGTGGCGGCGCCACATTTTTTGACAACCTGGTGCAGGTCGAGGCCCTCCCCTCGGGGATTTCCACGCCATGATGCCTGTATTCGCCCAAGTGACTCTCCGCCCGCAAGGTTTCGCCGAGGATGTTCAAGCGCTTTCCGACGCCGGTGCCACCGCGGTGGAACTCTGGCTGACCAAGCTCGAGCAGTTCGTCGAGGCCCATTCGCCGGAAACGGCTCGCAAGATGCTGGCGGATCGGGGCATCACCCCAGTCGCCGCCTCATATCAGGGCGGTCTTCTGGCTCCCGATCAGGAAGCCCGCAAGATTCACCGCGAACAGTTCATGCGCCGCCTCGATCTTTGCCAGGCCGTTGGCTGCTCGCTACTTAATATTTTGCCCGAACTCACGGGCGCCGCCGCAACCCTGGCACCGGGCACGGTGGATCGGCTTGCGGAGGCCGCCGCTTGGGCGGAGGGCCATGGAGTGCGCCTGGCGTTGGAGTTTCGCGCCTCGTGCCCTTGGGTGAACAACCTTCAAACAGCCCTCGCCTTGGTGGAAACCGCGGGTAGACCCAATTTGGGAATCGTTTTGGATGCTTGGCAATTCGCCCTGGGCCCGAGCAAAAACGAGGACTTGGCTTTCCTGAATCTGAGCCGATTGTTTCTGGTGCAGGTTTGCGATTTGGCAGGAGCGGCGCGCGAACTTGCCACCGATGCCGACCGCATCCTTCCGGGTGAGGGTGAATTGCCCTTGATAAGCCTGCTGAATCACCTCCAAACCATGGGGTATGCCGGCCCTGTCAGCCTCGAGGCCCCCAATCCGAGGCTATGGCAGGTCTCCCCTTCGCAGGTGGCCGACCTCGGCTGGCAGTCATTGGGGCGCACCTTGAGCCAGGCGTTGAAAAACAAGCCATCCTCTCCCGCGAATGCAACCGAACCCAAGCCCTGAATTCCCTTACCGATTGATTCACGCGCTTGCCCCATGGCAGCATGATGCCCTGTCGCATGGGATTTCTCCGCATGGAAGCCACCCGTACGCTCAATTTCAGCCGGTGGTGTCGGGTTTTGTACCGGGAAATCATGTTTCCCGCGACCGGTGCGGTCGTTTCGTCGGTTCCGCCATGGCAATGGCTTTTGGTTGCTGTTGCCGCTGTTGCCGCCATGGCACCGGGCATCTCCATGCCTCTTTTCGAGCCGGATGAAACACGCTACGCCCTTATTCCGCGCGAAATGCTGCAAGCCAACGACCTGATCATGCCGCGGCTTGATGGGGAGCATTATTTCGACAAGCCACCCATGCTTTACTGGATGATCGCGGCGGTTTACCAAACTTTGGGCGATTCACCGGCATGCGCGCGCCTGGTTCCAGCCGCCTCAATGGCGGGAACCGCCCTTCTCACATTGGGCTACGGTGCCGCGACCATCGGGCCAACCGCGGCTTTCCGCGCCGCCTTGATTCTGGCCATCTCCCCCGGATTCGCCGCCATGGGCCGACTCCTCCTGATGGATGGCCCACTGACCCTGTGGGTGCTTCTCGCCCAAGGTGCGCTTTTTTTGGCTTTGCGCGAAAGCCCGCTGAAACCAGGTTGGTGGCTGCTTTCGGCCATCGCGGCCACGCTGGGAGTCATGACCAAGGGCCCCATCTGCCTGATTCTGGTACTGGTTCCTTGGACGGCCCACAGATGGTTTTCCGGCCTTGCCGGCCCCGGTTGGCGGCCATGGACCGCCTGGTGGCTGGTCGTGGTCTCCCTTTCGCTTCCCTGGCATGTGGTTGTGGCCATCAGGGACCCTGAATTTCTCAGACATTACCTGCTGGAGCACCACCTGCTCAGGTTTCTCCAACCGTTCGATCATGTCCGCGGCACATTCTTCTATGTGCCCGTGGTGCTCATGGCCTTGTTCCCCCTTTCCCTCCTGCTTCCCTGGACCGGTGCCTTTCTGGTTTCCGGCCGGAAAGTCGAGGCAGACACGCGCACCGCCGCTGTGGGTTATTGGTTCTGGTGCGCCGCGGTATGCCTGGTTTTCTTCAGCCTCAGCGGATGCAAGTTGCCCACCTATATCATGCCGGCCCTTGGCCCGCTGGCCTTGGTGCTGGCTGTGCAATCGACAACATTGCCAACGGCCTTGCCTCGTTTGGGTTTCGCCCTTGGGGCGCCTGTCTGCCTGGCTGTTTCCTGCGTGGCGGTTCCTTGGTATGCCGCCCACAGGGACCCGCTGGCATGCGAAACAGCGTGGACCCTTGTGGACGAGTCCATCGCCGGTGGGGCCGACCGGTTGGCTTGCTACCCGCGCCCCTGCCACGCCGCGTCGCTCCGTCTGGGCAGGACGGACATTCCTTCCTTCCGCAGCAAGGATTTCGACCGTTTCCGTGCCGACCTGATGTCGCGTCCCAAAACCATTGTCCTATGCACGCACAGGCATTCACTCCAAGGGCTCAAGCAATTGCTGCCGGCCCAATGCCGGGTGGTCCGCGAAGCGGCCTGCGCACTGCCAGACATTCCTTGGCTGCCCTCCGCCTGGCAGGACAAGGCGCGGACATTGCTGGGAACCACCGCGTTGGGCCTGTGCGACGCGGCGCTGATCGAGTACACCCCTTAAAAGATTTTAAATATTCAATAAACTAAGGTAGCCCGCGTACATCCTGAACACGGTGTAGGCGATCGCCGCGGCGGACAACGCCCACAAGCCCGCCGCCAAAACCCCGAGGGTGCGGATAATCAGGTTCTGTCCGTCCTCCCGGTCCACCACCGCCTGCCTGGACAATGTTTCGGGAAGCTGCCCGGTGGTCTCCCCATGGTCGACCGCCACCAGAAACTCGGATGCGAGGTCGGGCCAATCGGCCAGGACAACGCGGAGCGATTTTCCCGCGCGCAATTGCCGCTTGGCCTCGGCCAGCCGTCCAGCCCAACTGGGGTGATCCGCGGCTTCCACCGCCAGTTCCAACGCTTTGCCCGGAGACAATCCGGAATCGAACGCCACTCCCAAGGTTCCGCCCAACCGCGCGCGCGCCAAAGCCACCCTGCCGTGGGCCACCCCGGGCAACCGTCGCCATCCAACCGCCACGGCCACCGCCATGCCGATCAACACGCCGAAGGGCAACAGGCTGGACAATCCGAACCCGGGCACTCGGCCAGCCGTGCCCGTCAGGCCTTGGACAATCAATACCAACCCCAATATGCCCATGGCCAAAAGTGCTTGGACAATCGGCCATGCGAGCGCGCCTGTGAGTCGCCTGGCCGCCTCCTTCTCTTGGTGAAAATGAAGCTCCAGCCGTTCCAATATTTCCGGAAGCCTGCCGGAGGCCTCTCCCGCCGCCAAAAGGGCTGGCACCTCCGGAGGCAGGCGATCTTTCCATGCGTCGAGGGCGTCTTTCAGGCTGAAGCCGGCGCTGGTATCACGCGCCAAGCCGGAAATCATGGGCTGCAACCGGGAGGGAACGCGGCCGGCAAGTCGCCTGAGCGCCTCAGGTAGCCCGATTCCAGCCTCCAGGTAGAGTCGCAGCGGATGAACCACGGGCGCCACATCAAGGCGCCCCGCGCGGAAGTACATGCTGATTCCACCGGATGACCAACCCATGCGCCTAGTATATTGTTGAAGTCGCGGCCAATGCTGGTCTCGATGAATTGATGGACGGGCTCATGAACCCCGAAAACCAGGGATTGGCCGATTTCAGCGGGGAGGTCTCACTCTTCCCGCTGCCGAATCTCGTGCTGTTTCCCCATGTGGTTCAACCACTTCATGTTTTCGAACCGCGATACAGGCAAATGGTGAACGACAGCCTTGCCGGCGATCGTCTTCTGGCGATGGCCCTTCTCTGCCAAAACGGCGAACGCATTCCAGGAACCCTGCCCCGCATTCATCCGGTCATTTGCATCGGCCGAATTTTCCGCGAGGAAAATCTTCCCGATGGCCGTTTCAACCTTCTGCTGCACGGAGTCTCGCGGGCCCGGATCATCAATGAACTTCCCTCTGGCGGAAAGCTCTATCGCCGGGCAGGCGTGGAACTGCTCGACGATGTCCCGGCGGCCAGCAAGGAAATTGAAGACACACTGCGCGCAGGCCTGCTCCAGCAGGTCGACACCTGGTTCGGATCGCAACCGGAGGCCCGGTCTCAAATCCGCAAGCTTTTCAAAAGCGAACTACCCTTGGGCAGCCTGTGCGACATTCTGGCCTTCGCCCTTCCCCTCGACGCCGAGGTGAAGCAGGAACTCCTGGAATTGGTGGACATTGAGGAGCGGGGTCAGCTCCTGTTGACCAGCCTCAGGGAAAACAGGGAATCCCATGCCGACGAAAGCAGGTCCAAGCGCAAGTTTCCACCCGACTTCAGCTTGAATTAAACCCGCTCAAAAACGGCCGCCACCCCCTGTCCACCACCCACGCACAAGGCCACTAGCCCTCGGGCGCACTCACCCCGGCTGATCGCCCGGCAAAGGCTCACGGCAAGCCGCGCCCCTGTGGCGCCCAATGGATGGCCCAAGGCGATGGCACCCCCTTGGGGATTGACCTTGGCCTCGTCAAGTCCCAGCGCATCCGCCACCGCGATGACCTGCGCGGCGAACGCCTCGTTGATTTCCCATCGGTCGATATCAGCAACGGATAATCCAGCGCGATCAAGGGCCTTGAGTGCCGCGGGCACCGGGCCCAGGCCCATTTCGATGGGTGAGACCCCTGCATCAGCCCAAGCGACCAACCGCGCAAGAGGGCGGATTCCCAATGTCTTGGCTTGATCCTCCCGCATCAGGGTCACCGCCGCCGCCGCCGCGTTCACCTGGCTGGTGTTGCCCGCGGTGACCGTGCCGTCGGGGCGAAACAAGGGCTTGAGACCGGCCAATTTAACGGGATCACTGTCAGGCCGGATCGTGTTGTCCTTCTCCAGCACCAGGGGCCCCCCATCCGCATCATGTCCCTGCACGGCAATGGTTTCGGCGCGAAAATCACCACGGTCCAAGGCGGCCTGCGCTCGCTGATGGCTCCGGTGCGCCCAGGCATCCTGCCGTTGGCGAGATATTCCCCGCGAGGAGGCCAGGTGCTCGGCGCACATCCCCATGCGGATGGCGTCGGGGCCATGCTCCGACAGAAAGCGTGGCCCCGGCTCATGAATGTCCAATGGCAGATGGTCCATCTGCTCAACACCGCCGGCGATCACGGCGTCGTCCTGGCCGGTGGCGATGCGGCATCCGCCCACAAGAATGGCGTCGAGGCCTGATGAGCAATTGCGATTCACCGACATGGCCGGAAGCGCCGGGGGGAGTCCGCCCTCAATCGACGCTTGCCGGGCGATGTTGAACCCCTGCTCGGCATGCTGGCGGGCGCACCCCCAGATCACTGCTGAAGGCACGCAAACGGATCCCAAGGGCCCGCGCCACATTTCCCCAAGCAAGGTTCCCGAAAGGGTATCGGCGCGTATTCTTCGGAAAATACCGGTTTTTGAGCAGGATTTGGCTATCGGTGTGCGGCGCGCGTCGATCACCACGATTTTCATGACGGCCCCGACGGCTCAAGCGGCAAACGCGTGCCCAGGAAAACGCGATGCCAAGGCCGAACGGATCAGCGACAGGCAGGCTTCCTCGCCAAGAGACCATGAGTTGAGGATCAAGTCGAAGGCATCGGCTTCCGCGAAACGACGGCCACTGATTCCGTGCAGGAACTCCTCGCGACGCCTTTCCTCGGCGGACAGTTGCTGTTCCGCCATGGCCGGGGTCAGCCTCCTTGTTTGCTCAAGTTCAGCCAGACGCTCCTCCCGTGGGCTCACGATTCCAATGTGAAGCACCGCGGAGCGGGGCACGATAAAACCAGCCCCACGCCCCAAAAACACCGCTCTGCCGGTGCATGAAATGGCCACGACCAACCGGGCCATCGTTTGCGTGGCGGAATCGTGGGGCCTGCCGTCGGAACGCCAGACGCGCAAAGTGTCCTCAACCCAGGTGCGCTGATCAAGGTTCAGCCGGTCCATGATTTCATCAGCCTGACCAGGTTGGCCAATCAGGTAACCCAAGGCGTCAGGATCGTACAGTGGCCATTGCAACCGGCGGGAAATCGCCTTGGCCAAGGCGGCTCCCCGTGAACCGGGTTCCGGGCTGATGGCCACGATCGGCCCACCAATCACTACGGGGCG
>CAWUNZ010000186.1:0-6658 GCA_963923445.1 uncultured bacterium
CCAGTATCGTTTTGTGTCAGGAAATGTCGATTTGTGTCAGGTTGAGGTGCCAGCAAGCTTGGCAAGGAATTGCCCTGCCCGGATTACCCTTCCCCTAAAGCCGATGGCCGCGACGGCTTGGCCTAAATCTTCCATTGCGGCTTGGGAATATCGGCCCAAGGCCTAGGTGATGGATGAATGCCTAAGTCCGTGGAAATCCCATTTCACTTGCTTGGTCTCCAACCTGCTTTGGTCCCGATTTCCACACAGTTGACGATTTTTTCCCTCAACTCAAATTGTTGAAACCCATCCAAGACCGATAGACCTGAAAATGTGACGAATGTAAAGTGGATAGATATTTATGTCAGAAGATTTTGCTTTTGGCTTGCGTGTCACCAAGCTGCCCGAGGATGCGAAGCCACCCCATGAAACCTTCCACCATCATGGTTGCCTGTCTTGCTGTTGGTTTCGCGTGCTGGATTTCCGGTGCGTTTGCTGAAGATTCGGGTGGCGTGCTGGATGCCGCCAAGGAAAAGGGCCGCAGCCAATCCAGATACCTGAAAGAAACGAAACCCGCCCCCACCGCTGGTGATGCGGTGCCCAAGGCGGACATCACCCGATACAAGAAATCGGTGGAACCGATCCTGACAAGGAGTTGCGTGGCCTGCCATGGCCCCAAAAACGCCAAGGGCGGATTCCGGATCGACCGATTGAACCCCGACTTGCTCGCCGGACCCGATGCCGAAAGATGGCGCGATGTGCATGGCGTGCTGAGCAAATCGGAAATGCCGCCTGAAAACGAACCGGCTTACGCGCTCAGCGACGCCGAACGAGGCCTGGTGGCCGACTGGCTGGGCGAAGAGCTGAACAAGGCGTCGCTCGCCCGTCGCAACAGCGGGGAGCACTCATCATTCAGGCGGTTGACCAAATACGAATACGACAACGCCCTTCAGGATATCCTTGGGCTCTCCTATCCCTTGGCAGGCAAGCTGCCGCCGGAAACCACCACCGAGGACGGCTTTCAGAACAGCTCGGAACTGCTGCAGATAACCGGCGTTCAGCTTGCCATGTACCGTGAGATCGCCCTGAAGGCCCTGAAGCGCGCCACGGTGAGCGGCGAGCGCCCCCATGCGGTCACCTACTCCATCTCGATGCGGAAGGAGTTGGATCAGGCCCCGAAGAACGCCAAGACCATCGAACCGGGGGAAGCGAACACTCCCAAGTTCAAGAACCAAAAACATCTGCTGAATCGGGAAACTGGCGGGGGGGTGTACTATGCCCCCGAAAAAGCTCTCCCCATTAGCGACGCGGTCGCGGGGGAATTTCCGCCGGTCTCGCCGGTGGTGCTGGTGCTTCCCGCGGGTGACGAGCTGAAACTGAACCTGGACCGGTTCCTGCCCGACGAGGGGATGATGCGTGTCCGCATCCGGGCCAGTCGCTCGACGATGAATCCGGACGAATACGCCGGTTTAAGCCTGATGCTGAGTGCCCACACCAGCAACGACGCCAACTTCAAGCAGGTCATCAGTCAGCGGGATATTCCTGTGACGGCACCTTTGGAAAAGCCGGAATACATCGATTTCCATGTTCCGCTGGCCGATATTCAGCGCAATCCGTTTCGGAAACTGACAACCACATTCCCGCGCCGGGACGAGTTCCTGCACATCCGCAACAACTCCAACGCGACCGGGGGCCAGGACAGGCTCAAGGTGCTGATCGACCATATCGAGGTCACCGCCCCGTTTTTCCAGGAGTGGCCGCCGAAAACGCACACCGCCATCTTTTTTGAAAGCAAAAACAAAATGGACGAGGCCGTGTATGGCCGTGAGGTACTGGGGCGATTCCTGCGGCGGATATGGCGCAGGCCGGTGGCACCCGGGGAAACCGATCGTTTCATGGCGCTGTTTGCCAAGTACCGGCCGGAATTTCCCACCTTCGAGGATGCGATGGTCGAGGTGCTCGCGACGGCGCTGGCCACCCCCGAGTTCCTCTACCTGACCCAACGGTCGCCAACCGGTGGAAAGGAAGACCCCGCCAGGATCAGCGAGCTGGAGCTTGCAAGCCGCATGGCCATTTTTTTGTGGTCGAGCGTGCCGGACGACGAGCTGATGCGATTGGCCGAGCAGCGGAAACTGCGTGAGCCGGAAGTGTTGACGAAACAAGTGGAGCGCATGCTGGGGGACCCGCGGGCGAGACGATTCCCGGAGAATTTCGTGGGGCAATGGTTGGGCCTGGAAGGGCTCAACAGCGTGCCGCACCTGCCACCGGGCCCGCTGAGGGAGGCGATCCAGGAGGAGCCGATCGCTTTCTTTGAGGAAGCGCTCCGCCATAATCGTAGCGTGATGGACTTTATCCATTCCGATTACGCGGTGGTGAATGAGCGACTGGCTTCGCACTACGGCATCGCGGGAGTGCGGGGCCCGCATTTCCGCAGGGTGCCTGTCGGCAACCAGGCGCATCGCGGCGGGCTGTTGACTGGCGCCGCGTTCCTGGCCATGAATTCCGATGGCAAGGATTCCAATCCCCTGAAGCGGGGCGTGTGGGTTTTGAAGCGCATCCTCCACGATCCGCCGCCACCTCCGCCGCCGGATGTGCCGAAAGTGGATCTGACAAACCCGGAGATCCTCAAGATGTCGCTCAAGGAGCGGTTGGCCGACCACCGCAACAAGGCGGCGTGCCGATCGTGCCACTCGAGGATCGATCCGTGGGGGATCGCCTTCGAGAATTACGACGCCCTGGGCATCTTCCGGACGCAAATCGACAGGAAGCCCGTGGACGCCACCGCGGAACTGTTCAATCATAAGACGATCGCGGGGGTGGACGGCCTGAAGGCCCACCTGCTGGAGGAAAGGCAGGACCAATTCGCCAAGGCGATGACGCACAAGCTGGCGGCCTACGCGCTGGGCAGGCCGATCACCTTCGGCGACCGTTCGGAGATTGAGAGCCTGACCGGGCGATTCCGCCGGGGTGGTGACGGACTGCGCGACCTGATCCACCTGATCGTGAACAGCCAACTCTTCAACGCGAAGTGAGGCTGGCACCACCGGACAGGATCGACATGCCTGGCAAGGGGGCGGATGGTGTCCCGGGGTTTTTAGGCATCATTTTACCCACTATGGGAACCGAAATATGAGAGTGTCGTGGGCGTGCAACAAGGCGAGGGACAGGCGATGAATAGCAAGACCATTCCGCTGAATCGGCGAGTGTTTCTACGCGGCGCCGGTGTGTCGCTGGCGCTGCCCTGGTTTGAGACTTTCGCCGGCGCGGCGCCGGATTCCAACACGACTCCGAAGCGTTTTCTCAGCGTCTATCACCCGGACGGCGTGGGGATACCGCTCAAGTCGGACCCGGCCTGGAGAGACTGGAGCTGGTTCCCCCGTGGCGGCGAGAAGGACTTTGAACTCACGAAGGTTCTCGATGTGCTGAGCCCGCTGCGCGACGAGATCACGATCTATTCGGGGCTGTCTCATCCCTTCGCGAGGAATGTCCACGGCCATTCCAACGCCGACCAGTACCTGACGGGCGCGCCCATCGGCGGATCGGGGCCTTACCAGAACACGATCTCCCTCGACCAGGCCTACGCGGAGCACGCCGGGGAATTCACCCGGCACTCGTCGCTGGTGTTGTCCACGAACGGGGGTGTCGGCGGTCCGCGTGGCGCGCAGACGCAGTCGTTCAATCGGGAAGGCCGACCGATCCCGGCGATGAACAAGCCGAAGGAAATCTTCGACATGCTGTTCGTCAAGACCGGCAAGGAGGCTGCGGCGCGCCTGGCGCGAAGCAAGAGCGCCCTGGACCTGCTGATCGAGCACTCCCGGTCGCTGGCGCGCGAACTCTCCAAAAAAGACCAGGAGACCCTGAAGCAATACCTCGACGCGGTGCGCGACACCGAATTGAAGCTGGCGAAAGCCCAAAAATGGATCAACACCCCGGTGCCGCAGGTTGATTCGCGCAACCTGCGGCTGGATGCCGAGCCCAAGGAGGCCAAGCTCTACTTCCAGAC
Source organism: uncultured bacterium (assembly GCA_963923445.1). GTDB lineage: Bacteria > Planctomycetota > Planctomycetia > Gemmatales > Gemmataceae > REEB421. The sequence goes on from CAWUNZ010000186.1 coordinate 3,983, forward strand.
GATGTACGAGTTGATCTACCTCGCCTTCCTGAGCGATTCGACACGCGTCGCCACCTTCCAGTTGGGCCGGGAAAATGGCGAGGGTCCGCACGACCTGCTCTCGCTCGCCGTGGGGCTTGGCCCGGCCCATGGACTGACCCATGAGGTGAAGAAGCCGAACGGGTGGCGTAACCTCGGCACCTACAACCGGTACCAGGCCGAGGAATTCGGCCGCTTCGTTACAAGGCTGAAACAGACCCCCGAACCGAACGGCAAGGGGAACATGCTGGACAACACCTTCGCCATGCACGGCTCGGCGTCGAGCAGCTTCCACCTCTCCCGCAACTATCCGATCATTTCGGCGGGCGGCAAGAACCTCGGTTTCAGCAACGGCCGGTACCTCAAGTTCGGCAAGGGCAACGAGGACAATCAGGCCGGGGCGGGCATCGACACCGATTCCGGCTGGCAGGGGAAGATGCAAGTGGAGGAACTGCCGCTTGCCAAGCTGTTCATCACCATCCTGCAACGGCTTGGCGTGGAGACCGATTCCTTCGGCGGGCAAACCGGAACCCTGGCCAGGGTCTGACGGGCGATTTCGCCAACTCGCGCAACCGGCGCCTCAGCGGCCCGGTTCGCGGATCATGAGGTTCTTCCAGCGCACCTGAAATGGTCCGGTCCCGCGCGCGATGCCGTGCACCTGCAGGCCGATGTGGCCCTTGGTGTCCTCGCCATCGCGGACATCGGCGATCGGAATGCCGTTCACCCAGGTTTGGATACGATCGCCTTGGGCCAATACCCGGTATTGGTTCCATTCACCCTTCTTGAACGCGCCCTTGGTTTCCGCCGTCGGTTCCTTCGTGTCGAGCCAGCGGCCGCGGCGGGCCTCGTCGTAAATCCTGCCGGCCATGCCATCGGTGGAGATCTCCACCTGGGGGCCATAGAGCCGGTCCTTGGGCAGCTTGCCGCCGAGCTTGGGCTGAAACCCGTTCTCGGGCGCCACATGGCTGCGAATCTGCACGCCGCTGTTGAGGGCGTTGTCCACCTTCACCTCGAAGGTCAGCTCGAAGTCGCCATACTCCTTGTCCGTGGTGAGGAAGGTGTTGCCGCTGCCCTCGGCCGTGGTGCCCACAATGGCGCCATCCTCCACCTTGTAAGTGGCCGTTCCGGAGCGGATCGTGAAACCTGTCAGCGTTTTTCCATCGAACAGGGGGCGGAAGCCCTCGCCCTGGGCCAAGGCCGGCGCGATCGAAAGAATCGCGGCCAAGATCAACATCAAGCGGCGGGTCATGGCGACAGGCTCCGGGATGCATCTCATTGGGAAACAAGGTGGAACCGAGGCACCCGGCCCACCTTAACCCCGTCAAGTTTATGACACCGCCCGCCTTCGCGCGATATCCCGCGCCCGCCCCGGGTTTCCGGGGCGGGCGTCAGGTGCTCACAGGGCCTGCTTCAGCCCGTCGAAACGGTTCATGATTCCCTCCAAACGGAGGAACTGCTCCCTGTCGGCAAAGCCCAGGGTCTCCCAAGACTTGTGGGAGTCGATCTGCTTCACCGCCCTGGAGGCGTTCTCCAGGGAAATAAGCAGTTGCTTGAGGTTGCGGATGGCTTGCGAGCGGCGATTGTCGTTCTTCTGCATGATTGCGATCCTCTCCCTGCCTTGGCCGACTTGCCATCCCGGCACCGCGCCGGTTGGAAAGCCATGCCCGTTCCCGATCCCCGCAGGGCATGCATGCCCCGCGGGTTCGGGTTCCTGGCCGGGGTTCGGTATCGCTTACGGTCGCATCGCGTTCGTCCTTTCACCGGGGGAACACCATCGGCATCCCCCCCACACACCTCTTATTCGCAAGACGCCCGGAACAATTCAGCGGCGTCCGCGGAATTCTCAAAGCGAACTGTTCAAGACGCAGTCGACCACTTTCTCCTGAGCCTGTTTCTTCCACAGGTTGATGGTGGATTCCGCCACTTCCTGTTCCCTTGCGATCTGCTTTTGCGGCTTGGGATCAACCGGATTCATCCAGCATTCCGTCGCCACCAGCCTCTGGGTTTCAGGAAGCTCATTCCTCACCATGGATTCAACCTTGTCCACGGTTTCCGACTCCCAAGCCTCTCCCTTGTCGGATTTGCCCATGACAAGCGACAACCTGTCGACCGTTTCACCCGTCTCGGGATCCTGCCCGTCGCGGACCCTGCCGTTTTGAATGCGGAATTCCTTCTTGCAAAGGTCGGACCATCGCCACGCCAAGTTCCGTCGGAACCAGGTATAGACGGTCGCCTCTGCGGGATCCCACGAGAGCGGGTTCTCGGAAAACTGATCGAAAAGCGTCGCCGAGAGCATTTCCGCCAAATGCACACTTTCGCCCCACTGCGACTCGCTGTTGCGCTTGTTCACATAGTGGTAGCACATGGAGGTGAGGGGCGATCGGGTGGTGTAACCATCCGCCGCGATCATCAGAGCCAGCTCATTAAGGGCATCCGCCCCGCTCAGGCCGGCCACCTTGGCCTGCCTGTAACGAACCGCCACCGCCTGCGCCGCAAGAATCCTGTCGCGAATGTTAGCCATGAATTGGTTCCTCCCGTTGTTAAAGTCACCCGTTCACAGAACTATCGGCGTTGGTCCACCAAGTTTCGGGAAAATGTTCAGTTTTTCCCCTGGTGAACAGCACCCGTTGCCTTGCCCTGGTCATGATTCGGCTTGCC
>CAWUNZ010000187.1:0-6634 GCA_963923445.1 uncultured bacterium
GCTTTCTGATAATAGTGAGTTGCTTCATCCAAACGATTTCGGTCGGACAGAAATCGCCCGATATTCCGCGCTATTTGCGACATCAAAGGAAGACTGGATGCCTGACTTGCCTGATCCAACGCGGCTATGTAATCCGCCTCTGAGTTGCGATCGTCTCCCGCTTCCGCCAAAGCCAGCGCCCGACCCTGGAGAGCCTGGATGGCGAATCCGTCTTCTTTGCGGTCGCGGTAAATCTCGATTGCCTGATCAATCGCGCTGACTTGCCTGGTCACATCACCCACTGATCCTGACAGCCCCGCAAGCGTTCCCAAGGCAGCCGCAAGGATGGAACTTGCCGGGAGCGTTTTTTGCAGCCATTCAACACCAGCTTGATAAACCCGTTCCATGACCACGGGATCAGACTCATCAGACCTGTTGGCCAGATGCTGAAAAAGCAGTTCAATCCCTTTTTCAGTCAGATCGGGCATATTGGCAAAAGACGGTTTTTCGAGTGCTCCAAGGGCTTCAGCCCGTAATGCCAATAATCCGGGGAGGCGTTCGTGGCCAATCCCTTCCAGAATTGGCTGAGCTTCTTCGAGGATTTTGGATGCGTTTTCAAGTTCCCCCAATGAGAGCAGAACCTGTGCCAAAGGCTCGGCGAGCAAGGCCTGCTCAGGGCCCATGGTCCCGGCCAATCGGCCCGTTTCTTCCCACACTTTTTTAAGCCAGTGACATGCCTCCTCGATTCTTCCATGTTCCGCCAATAGAAGGCCATGATCGCGAAGGGAACGGAGATACAACAAGGCCCGCGGGTCGTCGGCCTCTGGAATGAAGTCGTGGGACTTTTCAAACGCCTTGAACGCCTCGTCGAACTGTTCTGTCCATGCCAGAACCCAAGCCAGGTCGAACTGGGCATGTTCAAGGCCGCGGCCGGTGGCAGTCGCATCATCCAACTGGCGTCGAACGGTAGACAGGGCGCGTTCTGTTTCGCCCGCCATCAGCCATTGGCGGGCCATGGAAAGGGCATTCGATTCTTCCACTCATCAGGCTCCCAGCAGGCGCTTGGCCAAGGCCTTTGCTTCGGCCAAGGCGTCAGGGAGCTTTTCGGGCTCTTTGCCACCCGCTTGGGCCATTCCCTTGGGGCCTCCACCCTTACCGCCCACTAATTTGGCGATTTCGCCGACCATTTTTCCAGCTTCAATTCCCTTGGGATGAAGGTCGTCGCTGACGGCGGCCATCAACCCGACCTTGCCTTCCTCTCGCCATCCCAAAAGAAAAATGGAGCTTCCTGCTTTTTGCCTTAACCTGTCCAATTGCACCCGAACTTGGTCCGGGGCAACTGCAGGAATTTCTCCTGTTCCCACGGTGGTTCCAGCGACCGAAATCGCTTCGGCAAGAATCTTGTCAACGGCGCCTGCCAAGTCCCCCGATGCCGCTTTTTTGAGGTTGGCCTGAAGTTTTTTCACTTCCTCCCGGAGTGCCTCGACCCTTGAGGCGACATCCTCCGGTTTGCAGGCCAATTGGGCTGAGACTTCTGCCAATAGCCGGGATTGTTCCCGCCGGGTCTTGAGGGCAGATTCCCCCGCCACCGCCGTGATGCGTCTTACGCCCTTTCCGACGGCTTCCTGTGACACAATTTGGAAACTGCCGGCCTCACCGGTGGATCGCAAGTGGGTGCCGCCGCAGAATTCGATCGAACAGGAATCATCCGCTTTCGCGGGATCGGTGGAACCAACGGAGACCACTCTCACTGGATCGGGGTACTTCTCACCGAAGACGGCACGAACACCGGGCAATTGTTTTGCGTCGGCCAAGGGCAGCAAGGTGGATGACACGCTTGCGTTGTCAAGGATACGGCCGTTGACAAGGTCTTCAACCGCGGTGATTTCTTCAGGTGAGAGAGCCTTTTCATGGGCGAAGTCAAACCTGGTTTTTTCAGAGTCAACCAAAGATCCCTTTTGGTCGATCGCACCGCCAAGAACCCGACGGAGCGCCCAATTCAGGAGGTGCGTTGTGGTATGGTGACGCATGATCGAGCGTCGCCGTCTTGCATCCACATCCAGCCTTGCCGATTGGCCGGGCTCAATCAGGCCGGATTCAACGAGGCCTGAATGCAGGATTCCGTCCCCAAGCCTTTGGGTGTCTTCAACCCGAAATACACCGGTGGGCGTTGTAATGGTGCCCGTGTCTCCCACTTGCCCGCCTTGTTCTGGATAAAAACATGTTGAATTGAGAACAAGCGCCGCCTGCGCTCCAGCCGTCAGTGTTCCTTCTCGGATCACGGCATTGTCGGTTACCCAACCTGCCACGATCCCGCTTGTGCTAGTACCTTCATGTTTTGCGGCGTCATCGCAGCAGGGAAGGGTTCCCTCGATGGCGCTGATCACGAGTTTTTTTCGGTCTTTCCCTGAAGTATCGCGGAATGCCTCCATCCTCTTTTGATAGCTATCGGCGTCAATTCCAAGTCCGACCTCTTCGGCCATTTGGCGGGTGATGTCGGCAAACAGGCCATAAGTGGTGTGTAAATCGAAAACATCGTTACCCGCGATGATGCTTTTTCCCTCGGCCTTGGTTCGTTTGGCGACATCGTTGAAGAGGCGCATACCCCGGTCCAGGGTTCTCAGGAACGCCTCTTCTTCATCCAACAGGGTTTTTGACACGATTTGGGCCCGTTGGCCTATTTCAGGGAATACATCCCCCATGGTTTCGACAACGGAAGGCACCAAACGGTGAAGAAACGGTTCCTTTGCACCAAGGTATTGCCGGCCGAATCGCTCGGCTCGCCTCAAAATGCTCCGAACCACATACCCTCTTTTTTCGTTGGATGGCACGGCACCGTCTGCCAGGGAGAAGACAAGCGCCCTGATATGATCGGCCACCACTCGGTAGGCCGTGTCGCGCAGGTCATCCAGTTTGCCTGAGTAGGGTTCCGCTCCCGTCAGATCGTGGATCGCCTTGAAAAGGTGCTGAAACAAGTCGATGTCGTAGTTGCTGGTCTTTCCTTGCAGCACGGCAGAGACGCGTTCAAAACCCATGCCCGTGTCCACATGCCGGGCCGGCAGCGGAGTCAATTTTCCATCCGCGCCACGATTGAACTGGATGAATACCAGGTTCCAAATCTCGATGCACCGGGGAGTGCCCTTGTTGACCAGATTGCCACCCGAAAGATCGCCAGTCAGATCGATATGGATTTCGGTGCACGGTCCACATGGACCCGTATCCCCCATTTCCCAGAAATTATCTTTCCTGTTTCCCAAATGGATGTGGTTTTTGGGGATCGTGGTGAGGTCGGCCCATAGGGATGCGGCCTCATCATCGCGGGGTACGCCCTGATCAGGATCGCCTTCAAAGACGGTCGCGTGCAGGCGTTTGGGGTCGAGTCCCCAAACTTCGGTGAGCAGTTGCCAAGCCCATTGGATCGCTTCGCGCTTGAAGTAATCGCCGAAGGACCAGTTTCCCAGCATTTCAAAAAATGTGTGGTGGTAGGTGTCCTTGCCCACATCGTCGAGGTCGTTGTGTTTTCCCCCGGCGCGGATGCATTTTTGTGTGTTAACCGCCCGTTTGTACGGGCGGTTGCCAGTTCCCAGAAAAACATCCTTGAACTGGTTCATCCCCGCGTTGGCGAACATCAGCGTTGGGTCGTCAAGCGGCACCACCGGACTGGAGGGCACAAAGGTGTGCCCTTGCTTTTGGACGAAGAATTCAATGAATTCCTTGCGGATTTGACCGGCCGTTCTCATGTTCGCCTCAAATTCTAACGGGCGGCGTTCAGCGCCGCGTTCCTGATGACCGACAATGGTACCCCGTGCTTGCGGGCCAGTTCCGCGCAATCTTCGTGCTCGGGATCAGGGCGTTCATCCCCGGGGCCCATTAAGGCCCACTTCACTCTCACGGTTCCCCAATGGGTATCAACCGTTCCTTCCCGACGCGGGAGAACCCATCGTTCCATTTGTTCGTGGCGAATGCCAAGCGTGCCCGTTTCCTTGAACACCAGTTCGGCCAATGATTGGGCATCCCTTGGCTTGGTCAAAAGGGTGATCGAGTGCCCGGGGCGACCTTTTTTCATCAGCACGGGAATGGCCGATGCATCGAGCGCGCCATGTGCCAAAGCCTTCGCAAGCAAGTGGGAAATCACATCTCCCGGAACATCATCCACCCATGTCTCAATTCGGGTGATTCTTTCCGTTTTCCATCCTGCTCCAGTGCCCGCGCCTATGAAAACCCTGAGAAGGTTGGGATGGTCGATGTACCGGCGGGTTCCAGCCCCCGTGCCAACCTTATCGTAGGTTGGTGGTTGTTCCCGCCATTCTGTCACCCAGGCTTTCAACATGGCCGCCCCGGTGGGAGTGGTCAGCTCCCCGGTCACGGGCGGGTTGGCGACCGGCATACCCCTTGTCATCAGGGCCGTGGCGGGTGCGGGGATCGGCATCCTTCCGTGTTCACAGGTCACCATGCCGCTGCCCAAGGGGACGGGCCGGCTGCTGATGGTGTCGATTCCAAGAATCTCGAGAGCCAGCGCGCATCCCAGCAAGTCGGTGATGCTGTCGAGCGCTCCCACCTCATGAAAATGAACTTTGTCGATGGATGTATTGTGGATTTCAGCTTCCGCGGCGGCTAATTCCCGGAATGCGGAAAGGGCCCTTTCCTGGGCGCGCTCAGGAATGCCTGACTGGCGGATCAGGTTTTCGATTTCCGGGAGATTGCGAGGCGGTTGGTCCTCCGGTGCCTCCACCAGCAAGTGCAAGGCGCGTATTCCGCAATGGGAGACCTGCTCGACATCGACCGTCACCGGCAGGTCGAGGCGCGCCAATGAATCCCTGAGGGGACCCAGATCAGCTCCGGCGTCCGTGAGCGCCGAAAGAAGCATGTCGCCTGCCACGCCGCTGAAGCAATCCAGGTGCAGGTGTGCCATCAGCGGGGAACCCCCCATGAAAAATGTGGCCCGGGCGGGACTCGAACCCGCACCTCCTTACGGAGACAGGCTTCTAAGACCTGCATGTCTGCCATTCCATCACCGGGCCCCTTGGTTCGCCGCGTCTCTTCCATCGAGATGTTTCACCAGGACAAGCGAACGCCTGCCACTCTTGTCATATTTCTCACGCCTCCCTGCCGGCAAATCAGTGGGCGTTCCCGGGGCAAAACCACCCTTTTGCTGAAAATAATTGAATGCCTGCGTGGAAAGCAGGAAAAGCTGCCTGATACCAGCATTCCTTGCCAGGGACTCGCCATATTCAATCATTTTTCTACCGATTCCCCGGTTTTCAAAACGGGGATCGACGCAAACGCACGCCAGTTCCGCCTTTGACTCGGAAGGATAAAGGTGAATGGCCGCGCAGGCCACGGGAAGTTTATCCACCTCAAAGACGAAGAAATCCTCAGCGGTCCGTTCAATCTCGGCCCGACTGCGCCTCACCAATTCGTCGTTGGCGACACCTTGGGCGATCAGGTTCATGATCGCGCGCGCATCTTTCTTCGCAGCCTTGCGGATCGCCTGGTATTCGTTGGCGTGAACCATGGTGCCCACGCCCAGGTTCGAGAACACCTCGGCCAACAATCCCTCGCTAACCCTGCCGTCAATCAGATGAACCCGCGGAACCCCAAGTTTGATAGCCCGGACCGCCTGTTCAAGTTTGGAGGCCAGTTCCGGTGCTATCTCCGGCTTATGCCCGGCAAGCACAGCCTCGGCTTCCTCCAGCGACAAAGACCTGAGCAACCCGGCAACCGTGGTTTCCCTCTGCCTGTCAATTGCTGATTTCACGGCGCCGGTGGCTCGTTCAGAGGCTTGGTTGGTTAATGTCACGCCTGGGAGAGTGCTGAGGAAAATCAGTTTCGCCGCTTTTAGCGCCGCCGCCACCTCCACGGCGACATGGTCGGAGTTGAGCCTGTAGGTTCGTCCCTCCCCATCCGCTCCCACCGGGGAAACAACGGGCACCAGATCCTGGGCAACCAATGTCTGAAGAAGGTGGGTTTGAACGCGTTCAATTTTTCCCGTCCATTGGTGGTCGACCCCGCCGAGAATTCCAGCCGGGTGGGCCACAAGAAAGCTGCCGGATACGCCATGGAGGTCCGCCGCATCCAAGCCTTCCATCAGTTCGTATGCCACCCTGCTGCTGGCGAAAAGTGCCAGTTGCAGCGTTGGATCATCCGTGATTCCGGAACCATCGAGGTTGCTTGGTTGCTGCTTGGTGAGGTCGGCTAATTTCAGGATCTGGTGCTGGGCCCCATGAACCAGGACCACACCAATTCTCAGGCTTTTCAACAACGCCAGATCGAGCAGCACATTGCGGAAATTCTCGTCCTCCACAACCGCCCCATCAACGGCGATCACGAACAGGCGGTCGCGGAACCGCGGCACATACCGCAGGATTTCACGCAGGTCGGTCAGTCGATGCATTGCCAAGCCAAAAACCCTCGAAGCCGGGTCGATTGACCCCCCGGCTTACCGCGTTAAGATATCATCTTCCCAGATGTTCAGTGACTCGGACAGGGGCGCCATGAGTGAAACGGTTGTCATCATCGGTTCGGGACCTGCCGGATGGACTGCCGCCATCTACGCCGCCCGCGCCAGCCTCAAGCCCGTTGTCATTGAAGGCGCGGTAACAGAAGAGAACCGAATCAAGGGAACGCTTCCCTTGGGTCAACTCAACCTGACAAC
>CAWUNZ010000188.1:0-6619 GCA_963923445.1 uncultured bacterium
ACACCTAAGCCTTCGTCGGCAGCGTCAGATGTGTATAAGAGACAGATCTTGAGACCGCGTGGATCGGCTACCTTGGGTGCATCCTTCTTCTCAAGGCGATAGATGGCGCCCAACGACTCGGCCTTCACCATCTGGGAGGAGGGGCAGCAGAGCTTGTACCAGCCACCCGTGTCCACCACGAGAATGGAACCATCGGCGTCCTCCACGGCATCGGTGGGATGGAAATCCTGAAAATCGGAGACAATCAGGTCGGTGGTATCGGAGGCCAGGGCTGAACCCGCCGGACGCAACGCATGGGCCTGAACGCGGCGCAGGTTGAACTGGCAGGAAAGGGCGCGATTGTACAGTCCCATCGACTCGGATTTCGTCACGGACAAGCCGCATGGGGCGGCGGGCCCAAGGTCCACCATCACCGGCATGAGGGTGGGAGCGGTCCACAGGTGCGCGGGTTCGTGAATGGGCGGATGGTCCTTGCCGAAAAGGGCGCCGGGAACGGCATGGAGAACCCCGTCACGAAGTCCCCCGGCGGGATGATGCACGAAGGTGCAGGTGAGCAGTAGATCGCCCGTGTCGGTGAAGGCGATGCCGACGGGATTGTCCATGCCGCCGGCCATGACCGATTCGAGCGCGGAACCGTCGCGGCGGGCCCGGAAGACATGGCTGGCGCGGGTGGAAAGCTCGCCGTCCAAGGTCTTGTGGGTTTGGCGGGCAAAGGCACCCTTGGTCCAGTAGACAAGTCCGTCGGGTCCCTCGAGAGGACCGTGAAGGTCGTTCATGCAGCCGGTGAGCGTGCCGCCATCGTGCCAGACCTCGCGTTTCTCGGCCACGCCATCATCGTCGGCGTCGAGGAGGCGGATGATCCGGGGCGGGGCGCCCACCCAGACCTCATCGCCGACCATGGCGATCCCCTGAGGCAGCATCAGGTTGTCAGCGAAAATCGTTCGCTTGTCGAAGACCCCGTCGCCATCGGTGTCCGTCAGGCGCAACACCCGGTGGGGGACCTTCTGGGCCTGGATGGCCGATGGTTCGTTGGAGCCTGATGACTCGGTGACAAAAAGCCTGCCCTTGGAGTCGAACACGGCGCTGATGGGCCGCTCAACCAAGCCGGGCCCGGTGACCCGGCGGACAGTGAACCCGGGCGGGAGGGAGAAGCGGTGAGGCCCCAGGGTGACCTGGTTGGCGGGGACAGGCGTCGCCGACGCCTGGGCAAGGGCAAGCAGCGCGACCGTCAGCATGGGCGTGTCCTCAGGCCAGAAGGCCGGTGATCACCTTCTGCGGCTCGACGCCGGTGAGTCGCTGGTCGAGTCCCTGGAACTTGAAGGTGAAGCGTTCGTGGTCGATACCGAGGCAGTGCAGGATGGTGGCGTTGAGGTCGTTCACATGAACCGGATCCTTGACGATGTTGTAGCTGAAGTCGTCGGTCTCGCCGAAAACCTGTCCGCCGCGGATACCGCCGCCGGCCATCCACATGCAGAAGTTGCGCGGATGGTGGTCGCGGCCGTAGGTCTCGGGCGTGAGGGTGCCCTGGGAGTAGACGGTTCGCCCGAACTCGCCGCCCCAGACCACGAGAGTCTGGTCGAGCAGGCCGCGCTGCTTCAGGTCGGTGACCAGCGCCGCGGTGGCCTGGTCGGTGTCGCGGCACTGGTTCCCCAGTTCGCGGGGAAGGTTGCCATGCTGGTCCCAGCCGCGGTGGAGCAACTGAACCACGCGCACCCCCCTCTCAACCAGGCGGCGTGCCATGATGGCGCTGTGGGCGAAACTGCCGGGGTTGGTGACGGCGGGGCCGTACATGTCGAGGATGTGGCGGGGTTCGCCGGAAAGGTCGGTGAGTTCAGGCACGCTCGACTGCATGCGGTAGGCCATCTCGTACTGGCTGATGCGGTTCTGGATCTCCGGGTCGTGGTAGCGGGCGGAGGAGATGGAATTGAGATTTCCCAGGGTGTCGAGCATGGCGCGGCGGTCGGTGGAGGTGACTCCCTCGGGGTTGCGGAGATAAAGAACGGGGTCGCCGGACCCACGGAGTGCCACGCCATTGAGGCTGGTGGGGAGGAAACCGCTCGACCACATGCGGGTGAAGAGGGCTTGGCCATTGCTGCCATCGGGAAAACGGGGAGTGAAAACGACGAACGCCGGCAGGTTGTTGCTCTCGCTGCCCAGGCCATAGGCGAGCCAGGAACCGATCGACGCCTTGCCCGGCACCTCGCTGCCGGTCATCACGAAAGTGCAGGCGGGGTCGTGGTTGATGGCGTTGGTGTGGACGGTCTTGACCACGGCGATGTCATCGACAATGCGGGCGGTGTAGGGAAGGATGTCGGTGTTGGCCCAGGTGCCGCACTTGCCCATGCGCTCAAAAGTGAACTTGCTGGGCGCGACGGGGAAACGCTGCTGGCCTGAGGTCATGGTGGAGAGGCGTTGCCCGCCTCGAACGCTCTGGGGCAGGTCCTTGTTGAAATACTCCTTGAGCACGGGCTTGTAGTCCCAGGTGTCGATCTGGGATGGGGCGCCATTCATGTGGAGGTAGATCAGCGCCTTGGCCTTGGGCTTGTGGTGGGGGAAGCCAGGCAGGGGAGGATGGACCATGCCCGCCGGGGCGGCGACGGCGCGGTTGCCGGCCATGAGGCCCATGGCGACGGCACCGGCGCGCAGGCCGGCACCGGCGAAAAAGGCGCGGCGGGTCGGCGCGTCAGGAACGATTGAAAAAGCGGACATGGCGGAGACTCCGAAGGCAATTCGTCAGTTGCGGTTGATCGTCTCGTCGAGGTTGAGCACCAGGTTGGCAAGCATGGTGCAGGCGGCCAGGTCCGCCTCGGGAACACCCTCGGGCACAGGCGATTCACCGACCCGGACCAGCTTGCCGGCGGATTCCTTATCGGCGGCGTAGCGGGCGCGCATCCGCTCAAGGAAAGCCGTGGCGGCTTTTTCCTCCTCGGGGTCCGGGATCCGGGAAACCACCACCCTCCAGGCCAGGCGGACGCGCGAGGCGGAATCGGGCGCCTCCCGCATCAGACGGGCGGCAAGGCCGCGCGCCGCCTCCACATGCTGGATGTCGTTCATCAGTTGCAGCGCCTGAAGCGGCGTGTTGCTGCGTTCCCGTCGCGAGCACGGAGTTTCCCGGTTGGGAGCGTCGAAGTTGCTCATGAACGGCGCGGGAGCGGTGCGCTTGAGGAACACATACAGGCTGCGGCGATAGAGTGAGTCGCCCTTCGACTGCTGGTAGACGCGGGTGTTGGAACCGGTGAAGCCGACAGGTTCCCAGATATTGGGTGGCTGGTAGGGCATGGTTCCCCTGCCTCCCATGTCGAGCCTGGCAAGGCCGCCGACAAACAGGGCGTTGTCGCGAACCTGCTCGGCGTCCAGACGGATGCGGGGTCCGCGCGCCAGCAGGCGGTTTTCCGGGTCTTTGGCCCAGATCTCGGCCGGGGCCTGCGATTCCTGCCGGAAGGCGCTCGACACCACCATGGCGCGGACCAGGTCGCGGACATTCCAGCCCCGGTCGCGGAAGTCCTTGGCCAGCCAGTCGAGAAGGGCCGGATGCGAGGGAAGGTCGCCCTGGGTGCCGAAGTCGCCGCTGCTTTTCACCAAGCCGATACCGAATATCTGCTGCCAGTACCGGTTGACGACAACGCGCGGAACCAGCGACTGGGTCGGGGAAACCAGCCAGCGCGCCAGGTCAAGCCGGTTGGCGCGCCGGTCCTTGACGCCGAGCGATCCCAAGGTGGCGGGAGTGGCGGGTTCGACCTTGTCGCCGGGCTTGTCGTATTGCCCGCGCATCATCACGAAACTTTCGCGGGGCTTGTCGAGGTCCTTGTAAACGAAGGTGCCGGGGGCATCGCCGTCAAGCTTGCCCAGGTCCGCGGCAATGGCCGAGCGCCTGGCCCTCAGGGACTTGATCTCGGCGGAGGCACCTTCCCAGGTGGTGGCGACAAAGTGGTCGCGGACCTGGGCGATCTCCGATTCAACCTTGCGTGCCGATGGCCCGGCCTTGATCCAGCCGGCGAGGGGTTCGCGCACCCCTGTCTGGTTCTTGCCTCGTTGCGACTGCCACCACGCCGCCAGCGACAAGGCGGGATCCTTGGCCGGGTCGGCGGTGCCCGAGACGCCCGCCTTGTCCCAGTAGACAAGCCCGCCAAACTGGGTCATGGCGAACCCGGTGACCTGATCACCGGCGACAAGCCCGAGCTTTGAAGCCTCGATCTCCAGGCGGACCCACTTGCCCGCCTCGGGCAAGGGACCAGCCTTCACGCGCTCGGTGGTGCCGGGTTTGCCCCAAGGGATGGCGTCGTAGTCGCCCCAGACAGCGCGGTGCAGCCAACCGCCCTTGAAATACTGCAGCATCAGGCTTTTCGGCTTGTTCGCCGGGTCGATGTACACATGGGCGAACAGGCTGGCTCCCTTGGGGATCGACCGGGCTGGCATCCCCTCGATCACATCCTGAGCCAGGCCGGAATCAGACCTTCGGAGCGCCTTGGATCCGGAAAAGACCTTGCCGGAATTGGCATCGACATACTGCGTGGGGTGCCCCGGGCTGGCGAACACGCGGCCGGAGGGGAACGAGTCGTCGAACCAGACCTCCTCGAGCATCACCGGAGCGGGCTTGTCCTTGGCCAACGCGGGGTCGGCATAAGGGATGGCCCTTGACAGCTTGGCCAACTCCGTATCAACGGAGGCAAGGTCGGCGCCAAGCTTGTCGCGGCGGGCTTTGACCTCGGGGGTTTCAAGCCTGACGGTCGGCGCGGTCAACAGCGCGTTTCCGTCCAATGGCGGATCGGCCGCGGAGTGGAAGAACGCGTACATGGAGTAGAAGTCGCGCTGGGAGATCGGGTCGAACTTGTGGTCGTGGCATTGGGCGCAGCCTCCGGTGAGGCCCAGCCAGGCGGCGAACACGGTGGAAGCGCGCTCGACGGCGTTGCGGTACACCCACTCCTCGGAGATCGATCCACCCTCGCCCGTGGTGACATTGCAACGCGAAAAACCGGTGGCGACCTGCTGGTCGAGCGTGGCGCCGGGAATCAGGTCACCCGCCAGTTGATCGATGGTGAAGGCGTCGAACGGCAGGTTGCGATTGAAGGCGTTCACCACCCAGTCGCGGTAAGCCCACATCTGCCGCTCGTTGTCGAGGTGCAGGCCGTGGGTGTCGGCGTAGCGGGCGATGTCGAGCCAGTGCCTGGCCATTTCCTCGCCATGCCGGGGTGATGAAAAGTACCGGTCCACCATGCGCTCGTAAGCACCCGGAGCCTTGTCGGCCAGGTATTGATCGACCTCCGCCACCGTGGGGGGAAGGCCGGTGAGCGTGAACGCCACGCGGCGGATAAGAACCTCGGGGGAGGCCTCGGGACGGAAGCCCAATCCTTTCTCGCGCAAGGAAGCCAGCAGGAAGCGGTCGATCGGCCCGCCATCGCCAGAGGGAACCTTGGTGGCGGCCAGCGGTTCAAAGGCCCAATGGCCCTCATAGGGGGCGCCGGCGGCGATCCATGACTCGAGTAGTTTCACTTCCCGGGGCGATGGTGCTTTCCGGGTGCTGGCCGGTGGCATGCGCTCGGTTTCGACATCGGTGTGGAGTCGCTTGACCAGTTCAGACGATCCGCTTTTCCCGGGAACAATGGCCGGAACTCCTGACTTGCCACCCTTTTTGGCGGCATCCGGAAGGTCGAGCCGAAGCTTGGCCACCTGCTTGCCCGGGCCATGGCATGCCAGGCAATATTCCGACAAAATCGGGCGGATGTCCCGGTTGAAGGAAATCTCGGCACCCGGGGCCACGGGGGTCAACCCGAGGGCTGCCAAGGTCACGATCAGTCGCAAAGGCATCGCGTTCGTCCTCGCGGAACAACAAGCAGGCGGGGGACGGGCAAGGGAGGCGTGTCCCCGATCATCCAGTTTGTTCGGGGGAACGGGGTGCCGCAAGCGGAAAGGTCAGCGGACCGAGGCGGAAAGCCTGTCGTCCTGCGGGAAACCGTGTCCCAGATGCTGGCGGAAACCCTCGGCGGCGGCCACGCCGAGGGCTGCACCCCGGTGCCGGGCCCACGATTTCATCGACTCGATGTACTGGTCCATGCCGTGCTGGCGGGCCAGCCAGTCGCGCTGGGAGGCGTGAAGCGCCAGCATCTCGGCCTTGCGGTCGAGTTGGCCGGAAATATCGACAAGGATTCCAGGGTCGACCGGCCGGCCGAGCGGATCCTTGCCCTCGATGGGGTCGCAATAATAAAGGTGCGGAATATGGGTGATCGGCGGGGCGCCGGAATCGGGAAAAAGGTTGGGCACCGCGGCGTCGAAGCACGCCGCTCGGACCAGCAGGCTGGCGACCTCATGGTCCGGCATGTAATCGGCCGGGGAATGGGCCAGGACGATGTCGGGACGCACCGACCTGAGGAGGGCGACCGTCTTCCTCAGGGGTTCGGGCGCGTAGAAGAGGAGCAGGTCGCGTTCCTCAAGGCAATGATACCTTGCCCCGGCATGCCTGGCCGCGGCCAACGCCTCGCCCCGGCGGACACGGGAGATCGCCTCGGGAGACAATTCCATGGAACCGCAGTCGCCGGGTGTGAAAGTGGCGATGTGGGCCTCCCAACCGGCAGAGACTAGGCGAATGAGGGTTCCAGCGCAGAGGATTTCAGCGTCGTCCGGG
>CAWUNZ010000189.1:0-6610 GCA_963923445.1 uncultured bacterium
TGTTCTGGGAGGCATCAGGCGATGTCCGCGACGCGAATTCCGCCGATTCGCTCATCGGGACCGCGGCCAAGAGGTTGATCTGATCAATCGGGGATGACCGATGGCCCAAAGCTTTATCCAGCGGTTGGCAACGGCCGTTCTTCCAAAAAGCTGGTGCGAATCCATGGAACGGGAATCGCGCGATTGGAAGATGGTCTGCCCTTGCGGGCGGTCCATCTCCATCTGGGAAGCGGGCGGGATTCGCTGGAAGGCGACGGGAACCCCTGTTCGCCTTGCCCGCTGCCCCAAGTGCGGGCTTACATGGCACCAGTTGAGTTGGCATCCCTGACCGAAATCAGGACAGAGCGGCCATTTCCATCGCCATTTGGCGCTCCTCCTCGGCGGGAATCACCAGGACCGATCCTTCGGGAATCCGCAGGAACCCAAGTCCTTCTGTCACCTTGGCCCTCAGGGGTGCGCAATGCTCGCCGATGCCGCCGGTGAACACCAGCGCATCGATCCCCCCCATCGCCGCGGCCATTGAAGCCACCGACTCCCTGCAGCGGGCGGCGAGGTGCTCCACGGCGAACACGGCGCGCGGGTTGCCCGCTTCTGCCGCTGCCAAAACCTCCCTGAAATTAGCGGAAACTCCGGAAAGGGCCAGCCAGCCCGACTCGCGCCACAACCCCTTGTGCAGATCCGCCAATCCCAAGTCACCACCGCCAAGCAAATGCAGCAAAGCGCCCGGATCGACGGATCCTGATCGGGTCCCCATCGGCAAGCCGTCCAAGGGGGTGAAACCCATGGTGGTGGCATGCGATTGGCCATCGAGAACCGCGGTGGCGGAGCACCCTTGGCCCAGGTGGAGAACCACCACCCGTTTGGCCTGGGCCTCGCCCAGAATCTCCCGCGCCTTGCCGGAAGACCAGGCGTGGCTGAAACCGTGGAATCCAAAACGGCGAATCCCCTTTCGCTCCTCCCATTCCCGAGGCAAGGCATAGCGATAGTTCACTGGCGGTATGGTGCCGTGGAACGCCGTGTCGAACATCGCCACTTGCCGACTATGGGGAAACAGACTCCGCGCTTGCCGCAAAATCGCCAACGCGGGGGGATTGTGCAGCGGCGCCATGGGGGTGATGGAATCGAGGTCCGTCAGGACGGCATCGGTGATTTCCGTCGGGCGGACAAAAACCGTTCCACCATGGACGATCCGGTGCCCAACCAACGCCGGTACCAGATCAGCCCGTTCCAGAATCAGGGCCAAAGCGCTCATGGACCGCGAAGGCGAGGTGTCGGGCATCGGTTCGGCAGGCCCTGAACCTGTCCAAACCGGAGTGCTAGCCAGAAGGTCGGCCTGCCAGTGGCCAAGGTTGGCAAGGTTCCCCGGCGCGAAGGCGCTGGCCTTGATGCTGGAGGACCCGGCGTTGATCACCAACAGACAGGAGGTCATGGGAAAACACTCCGAACGGGATCACCAGAAAGGACATCCTGCACAAGTATGGGCCTTGGTCAGGCCGCAAACCGCTCCCACCCTATGCGAAGCACCCGAATTCGCTACGATTAAACCAAGCAACTGGTCCGTCGGACCGGAAACAGCGGCAGGCACTTCCTTTCCCCGCCTGGACCGCCTTGCGCGTTGACCGATTTGGGGCCCAAACAGCCCCTTGGACCTCAGGACGCCCAGCATGAACAACCAACCTGCCGCGGCCCATCGCAATCTTGTTCCGCATCACACCGCCTTGGCCGAATCGATTGAGCGGCATGCCCGTTACACCCTGGGCCTCCCGTGGGGCAACCTGACCAGCCATGAAAAATTGGTGGCGGTGAGCCTGGCGGTCCGCGAGCGCCTGATCGACGGGGCGCTTGAGACTGAATCGCGTTACCGGCGGGAAGGGGCCAAGCGGGCCTACTACCTTTCCGCCGAGTTCCTCATCGGCCGGTCGCTGATGAACAACCTCGCCAGCCTCGAAATGGTGGACGAGTGCCGGAAGGTCCTTGAGGCCAAGGGCACCAGCCTCGACGAGATCTGCGAGACCGAGGAGGACGCGGCGCTGGGCAACGGCGGCCTGGGGCGCCTGGCGGCCTGCTTCCTCGACTCGGCGGCGACCATGGGACTTCCACTTTACGGATATGGGATCAATTACGAGTACGGTCTTTTCAAGCAGGAGATCCACAACCTCCAGCAGGTCGAGCGGCCTGATGCCTGGCAACGCCTGGGCCGTTCCCCCTGGCAGATCGAGCGGATCGAGCGCACCTGCCATGTGCCCGTCTATGGCCGCGTGGTGATGGAGACCGACGCCCTGGGCCGCAAGAGGCAGCGGTGGGTGGATTTCCAAACCATCATCGGGGTTCCCTTCGACATGCTGATCGCCGGCTATGGCGGCAAGACGGTGAATGTGCTCAGGCTCTATGCCGCGCGCGCCTCCACCGATTTCGAGATGAAGGTCTTCAACAGCGGCGACTACATCAAGGCGGTCGAGCAGAAGGTGCTCTCCGAGACCCTCTCGAAGGTCCTTTACCCATCCGACCAGGTCCGTCAGGGGCAGCTTTTGCGCCTGCTGCAGGAATACTTCATGGTGGCCTGCGCCCTGCGCGACATCCTGCGCCGGCACAGCGGCGACCTCGAGGGCGACTACTCCCGGCTTTCCGACCGGATCGCCCTGCAACTCAACGACACGCACCCCGCCATCACGGTGGCCGAACTCATGCGCCTGCTGATCGACGAGATCGGCATGGAGTGGGAAGCGGCATGGAAGGTGGTCACCCGCTGCGTGGCGTACACCAACCACACCCTGCTTCCCGAGGCGCTGGAACGCTGGCCGCTGCACCTGTTCGAGCAGGCGCTTCCCCGCCACCTCCAGATCATTTATGAAATCAACCGGCGGTTCCTCGAGGAGGTCCGTCTTCGCTGGCCTGGCGACGACGAGCGCGTGCGCCGCATGTCGCTCATCGAGGAGGGGCCGGAGCAGAAGGTGCGCATGGCGAACCTCGCCATTGTCGGAAGCAAGTCGGTCAACGGCGTCGCGGCGATCCACTCGGAACTGGTCAAGAAGGACCTGGTGCCGGACTTCTACGAGATGACACCCCGCAAGTTCAACAACAAGACCAACGGCGTGACCCCGCGCCGTTGGTACATGGTGGCCAACCCGGAACTGTCGGCGCTCCTCACGGCAACCTTGGGCACCGACTGGATCTCCGACCTTTCCAAGCTGAAGTCTCTTGAGTCGCTCGCCAACGATGACTCCTTCCTGGCCAAGTTGAGGCTGGTCAAGCGTCACAACAAGGAGCGCCTGGCCCGTCACACCCACGCGTCCACCGGCATCGTGCTCGACCCCTCCGCCTTGACCGACATCCAGATCAAGCGCATGCACCTGTACAAGAGGCAGTTGCTCATGCTGCTGAGGGTAGCTTGGCAGTACCTGCGGATCGTGGAGGACGGCCACGAACCCCGGGCGCCCCGCGTCTGCCTGCTGGCGGGCAAGGCCGCGCCTGGCTACATGGCCGCCAAGAAGGTCATCCACCTGGCCTGCCAGTTGGCCGACCTTATCAACCGCGATCCCCGCGCCAACAAGTTCCTCAAGATGGCCTTCCTGCCCGACTACCGGGTCAGCCTCGCGGAGGTGATGATCCCCGCCGCCGACCTCAGCGAGCAGATCTCCACCGCCGGGTTCGAGGCTTCCGGCACCGGCAACATGAAATTCGCCATGAACGGCGCGCTGACGGTCGGCACGCTCGACGGCGCCAACATCGAGATCCGCGAGGAGGTGGGTGCGGAAAACTTCTACCTCTTCGGCAAGACAGTCGAGGAAATCGCGGCCTTGCGCCGCGACAAGGTTCTTGGTGGCAGGCCGGTTTACGAGTCCGACCCCTCCATCCGCCGGTTGATGGACGCGTTCCGCGCCGGGCGGTTCAACGGCGCCGGCGAGGACACCTCATGGGTCTTCTCCACCCTGGTGGAGGAAACCGACCCGTACTACTATCTGGCCGATCTTCCCGGCTACTTGGCCATTCAGGACCGGATCGACGCCGACTGGCTTGATGAGAAGGCATGGGACCGGAAATGCCTGCTCAACATCGCCCGGATGGGCAAGTTCTCATCAGACCGCACCATCAGCGAGTATGCCCGGGAAATCTGGGGTATTTTGCCTGTCGTCTAAGTTCCCCCGGGAGGCCGGACCGGGTGCCCGAAGGGTTGTAGAATACCCTCGGGTATCGGGTTGGGCCGCGGATGACGGAATTTGCCAACGAAGAGGAAGGCGCTCCCGCGCCGAATCGGCCGTCCTCCTGGCGGATCCGAAGTCAGGGCATTGTCGCTCTTTTGTACCTCATGGCGTTTGTCGCCTGGGAAGCGACCGCCATGCCGGCCTTGGTGGCCGCGATCCTTTGTTCCAAGCTCGCCCTGCATGAGGTCGCCACGGGCTGGTGGCTTCTACGGTACGACCCGGACTGGCGCCGGGGACGGGTGTGCTTCTGGTTTCACCTTTCCTGGGGCCTGTGGAAAATGGCGGTCGCCGCCACCGCGCTGCTGCTGGGGGGCGTGGTGCTGGCAGTGCTTCTGGCGCGATTCGGCCGCGCCCCGTTTCTGGGTTTCATCGGCGCCATTCTCCGCGGGGCCGTGCTCACGGCCGGCGCCGGCTACGGTCTTTCGTTCCTGGTGACTTACATTGCCCTGGCCTCGGCCTGGTGGCACGGGGTGCGGGTGTGGCTGGGCAGCGCCCAGCATCGTTCCCGGCGGGAGGGATTCTGGCCACCCCGTGGAGGCGGGGCCAACCGCGCCGCCCTCGTGGGATTGACGACCCTCATCCTGACGCTCTACGGCGTGGGGGCCATCGGCCTTGTCACCCTTGGAATGGTGATCGCCCCCCGCTTCGCGGGCCTCGGCGCCGGGCCGGTGGCGGCGCTCACCTCGGCCGGGTTACTTTGCTCGCTCTTTGTGATCATCCACCTGTTCCAGTCGGCCAATCGCAAATTCTTCGCCGAAAAAATCGAGGACTGCTGGCCGGACGCGCCGGGGGAGTCCGTGACGGCGATCCACTCCCCATGATTCCCAGGGTGCCCCGGGCATGATCCACGCCTACCTGCTGTTCCTGTCAGCCCTCGCGGCCGTGCCGATCGTGCTGCACATGCTCAAGCGCGGCAAGCCTAAGCCGATCACCTTTCCGGCCATGCGCTTCCTTTTGGAAAAGCAGACCCAATCGCGCCGCCGCATGCACCTGCAGAACATCCTGCTGCTGCTGTTGCGCATCGCGCTGATCGTGGTGGCGTGCCTGGCCCTGGCCCGCATCCAGATCGCCAACCCCGGCATCGACCTGGGACAGGGCGCCAGCATGGATGTCGCGATTGTCCTTGACCTGAGCGCCAGCATGGCGGCGCGCGAGGGCCGCAACACCCCCTTGGAGGAGGCGAAAAGACTGGGGGGAGACATTCTGGCAAGGCTTTCGGAGGACAGCCGCGTCGCCCTTCTCTCCGGAGGGGGAACCGACCTGACCGCGGGCGAAAGCCACGAGGGCGAGGCGATGTGGGTGCCGCCATCCCGCGCGATCCAGCAATTGGAAGCCGTGGAAACCCGACCCCGTGACGGGACGGTGCTCCAAGGGATCAGGCGCGGCGTCACCGCGCTGTCGGCCAAGGCGGAGGGGGCGAAGTCGCGCAGGAAACTGCTGGTGGTGCTGTCCGATTCCACCCGGCGGGCGGTTTCCTCCGAGGGAGGATTTCCCGAAAAACCGGATGATGTGGATGCCCTGTGGATGGATGTCGGCTTCGTGAGGGGAACGGATTTCCAGGCCGCTGGACTGGCCGCCGATCCGCCGGTTGCCGCCCCGGACGCGACCCTCACGCTTCGGGGGCAAGTTATCGCGAGGGGGGATGGTGCCGGAGGGCCGAAGGTTCAGGCCCAGGCATCGCTCAGTCTGGAGAACGATCCTGAACCGGGGCGCGGACCCGACCGAAAGGGAGTTGAACTGGCTCCGGACGACCCGCCCATGGTGTTGGAATTCAACCGCAAGGTTCCACCGCTTCCTCCCGGCCAGAAAACGGGCGCCTGGCAATACACCCTCCGCATTCAGCCGGATGACGGTGCCCCCGGAAACAACCAGCGGTTCGTCACCGTTCCGGTGCGCCGCGAGGTGCTCATTTTGACCGACAACACGGCCGATGCCGACTTCCTGCTTTCCGCGTTCGAGGCCCTGAAAAAACACCCGGCGGAAGTCCAGGCCATCGCCCGGACGGAAGCCTGGACCGAGCAGGCCCTGGCGGGATACCGGTCGGTATGGCTGGTTGAGCCGCGTGAACCGCCCGAGGCGCTGTGGAAGGCGCTCAGGGCCTGGGTGGACAGGGGTGGCGGATTGGTGGTGGTTCCCGGTGGCCAGGGGACCCGGGTGGGCGCCTACCAGGGCGCCGAGGCCACGGCACTGCTGCCGGCGATTCCCGGAGAACTGAAAATATTGGACAAGAAGGCGCGTGGAAGGCGCTGGCTGCATTCCGACGCCAGCCACCCCGTGGCCCGCGACCTGGGAGCCCTCGGCAAGGCCGGGCAGGTTGACTTCGCTCAACCGGAGTATGAGCCCCTGGCTTATCGCTATTGGACCCTTGGCAAGGTCGAGGGTGGCGGATCGGTTGTGGCCAGCCTCGC
>CAWUNZ010000190.1:0-6594 GCA_963923445.1 uncultured bacterium
TCGGTGAGCCTTTCGGGCCGGCCGTTGTGCGTGAAGGTGAGCCTTGTGTGGTCAAGGCCAAGCTGGTGGAGCACCGTCGCGTGCAGGTCGGGGACACTCACGCGCTTCTCGACCGACTTGTAGCCAAACTCGTCGGTCGCGCCGTGGGTCAGGCCGCCGCGGAAGCCGCCGCCGGCCATGATCGCGCTGAACGCGTGCCGGTTGTGGTCGCGGCCGTCCGCCCCTTCGGTGATTGGCAACCGGCCGAACTCCCCGGTCCACATGACGATGACCTGGTCGAGCAGCCCGCGCTGCTTCAGGTCGCGGATCAACGCGGCGCTGGGAAGATCGACCTGGCCGCAGATCGTTTTCAGGCCGTTCTTCAGGTCGCCGTGGTTATCCCATGGCTGGAACGACGGCTTGAGCGGCGGAAAGACCTGCACGAACCGCACGCCCGCTTCGACCAGCCGCCGGGCCATCAGGCACCGCGTGCCGTAGCCCGCGGTCTCGGGATTGTCGAGGCCGTACATCGCCCGCACCTTCGCGGGTTCACGGCTGAGGTCGAGCGTCTCAGTGGCCGTCAGTTGCATGCGGGCGGCCAGTTCGAAATTCTGGATGCGGGCTTCGAGTTCGCTTTCGCCGGGATGCGACTGAAGATGCTCGGCGTTCATCCCTGCCAGAAGCGATCGGGCCCGTTTCGAAGCCTCCGGGGATTGCCGGCGAGTCGGTTGGAGGTGCAGCACCGGGGAACCCGAACTGCTGAACTCGGTTCCCTGATAGACGGCGGGCAGCCAGCCACTGGACCAGACCGACTTGCCGGAAGTGTTGTAACCGGCCGGGTCGCGGAGCACGACATAGCCGGGCAGGTCGCGGTTTTCGCTTCCCAGCGCGTAACCGACCCACGAGCCGATGGCGGGCCTGCCATTGAAGGTCTTGCCCGTCTGCATCATGTTGATGGCGAAGGGGTGGTTGTTGTTCTCGGTGTACATCGACCGGACGAGGCACAGGTCGTCCGCGATGCCCGCGAGGTGCGGAATCAGTTCCGATAGTTCCATGCCGCACTGGCCATGCCTGGCGAACTTGAACGCGGTGCCCAGCAACACGTTCTTGTTGCCGAGCTGGAAGGTCTCCACCTGTTCCGGGTGCGGCTGGCCGTTCCGCTTGCTGAGTTCCGGCTTGTGGTCGAACAGGTCCATCTGCGACGGCCCGCCGTTCTGGAACAGTTGGATGACGGCCTTCGCCTTGCCTGGAAAGTGCCCCTTGCGCGGGGTCAGGTCGCCGCGAACGCCGCCGGTCGGCTCGGCCGCCAGCAATCCGGCCTCGTCCATCAGCGAGGCCAGCGCGAGGCTGCCGAACCCCGCGCCCAGCGATCGCAGCCACTCACGACGCAAATATGAAACATTCATGGCCCGACTCCATGCTAGGTTGTTTGTTGGGACGGCAGGGTTGCCAGTGTCCATGCATCACGCACAAGCCGGCGGGGACATTCGAGATCGGCCAAATTTTCTTCCCACCGACCGATGCGGCATGCAGTTGCATCGCGCCGCTCCGGTCAGAGCCGAACAGTACCCACTTGCCGTCCGGCGAGGCGGCCGGTTGGTAGTGGCGAGTCCCAGGCTTCGATTTCGTCGGTTGGGTCGTCTTGCCGTCGAGATCGACGCGCAGCAATTCAATGCTCTCCCCCAATTTCGCAGAGTAGAACGCGTGGAGGCTGTCCGCCGACCACACCGGGGTGTAGCCGATCAACTGCGAGGGCCTCTCGTCCGCCGTGGCGATGGGCGCACGGAAAAACAGGCCGAGAACGGCGCAGCCGAGAAGCAACCGCCCCGCGACGGATTGCTTCGCCAAATTTCGTTGTGTGCGAGACATTCCCTCTCCCTTGGCCACGGCGTGTCGCGGCTAAACGGTGTTGTTCTCGTCACGCGGCGCCGCTCCGAATTCAACCTTCACCGCACTCACCCGAAGCCCTGCGCGGGCGGAGCATGCCAGCGCGCCGGCGGATGATTTTGTCACGCTCAGTCGAACCCCGAGGCCATTCCCGATCGAAAAGTTGGCCCCACCCCCGCGGGAACCCAGGAATCTCTCGACACGGAATGACATTGACTTTCCGAACTCCGGCTTGAATGTCACGCTGCCCAGATCCGTCGCCTCGCGCGGGTCTTTCTTCGCATCCCGGTAGCGGATGAGCGAAAGCCGGCACTCGAAATGCTCGGCGAACAACTTCGCGAATTGCTCGGCGGTCGCGCCCTCGCCCGCCGCCTCGATGGTGAATGTGTAGTTCCCACCGCGAGCGTTGCGGATTTCCTGGGCGAGCACCGCCGTCCCGCCCGAGGCCACCTCATTGCCGATGTCGAAACCCACGAAAATGCCTCGCCCGTCCTTTCGGACCACGAGCGAGCCGGTGAGCGGATCTGCGCGCCAGCCTTTCTCGCGGGTGGGCGGAGAGCAGGCGACCAGTGACCGCTTTGAAGCGAAGTCGCTGTCGAGGACCAGGCTTGTGTCGTAGGGCGGTACCAGCGCGATGTCGCCCCCGGCCTGGCCCCGCTCCGTCGTGTTCGTTCCGAGCACCCCCGCGATCGCCTCGCCCTTGGTGAGCGGATGCGGCCGGTCAGCCTTGTCCCGAAACATCCCGTGCGCGTCGATCCCGAGCAGATGGAAAATGGTGGCGGTGAAATCGCCGCCGCGAATCGGATCGGTGACCGGGTATGCCCCGTTCCGGTCACTCGCCCCGATGACGGATCCGCCGCGAATACCGGCCCCGGCGAAAGCGGCGCTGAACACATGGCCCCAGTGGTCCCGCCCGCCGACGGCGTTGATCTTCGGCGTGCGGCCGAACTCGCCCACCACGACCACCAAAGTCTCAGCCAGCAGTCCCCTCTCGGCCAAGTCGGTCATCAGCGCGTCGAAAGTCATGTCGAACATCGGGCAGAGGCAATCCTGCAGGCGATCGGCGTTCTGGGCGTGTGTGTCCCATAGCGGGTTATCGACCGCCGAGTCGCCCGGTTCCCGGGGCCAGTTGACATGGACGAGTCGAACCCCAGCCTCGATCAGCCGACGGGCCAGCAGGCAAGACTGTCCCCAGGTGTACCGGCCGTACCGGTCACGAGTGTTGTCCGCCTCCTTGGACAGGTCAAAGGCGGCGCGAGCGGCCCCGGAGGTGACCAGGTCGAAGGCGTTCATCGACAGCCGATCCCACGCCCGCACCGCGTCTGCGTCGGAACCAGGCGCGAAGGAGTGGTCGAGTTGGCCGAGCAAGGCTTTCCGGCTGGCCACCCGCTCCTTCGAGGAGCCGAAACCGAAGTCCAACCCCTCGATGTGGTAATCCGGCTTTGCCGGATCGCCGACAAACCGCTCGGGCTCCCACTGCTTGCCGAGGAAACCGGCGGTTTGGCCCGCGGGGGTGACATTATCGTTCAGGCGCATCATGTCAGGCACCCACACGGTGGTGAGCGCCGGCATCTTGGTGCTCGGCTTCAGCATCTTGACCACCGAGCCGAAGTAAGGCCAATCCGTCGGCTTGATCTGCCGCGCGCTGCCGGGGCCGTAAGGGTAACCGGTAAGCAGCCAGTAACCGCTCACGTCGTGGTTGTCATCGCGGGTGGAAAGCGACCTCACGACGGCCATTTCATGAGCGTGCCGAGCTGTGCGGGGCAGCAGTTCGCAAAAGCGGATGCCCGGCACCGTGGTGGCGATCGGCTTAAATGGCCCGCGGATTTCAACCGGCGCGTCCGGCTTCGGGTCGAATGTCTCGTGCTGGGGCGGCCCGCCCTGGAGCCACAGGAAGATGCAGTTTTTCGCTCGACCGAACGAGGAGCCGAGGCCGCTGGCGAGTTTCGGCGCCATCATGTCAGCCGCGCGGGCGGGCCGGCCTATCAGTTGGGGAAGGGACAGGCCAATCGCGTTCAACCCGCCGACATGCAGCCACTCGCGGCGCGTTCTCGGATGGGTACGGTCAATGCCGTGGTTTCGAGAGTTCATGGCAAATCCAATGCTAAAAAGTATCCGGTGAAGTTTTCATGGTGGCGACCGGACGACACATCGGGCCATGCGGTGGGAGCCCGGCCTGCATGGACATTGTTCATGGCCTCACTCCACATAGAGGAATTCGTTGGTGGCGAACAACATCTGGCACATATCGGCGAGGGCGTCCCGCCCGGCCTTCTGCGGCGCAACCTTCTCCAGAACATAGGTGTTCGCCTGGTCGCGCAGGAAGGCCACGCATTTCGTCTCTTCGGTTTCCCGGGGTAACCGGTTTAATGCGCGAAGGTACCCGAGTCGCACCCGCGCCGCCGGTTCCTCGCCCGCTTCCTTCACGACCTTGTCGGCCAGGTGCCCCGCCTGTCCGATGACGAAATCGCTGTTGAGAACCGCCAGCGATTGCAGCACATTCGACGAGTTCGACCGTTGGGTGCAGTTCACCGGCATGATCGGCGCGTCGAAGATTTCCAGGAACTTCAGCGGGTAGACTCGGCGGGCGAACAGATACAAGCTTCGACGGTTGGCGCTCGATGGGGTCGGAGCGGGCTTGGCTTCCGAGAGGCCGTTGGCGGGCGAGGTGATCTCGACGGGTGGCCCGCCGGCGGTGGTGTCCAGTTGACCCGACGCGGCCAACATCGCGTCCCGCACGATTTCCGCGTCCAACCGGCGCAGGTTCATGCGCCAGAGCAGGTGGTTTTCAGGGTCAACCTCCTCAGGGGCGGATTCCGACACCCGCCGTGACGATTGGCGGTAGGCGCTCGAAAGCATTATCTGTCGGTGAAGTCGCTTCACGCTCCAACCGTTCTTGGCGAAATCGACAGCGAGCCAGTCAAGCAGTTCGGGATGTGTTGGCGGGCTTCCCGACCGCCCGAAGTTGCCCGTCGTTTCGACGATCCCCCGACCAAAATGGTGATGCCAGACCCGATTCACAAACACGCGGGCGGTGAGCGGATGTTCGGGCCGGGTCAGCCAGCCTGCAAGCGCGAGGCGGCGTCCGCTCGATTCACCCTTCACCCCGGCGGCGGAAGCGGTTGATGAGGCTCCCCTTGGTTGCAGGACTTCCGGGAAACCCGGTTGGACGAGGTTCGCCGCTGGAGCGCGGCGGCGCGCGGCTTTGCAGCGTCAGAAAGGGCGAGCCTGATGTCGGACGAGGCCGCGTGGACGCGCCTTGCCCACGCGATGTTCAACACCAGTGAATTCATTCACTATCGCTAAACGAGGTTGTAACGGCGTCATGAAGCCAACCACCGGTTCTTGCAGTGGCTGCCATGGCGGCCTCCGATCGCCTGAAAGGCGGGCCTTGCTGAGGGCCTCCTCGATGGGATTCGGCTGGCTCGCGCTCAACGGCATGCTCGCCGGCCGGGCCGGCGCCGAAACCCACCACGCTCCCAAGGCGAAAAGCGTCATTTTCTGCTTCATGGATGGCGGGCCCAGCCATGTGGACACATTCGACCACAAGCCGATGCTCAAGAAACATGAGGGCCAAAAGATCGGACAGTCGGCCGTCTCGAAGAAGTCGCAGTCGGCTCCGAACCGGGTGTGGCTGGGAAGCCCGTGGGAGTTCAGGCAACGGGGCCGATCGGGCCTTTGGGTGAGCGACCTTTTCCCCCACATAGCCGGCGTGGCCGACGAACTTTGTGTTGTCAGGTCGATGGTCGGGGAACTGCCCCTGCACGGCCAATCGAACCTGCTGCTTCACACGGGTCGAAGCCTCGGCCAGGCGCCCAGCTTCGGTTCGTGGGTTTCCTATGGCCTCGGGACGGAAAACCGCAACCTCCCCGGATACATCGTGCTCAACAACGACTGGGTGCCCAACGGCGGCCTCGAGAATTTCGGCACCTCGTTCCTGCCCGCGGGCCACCAGGCCACCGCGATGCGAGCCAAGGGCGTGCCTGTCGACAACATTGTTCCCGGCGACCCGGCCCCGGTGCAGCGCCGCAAGCTCGACCTGATCGCCGAACAGGACGCGGCCTTCGGCCGACTCGCCGCCGATTCCGGAAAGATCGACGGGGCCATCGCGAACCTCGAGACCGCCTTCCGCATGCAGGCCGAGGTTCCCGCGTTGGCCGACATCAGCGGCGAACCCGAGGGCATTCGCCGGCTTTACGGGGCCGACTCCAAGGACGAGCACCAGCGGTATTACGCCACCCAGGCCATTCGCGCCCGGCGGATGGTCGAGGCCGGGGTGCGGTTCATCGAGATCACCTGCCCGAGCTTCGATGGCAACAACTCGCCCTGGGACCAGCACGGGATGCTCAGGGTGAATCATGAAAAGAACGCGCGGGTGACCGAGCAGTCGGTCGCAGCCCTCATCATCGACCTCAAGCGTCGCGGGCTTCTCGACCAGACAATCGTGCTCTGGGCCGGGGAAATGGGCCGCACACCGCACACGCCGGCGATTTCCGCGACCTGCGGCCGCGACCACCATGTCAACGGGTTCACCCTGTTCCTTGCCGGTGGAGGGTTCAAGGCGGGCATGGCGTTCGGTGAGACCGACGAGTTCGGAAACGCCGCGGTCGTGAATCCGCTCACGGTGCACGACATCCACGCGACCATCCTTCACCAACTCGGCCTCGATCACAAGCGCCTCACCTTCCGTCACGGTGGACGCGACCAGCGCCTGACCGATGTGCACGG
>CAWUNZ010000191.1:0-6544 GCA_963923445.1 uncultured bacterium
GGTTCTGAACCGCGACAAGGGCTTCGTTGAGGTTGGTTCCAATGCCGAAAGTCACGATCAGGTTGTAGGCACCGGTGTTATCGCTGGTTGACGCCATGTAAATCATGTTGTCAACACCGTTGACCTGTTGCTCGATCGGCGCGGCAACCGTGTCGGCGACAACCTGGGCGCTGGCACCCGGATAATTGACAGACACTTGCACGGTGGGCGGGACAATGTCTGGATATTGCGATATGGGAAGGGACGCGATAGCCAGCGTACCGGCGATCACCATCACAATGGAGGTGACCGCGGCAAAAACGGGCCTGTCGATGAAAAACCTGGAAATCATTGAAAAACCTGAGGATTTCGCAGCAGGATCAGCTCTTTTGTTTTGGCGCCTCTTTTTGAGGAGTGGGAACCGGCTTGGCACCCATGGGAATGGGCATGGGAACCATTTCGGGGACAACTTTCTGGCCAGAGCTGACAAGCTGTATGCCGCTCACGATGACTTTCTCACCGGGCTTCAACCCGTCAGTGATCACTCGAAGGCCGTCGCGGTCCGTCCCACCCACCTGAACTTTCCGGTATTCCGCCTTGTTGTCAGGCCCCACGACATAGACAAACTTCACGCTTTGGTCTGTGCCGATCGCTTTTTCACTGACAAGCACTCCCTCATGGGGCGGACCTATCGGCACCCTGACACGGCAGAACATGCCGGGCACCAAAAGCCTTGTCTTTTCAGCGATCCTCGGGTTGGCAATCACGCCTCGGACGGTGAGAGTGCCTGTCAAAGGATCAACTCGGTTATTTAGGAAGTTAACACCTGCCTTGTGCGGATAATCCAGTTCGTCCTGAATCGAGACATTGACAAAAACATCCGCCTGGCTTTCCCGAGCGGGGATTTTCTTCTCCTGCACCATTCGCTTGATGCGGATCAGGGATGCCTCATCCACATCAAAGTAAACATAAACGGGATCTTCGCTTACAACGGTTGTCAGCAAGGTCTGGTCGGCGTTGACCAGGTTGCCAAGCGTCACAAAGTATCGACTGATCCGACCTTCAATAGGCGAAATCACTTGGCAGAATTCGAGGTTAAGACGGTGGACTTCAAGGGAAGCCACGGAAGCCTCAACCGCCGCTTTGGCCTCCTCCTCTGCTGCGACATACTTGTCCAGGTCCTGCTTGCTGATGGCACCGGGAGTCTTGGCCACTTCCTTGGCCCTAAGGTTGTCGGCAATGGCCAACTTCAACTTGGCCTGAAAGAGCTTCACCTGACCGGTCGCGTCATCAAGTTTGGCTTTGTACGGACGCTTGTCGATCTCGAACAACATATCGTCCTTCTTGACCAAATCGCCTTCCTTGAATGGTGTGCTCGTGATGTAGCCCGTGGCACGGGGCCTGACATCAACAGGGTTCGGAGAGTCGATACGACCGGTGAAATCGATCGTTTCCTGAACCGTGCGATAAACAACCTCACTCAGGCTCACTCCGGGTTCCTGATCAGCAACGGGCAACGTGGGAGGTTTTCCGCACCCAATGACTACCAAAATGCCAATGACGGGAGGAAGAATTCTTCTCACGGCTGGGCCCTCTTTAAGTGCCATTCAACTTGAATTTTTCATTCACCAGGTTTCATTCCCACAACCACCATGCTCGACGAATCCTAGGTCCATAGGAGAGACCAAATCGGTGCATGCCCACCCGCGTGACTTCGCGCACGGCGAAGTCAATATCGTCGGTGATGATCAACCTGTCGATGTCCAGTCGATCGATCGTGCCCTGGGCCAGGAGTGTTTCACGCATGAAATCGATCAAGGGCTGCCAAAAAGACACACCCATCAGAACAACGGGAAAGTCCTTCACTTTCCCTGTCTGGACAAGGGTTGTGATTTCAAACAGCTCATCCAAGGTCCCAAGTCCGCCGGGCAGCACAAAGAAGGCGTACGAATACTTGATCAACATGGTCTTGCGAATCGAAAAATATTCAAAGTCAA
The DNA here is from genome assembly GCA_963923445.1 of uncultured bacterium. Classification (GTDB taxonomy): domain Bacteria; phylum Planctomycetota; class Planctomycetia; order Gemmatales; family Gemmataceae; genus REEB421. Next base: position 1,977 of record CAWUNZ010000191.1, read on the forward strand.
TAAACTCATCCAAGTAGGGGTTGGGGGCCTGCTCCTTCGGGAGCAATATGTTGCACCCGATCGACCTTCCACCGGCTTCCTTTGCCCCGCGGTTGGCACCCTCCATGATTCCCGGTCCCCCTCCGGTCATGACAGTGAACCCGGCACGCGCGATGGCCCCGCCCACCTCCCTGGCCAACTGGTAATGCGGGCTGGTTTCTGGAAAACGGGCTGAACCAAAAACCGTGACACATGGCCCGACGAAGTGAAGCCTCCTGAAACCATGCAGGTACTCGAAAAACATTCGGAAAGACTGCCAGAGCTCGGACAAACGCCTCTGGGGACCCTGCAGGAATAATTGAGATTCCTGATCACCCGGAGCGACTGTCTTTCCCCATTTTTTTACGATGGTCGGGACCGGCCCTCCTGAGGTACCTGTTTCTGGGTGACTCGGTTGCTCGGCTGGCCCGGCATCCATGACAATCCGCCTCTTCTTGATATGTTGAACTATTTAAAGTGTGGGCCCGATACTCCAAGGGGCGAATTCCTCCTCCCCCACACCGGCCATCTCGCTCTTGGTTTTTTTTCCACTGGCCACCGCGAGGATTTCCTCAAAGATGAGGCGGCCGACTTCCTCAACCGGAACCCCGGAAAGAATTGTTCCAGCGTCGATATCCATGTCCGCTTCCATCCGCCGAAACATCGGGGTGTTCGTCGCGACCTTGATGCAGGGGGAGGGTTTGCAGCCAAAAACTGAACCCCGGCCAGTGGTGAACACTCCCACATTGGCTCCACCAGCGACAAGCCCGGTCATGCTTGTCGGGTCATACCCGGGGGTATCCATCACGACAAAGCCTTTCGCCCTTATCGGCTCGGCATATTGGAGCACATCGACCATCGGTGAACTTCCTGCCTTGGCTATGGCTCCCAAGGATTTCTCGTAAATGGTGGTCAATCCGCCCTCCTTGTTGCCCGGAGAGGGATTGTTGTTGATTTCGGCGCCAAACATTTTCGTGTAGCGTTCCCACCATCGGATCCGCTCGATCAATTTTTCACCGACCGCTGGAGTTATGGCGCGACGCGTCAGCAAATGCTCCGCGCCATAAATTTCCGTTGTCTCAGCCAGAACCGTGGTTCCTCCCTGAGCGACCAACAGGTCGCTGGCCACCCCAAGCGCTGGATTTGCCGTGACCCCGCTGTTCCCGTCCGATCCTCCGCAGTTGGTCGCCAAGATCAGCTTGTCAGCCCCGATGGTGCTTCGGCGATGCTTGGCAGCCTCCGGCAGAAGCTTGATGATCGCCTCGGTTCCGGCTTCAACTGTTCGGGCGATTCCCCCCAAATCCTGGATATTGAGGACCATGGGAGGTTTTCTGCCACCGGAGCCCAGCTCAATAAGCCCTTCTCCTTCAATCAGGTGGGCGGCCTGACCCGTTTCGCAACCCAAGCCGATGATCACATAGGCCGCCACATTGGCATGGCGGGCAAAGCCTGCCAAAGTTCTGTCCAACTGAAGATGGTCGGGGCCACCGTATTGCATGGCGCAACCGGCCTTGTGGGTCACCGCCACCACGCCATCAACACCGGGGAAATCCTTCAACACTCCCAACTGCTCAAGCCTTCGGACGATGTAACGGCTGGTGCTGGCCGAGCAGTTCACGGTGGAAACCAGCGCGACATAATTCCTTGTCCCGTACCGCCCATCTCCTCTATCGTATCCTTCGAATGTTCTCTTATTGGCGGCTGGAACAACCGGAACAACTTCGCTGGAAAACGCGTAGTCACGATCGAAACTGCCAGCCTCGATGTTGTTCACATGCACCAGCGACCCCGCGGGGATGTCCTTGGTGGCGAAGCCAATCACCTGACCGTACTTTCGGACGGGTTCACCCCTTGAAATGGCGCGCAGGGCGATTTTGTGGCCCATTCCCACCAAATCACGGACAGGAATTCTGCCGACCGGCAAATCCAAGTCTTCCCCGGGTTCCAACCGCCGGGCAGCAACGGCCACATCATCTTGAGAACGCAACACGATTGCCGCGGGCTGGCTCATTGGATCATTCCCAAACAACTGAAAGAGCCCGGCATGCGCCGGACTCATTTGATAATCATCTTACTGGATTACGGGGTTATTGACCGACCTGAACCTCGTTGCGGATCTCGCGAATCCCGGGCGTCATCCTGACCATCGCCTCGAGCACGCGACGCTCCTTTTCACTTCCGACTTTTCCACGCAGCACCAAAAACCCTTGATCCATCGAAACCACCACGGCCGAGGCCGATGGCAGCCTGCTCGAACGGGAGACAATAGAGCCGACCTCATCGATTAGCCGCTTTTCTGCAATCGCAATCAAAGCGGCCTGATCGGCCTCTGATCTCGTGAAATTTCCTTCAAAATTCACTTCCGCGGCATACGGCAAATTTCGTTTGATTCCGGAACTGTTGACGGGATTGAAATCGACGCTTCCAGTCAAATTCGAGCTCCCCGTTGCCCCCAAACCTCCCATTGCCCCAGATGCACCCCGGCCTCCAGTAGTACCAGAGGCGGTGTTGGCAAAAACAGTTCCAAAGGCTGGGTTGGCGTTAGAACTGGCTGCCTGAGCATTTCCCGTGTTCAAGGGCCCATACCCAAGCGCCAAGGGTGAGGCGTAATAAGGTCCCATAAACGAGGTGGAGCCAGTCGCGCTCCCACCACCCCTGGCCGATCCGGATTGCCCCAAGCGCATGAATCCCAAACCGAATCCACTGTTATTTCCGTTGGAATTTCCTATGAGCTGATTCGGACCTCCACCCATGCCACCACCACCAAGACCGCTGCCCCCAAGGCTGGATCCGCCCAAGCCGCTGCCCCCCAGGCCACTGCCCGATCCGCCTCCAAGGCTGCTGCTCCCCCCTTGAGCGGCAACCTTGCCCACCGCCCAAGTCAGATGCAAAGCCAGTCCAAGCAAAAAGATACGGCGCATGTAACCCTCCTGCCTCCTCGAGGCGAGTGGCATAGCGGACGCTTGATACTATTCTGAACTCGGTATCGGCCCAAAGCAACCAGGTGGCCCCTAAAAGGGCCATTCGATTCTTGAAACCAACGGCAGACCATGTCCAATCAAAAACCCCTACAAATTGCGCTTCTGGGACTGGGAACCGTCGGCACCGGAGTGGCGATCATTCTGCGTAAAACCGCAGATCTTCTCGCAAAACGGGCTGGACGGCCACTGCGCCTTGCCAAGGTGCTGTACAAGGATCCACATAAGAAGCGGGAAACAGCCCTCTCGCCCGATCAGTTAGCAGCTTCTTTGGACGAGATCCTGAATGATCCAGCCATTGATGTGGTGGTGGAGGTGGCTGGAGGCACGACATGGGCTTTTGATGCCATGGCTTCGGCCTTGAAGCATGGCAAAGATGTCGTCACCGCCAACAAGGCTGTGCTCGCAACCCGTGGAAAAGAATTATTTGATATTGCCCGGGCTCATCGGCGATGCGTCGCGTTCGAGGCTAGTGTTGGTGGTGGAATCCCCATCATTGGAGCCATCCAGCGTGGATTGGCAGCCAACCAAATCCTTGGCATCCAAGGGATTTTAAATGGGACATGCAACTACATTTTGACCCGAATGACGGATGATCAACTCGACTATCCCTCCGCCCTCAAGGGGGCCCAGGAACTAGGTTTCGCCGAAGCTGACCCAACATTGGATGTCAACGGTACCGATGCGGCCCACAAATTGGCCGTATTGGCTCATTTGGCGATGGACACCACCCTCGAGGTCGAATCGATCAACCGTCGGGGCATCGACCAACTCGATCCGCTCGATATCCGCTTCGCCGGGGAACTTGGATATACAATCCGGTTGCTCGCCGAAATCTGGAGCGACCCGGCAGGAATCACATCCCATGTCAGCCCGGTCCTGTTGAGAAAAACAACTCCGTTGGCTCAAGTTCGAGGCGGATTCAATGCGGTTCGGGTGATCGGCGACGCGGTGGGGGAAACCCTTTTTTATGGCGCCGGTGCCGGGCGTATGCCCACGGCGAGCGCGGTGGTCAGCGACCTGGTGGAACTGGCTGCTTCGCGGGATGGATTGGTCGCGGCCACCAACAGGCTTTGGCGGGGTGGTCCCTCTTCACCCCTTCTGGCTCCTGAAAAACTCAGGTCAAGGTACTACCTCAGGCTGCATGTGATCGACCGGCCCGGGGTCATGGCGGAAGTATCCGGGGTCTTGGCCAGTCACGAGATTTCAATCGCCTCGGTCATCCAGCATGAAACCCCGGATGAAACCGATCATTCCCAAGTCCAAATGGTCATCATGACCCACCAGGCATCGGCTGGAAAGTTCCTCAAGGCAATCCGGGCACTTGATTCGCTGGGGTGTGTTTTGGCAAAGGCGGTTCATTATCCAGTGGGCGAGTGACCATGGGGGAAAAACACTTTGATTTTGACGGTGATTACGGCGCCCATTACGACTCGTTCATCCGTCAAGTGATTCCGGGATATGAAAGCCTTCACGCCCTCTCGTGCGCCCTGCTGGAACCAGGGTGCGGCAACGACGGCCGCGTTCTGGTTGTTGGTTGTGGTTCGGGGGCTGAATTGGCATGCATGGGAG
>CAWUNZ010000192.1:0-6514 GCA_963923445.1 uncultured bacterium
AGTCATTTCTAATAATGTCGGGGTGATGTATCCGGCCGCGCAGGTGTGTCGTTCAGCGATTGGTTCCCTGCATGAAATGCCTCGCAAGACGGCTGACCGTGGGGCTGGGGTCGCCCTCGGCCATTTGCGCCAGCCTTTCCTTAAGGTCCTGACCACCCGCCTGCGCCATGGCCCGCGCCGCGGCGGAGCGAACCGCCGGCGAGGTGTCGTGGCTGAGGCGCTTGAGCCACATGGCCACATCCACATCGGCGGGGCCTTCCAGATGGTCGAGAACCTCCAGCCGGTGGGTGGGCTTCGGATCGGCGATCAGGCGACCCAGGCGGATTTGGTCGTTGCTGAGACCACGCGCCACCAGCGCCGACTGCGCCAAGCTGGCATTCTGAGGATCAGCGTCATGGAGGAGAGGCAACAAGGCGTCCTCATTCAGAACTTCGGGATTGGGTCCCAGGACGAGAAGGGCGCCACGGCGCACCTCGGCGGAATGGCTGCCCAGGCAATGGGCGACCTCGTCGAGCATGCGCATCGCCGGCAAGGTGGCCAAGCTGATGGCCGCCAGTTGCACCCGCGGATCGGCATCGGCGATTCCCGAGCGGGCCAGTTCACGGAAGCGTGACAAGGTCTCCTCCGTGAGGTTTGCCTTGGCCAGCGAAACGGCCAGACGCATGGTCGCGGCCCGAGGCGCCGGTTCAGCGCTCACCCGCCCCAACTCCACCAGACGATGGGCACCAGTAACAAATTCCGATGTGGGCCGGGCACCATCGGGAACCCGCTCAACCATGGAGGCGGCCCATAGGGCGGCCTGTTCCTTTCCCGCGGGAGGGCAAGTTCGGTAGCCTTTCACGATCATGTCGAGCGACTCGGCCATGGCCGGGTCCGCGGCACCACCGGATTCCCTTCCAACTTGGCACAGGGCCTCGCCCAAGATTGTCGCCCGGTCGGTGTCATCCTCCTCCACGAGGATTTCCGCCAACTGACGGCATGAGGAGGCCGGGTGCTTCGCCAATTCGTCGATGAGCAAGGCGCGAGCCTGGGGTTCGGCAGCCAACAACTGCCTGACCCGCCACCATGCCACGGCGCGATCGATTCCAAGGAAAAACAGGCACGCCGCCGCCACGGCGACCGCAGCCAGCAGCCATCCAGCCATTGATCTGAATTTCATGGAATCGCTCCGCGTGCCAATGGGCAGAGACCATACCCTTCGTGGCGAATTTGGGGCAAGCGCAGGGCCTTGGTCTGAAAACAGGGGTAAGATGGATAAGAACAATCCTGCACCACCGGATGCCCCGAGGCTCCCATGTCGCCATGGACCGTTTGGATGGAAAATCTGGCGCGAGGATTGGCCGAAGTGGCCATGCCCGGATTGATGGCGCAATCGTCGTTGGAGAAATACCTGTTGGCGGGGATCGATCGGGTTCACGCCGGCGTGGCCAAGGCACAAAAACCCGCGGAGCGGGCCAAGGCATTGGCCAAGGGATTGGCGATGCCCTCGGCGCTGATGCGGGCGCATGTGCGGGACCGGGTTCGCCATTTGCCAGAAATTTCCGACCCGGGGCAGAAGGAAGCCTTGGGCGCCTACCTGTGCCATGTGATGAGCCAGGCGAGGCACCGCGCGGCGTCGCTGCATTCACCCCTGGGCAGAAAGGCGGCGACACCACTCACGCTGGAAGAACCCGCGAACCTGCTCGACCTGCTGCCGCTGAGGCAACCGGCGCACGGCCCGGGGCAGGAGGTCGGGGGATTCCGGCTCAAGCGGTTCCGATTCGGCACGGCGACCACGGAGTACTGGAAGGCAACCATGGTCAACAAGGGGGATGTCGTTTCGTTGGCGATCATCCGGAATAAAAAGGCGCGCGAGGCATTCACGGGCATCGCGGATCGACTTAATCACTTTCGCCACCTGGTCCACCCCGCCATCCATCGCCTGCTGGCCCACCATCAGGATGAAAACCAGTCTTACATCGCCTGGGCCTATGAACGCGCCGTGCCGTTGCCGGCGGTTTCGGAATTGTGGGAAGCCCAGGAAGGCCGGATCGATGCCGGGCGCGTGGGCCGGTGGATTCGGCGAATCGCGCGGTCGCTGGCATTCCTCCATGGCAGAAGTCGTCCGGAGGGCCATGGAGGATTGATGCCCTCGAATTTGGCGTTGGCCCGGCATGGCCGCGGTTGGAAGGTACATCTGGCGGAGATCGGCTGGGCTGATTTCGAGGCGGCGCATTTGATCAAGGTGCGGAACCTGGCAGCCATGAAGGTGGCCCGACGGATGTACGAGATCCGAGGCGGTTGGCCGGCACATTACGCTTCTCCCGCGCGATTGGATGGTTCCCCGCCGGTTCCGGCCGATGATGTTTTCGCGTTAGGCGTGGTTTGGTACCAGATGGTGATGGGTCGATGGGACCTCCCAGCGCCCAAGGGCCTCGACTGGGTGGACAAGGCACTGGATCGGGGTTTGCCAGTGGAGCATGGAAAGCTGCTTGGTCGGTGCCTCCAGACCGACATCAGCAAGCGCCCCGCGGATGCCCCGGCGCTGTTGGCCCTGTTGGAGACACTCAAGCTGGGCAAGGGCAACTGACCCCGTCGCCAGTTCCCGAAGCTTCGATGCTCAGCAGGCGAGATAGGACCAAGACAAGCAAAAGGCTCTTTCCAAGGGATGAATGAAGCGGATTTCATCGTTCGCGCGCGATTGACCTTGGCTTGGTGGGATTGGAAGATGCCGGAGGTTCCCTCTCCCCCGGCTGGAAGTTTGCCATGTGCTGGATCATTGCCGCGTGCGCCCTGTTGGGAATGTCCGCGAATGGGGCGGATACCGCCAAACCGAACATTATCGTCATCCTTGCCGATGACCTGGGCTACGGCGATCCCCATTGCTACAACCCGGAGCGGGGGCGAATCCCCACGCCGAACATCGATGCCTTGGCGGCCCAGGGGATGCGCTTCACGGACGCCCATTCCTCCTCGGGGGTCTGTTCACCTTCGCGCTACGCCCTGCTTACCGGACGGTACCACTGGCGGACACGCCTGCAGAACGGGATTGTCGGCGTCTGGGGCGCTCCCCTGATCGCCCCGGACAGACTCACCATCGCCGGACTGGCCAAGGGTCGGGGATACCGGACGGCAGCGATCGGCAAATGGCATCTGGGCCGGGACTGGCCAATTGGCGAGGAAAAACAGGACCTGTTCAGGAATTTCCCCAAGGGATCGGTGGCCAGTCCCGCGCATAGGGCCGCCTGGGCTGAAACTTTTGCCAAACCCATTCCCGGCGGCCCCACGACCCGTGGCTTCGACCTGTATTTCGGGACCGATGTCCCCAACTGGCCTCCCTATTGCTTCATCGAAAACGACCGCACGGTCGGTATTCCATCGGAACTGCTTCCGGCCGGATTGCTGGGCAACCACCAGGCAAGCCTTCCAGGGCCCGCCCTGCCAGGATGGAAGCTCGAAGCCATTCTTCCAGCCTTGGGAGACCGGGCCTGCGACTTCATCCGCCAGAGCGTTTCGAGTGATAAACCGTATTTTTTATATCTTCCATTGACTGCGCCTCACACCCCGTTGGCAGTCAACCGGGAGTGGAAAGACAAGAGCGGCCTTAAGAATGACTGCGCCGACCTGATCATGGAAACCGACGCCTTGGTCGGCCGGGTTCTCAATGAGGTTCAGCGGACCGGAAAGGCCGAAGACACCCTTGTGGTGTTCACCAGCGACAACGGATTCGCCGCGTATGTGGGCGCCAAGGACCTCGAGCGACAGGGACATTTCCCCAGCGGTCCGCTTCGCGGCTACAAGACGGAAGTGTTCGAGGGAGGCCACCGGGTGCCTTTCATAGTCAGGTGGCCCAGGGTGGTGAAGGCTGGCAGTGTTTCGCGGCAACTGGCGCACCAGGCCGACTTGATTCGGACCGTTTCCGAGATACTGGGATCTCCGCTCCCGGACAACGCCGGCGAGGACAGCTTCAGCCTGCTCCCGATTCTTCGGGGCGAGGACAAGCCCGCGCGCACCCACGCCGTCAGTTGCGCCGCATCGGGAGTGCCGGGGTTGCGTGATGGCCAATGGAAACTGATCTTCGGGCCTGATCCAAAGGCGCCCAAAGGCGGGGACTTCCAGCTTTACAACCTTGCCGAGGATTTGGGGGAAACCCGCAACCTTGCCGCAGATCAGCCTGAACGGGTGGCACAAATGAGAAGAACGATGGAGGAAATCATTACCTCGGGCAGGAGCGCGCCCGGCAAGCCCCAGAAAAACGATGTGCGCGTGAGGCGCTACCCCGCGCAGGCGACCAAGCCGGTGTCAGTTGATGCCTTTGACCCGGAGAAGCCAGGCAAACTGTTGACCTACAAGGAGTCGGGCGGGAAACCACGACAAATGGAGGTTTACTTTCCCGCCGGGCACGACCCTTCCAAGGATCGTGTTCCCGGGGTGGTTCTCTTCCACGGGGGTGCCTGGAGCGGTGGATCGCAAGCGCAGTTCCGGGTCGCTTGCCAATACCTTGCCAGCCGCGGCCTTGTGGCCGCCACCGCGAATTACCGAATGTTATCCGCCAAGGAGGCTTCCGCCTTGCCCCCGGGCGAGACCAAAAAACGGGTCTGCGTGACAGACGCCAAGAGTGCCATCCGCTGGTTCAAGGCCCATGCTGGGGAACTGGGCATCGATCCGCGTCGCGTGATCACGGGCGGTGGTTCGGCCGGAGGGCATATCGCGGTGCTGGCCACTACCAACGCCGGGTTGAACGATCCCAACGACCCGAAGGAAATGGATACCTCGGTGGCGGCTTACCTGCTGTTCAATCCGGCGTTCGCGCCGGATGACCGGCGGGATCCGGAAATCGACGCGCTCAGGCACCTGAAGCCGGGGATGGCGCCAGCGATCGTGTTTTTTGGTGATCGCGACACCTGGAAACCTGGATGGGACGCCGCCATGGCCCGCTGGAAGGAACAAAACCCGAGCAAGCCAGCGGAATTGATCGCCAAAGGCCAGTCCCATGGTTTCTTCAACCGCGACCCCTGGCGAACAGCGGCACTTATCGAGGCGGATCGCTTTCTGGCGGGTCTTGGGTTGTTGAAGGGCGATCCAACCTTGAACCCGCCAGCAACAGGCGAGAAGTTTCTCCGGAATCAGTAATGGCCCGGGAATTTTTGATGACAGGCAAACGAGACACTACCGTCGGCCGGAACGCTCGACCCACTTGTATGCCTTCTTGGCGTTGAGCGAGCAGAAGTGGCGTGTGGACTGGTCGCCTCGGCCTGCGGCGTATTCCATCACGATTCTCTGCATGTCTTCATATTCGGCGGCGTTCTCGCATACGGGCCAGTCGCTACCGAAAATGACCCGATCATCGCCGAAGGCGTTCCAGACAACATCTAAATAAGGTCGGTAAAAGGCCGTGTTGGTCGGCGCCTTGCCACCCTTGCGGGCAGCACCCTCCACCAGGGCGGAAACCTTGCACCAGACATTCGGACACTTGGCCGCGGCACGGATACCCGCGACCCAGTCGCCCGGAGGTTCGTCACGGCTGATCTCCACATTCCCAATGTGGTTGAGAACGATCCTTAGGCTGGGAATCTTGGCGGCCAATGCCGGCAATAATCCGGGAGTGTCGGGCCCGCCGTTGACATCCAAAGCCAAGTCGAGTTCCGCCAGCAGGCCAAGCGCCTTGAGGCGATTTTGAGCAAGATCGCCCTTGATGAGGTTCGAATTCACGCGGATGCCGCGGAACAGCGGGTTGCCTGCCAAGCGGCGGGCGTTGGCGACAAAGCCTGGGTCATCGGGGTTGAGGTTGCCCACGATACCGACAATGAACGGGTCGTCCTTGGCCAGGTTGAGAAGCCAGTCATTGTCTTCCACCAGGGGACTGGCCTCCACGATCACGGTGCCGGTGACCTTGCGATACTGCTTCAGTTCCCGCAGGTGCCGGGGCAGCACGGTGCGGTAGAGGGAGGTGCCCTTGCCCGGCCAGGGAACCCCGCCCGGTCTTGAAGGGTCGTAAAAGTGGGTGTGACAGTCGATGATGTCCAGGGACGGGGATTGGGCTTGTCCCCTGCCCAAGCACGCCGTGGTTGCCGACGCGGCGACCAGCATCCAATCGCGACGGTTGATCATGAATGTCTTTCGTGTTGGATGGGTGGGTGATTCCAAGGGCGGGCATGCCAATCACCGAAAAGCACTTGTTGCAAGATAGCCCATCATTTCCACCAGGAAAACGGGAGGCTGATTGCAAAGGCGCGGTCGGGTAATCATCAATGCGCGCTGGCCTTGGACCAGATGTTGATGATGGCGACGCCTGCCAAGATGAGTGTGATTCCCAAAAGCGCCGGCCCGTCGAGAGCCTGACCAAAGGTCAGCCAACCAATGAGCGAGATGAGGACAATACCCGCTCCCGACCAGACAGCGTAGGCGATACCCACGGGCAAGGCGCTGAGCGTGAGGGAAAGGAAATAAAACGAAACCAAGTACCCGGCCACCATGGCAGCCAAGGGACCGATTTTCGAGAAGCTTTCCGAGGCTTTCAGCGCCGAGGTGGCGA
>CAWUNZ010000193.1:0-6497 GCA_963923445.1 uncultured bacterium
GAAGCTGGATCGGCGGCTGATCGTCAGCGGCGGCTTGTCGATGCGCAGGGTGGAATGGTCGATCCCCCGGGACAGGTCGTGCCAGCGGGCCCCCATCTCGCCAAAAAGCCCCGCCAGCACATGCCTTGGCGCCGCCGCGACATCACCCAGGCGCGTCAGCCCCAGTTCAGCCAATCGGGCGCCGCGCATCGACCCGGCGCCGGGAAGCAAGCCGGCGGCGAACGGCGCCAGAAACTCGGCCTCGTTCCCCTGGGGTGCCACCACAAGCGGCGAAAGAGGCAATTCGGAAGGCAAGCGGTTGAGGGAACGCAGGTGTTCCACCCGCTGGTCCTTGGCGGCGTGGGTGGCGACCGAGGCGACAAAACGACCGCGACCGATGCCGGCTGACACCAGCAGGCCGGTTTCCTCGCGAACCTTGAGGCGCAACTGCTCCGCAAGGCGCGCGGCATCCACCAAGGCGTGGGTACGGGGCGGCGCCAGGTAAAGGTCGTCGAGCGCCGCGACCTCGACCCTCACGACCTTCTCGTGGCAGATGCCCAGGATGCGCTTGCCGGCCGACTCGTAGCGGCGGTAGTCGCCAGGAACGACCCGAAGTTCCGGGCATACCCGCCTGGCATGCAGGAGGCTCATGGCGGTTCGCACGCCGCGGCGCTTGGCCTCGTAGCTGCAGCTGGCAACCACGCCGGTGCCGACCGCGACGGGTCGCCCGCGGAGGGCCGGATCGTCGCGTTGTTCCACGGAAGCGAAGAACGCGTCGACATCCAAGTGAATAATCGCCGGCGTCTGCATGAACAAATGTATACATTCAATTTGCGGCGTCGTCAACCCTCTCCTTGACGGTGATCCGGGCGGTTCCCTAGCCTAAACCTCGCAAATGGCACGGGGAAACAGGCGGTACCGGTCCGCCCCGTTTTTCCTGGCGGTGCACCTGTCGAGACCACCCATGGATCAGCCATCCGAGCCCGTGGCGGCGCACGCCGAGGGTCAGGCTCCCACCCGAGCGGGACAGCCGGGGAACGAGTTTTCCCGCATCGCCCAAGACCTGCAGATCAAGCGGGTGCAGGTGGATGCGGTCGCGCGCATGCTCGATGAGGGCGCCACCGTGCCGTTCATCGCGCGTTTCCGCAAGGACCGCACGATGGGGCTCGACGAGCCCGCGGTGCGCCAGATCGCGCGACGAGTGGCCTCTATTCGCACTTTTCACGAGCGCAAAAAGGGTTTGCTGACCAGCCTGTCACAGCAGGGAAGGCTGACTCCCGCCCTTGAATCCGCGATCCAGCAGGCCGAGACACCCAAGCGCCTCGACGACCTGACCCTGCCCTACCGCCAGCGCCGCCGCAGCCCGGCCCACGCGGCGCGGGAGAAGGGTCTCGGCCCCATCGCCGAGGCCATCTGGCTCGCCGACCCCGCGCTGACCAACCTCGACGCCATTCTCGAGCACTGGGCGGACCCCGAGCTGAAGCTCGACGCCGATGCCCGGGCGTCGGCCCTCAAGGCCGTTCGCGACGGCGTGGTCCACATCCTCGCGGAGGTGGTGGCCGACACCGCCGACATCAGGTCTATCCTGCGCGACATCCTCTGGGATGGCGGGCGCATCACCACGGCCAGGAATCCCGCGCTGGCCGAGGGGCAGGGCAACGAGTTCAAGGAATACTTCGCCCATTCGGAATTCCTGCGCCAATTTCCAGCCCACAAGGTGCAGTCTCTTTTCCGCGCCGAAAAATCAAACGCGATCACGGTGAGGATCGAGTGGGACCACGAGACGGCGGCGCGCGTGGTGCGCGACTTCTTCCCGCTGCATGAGCCCGACCAGCGCCCCGCGCCGTCGTATCAGGGTGGCGACCAGGGATTGGCGCCGCCCAAGCCGGCGGTGGAAGCCGCGCCCGTTCCGAGCGTGGCGGCCACTGAAAGCCCCGTCACCGAGGGTGAAAGTCCGGCGCCGGCCGTGAACGAGACAGCGGCGATCGAGCCAGCGGGCGAATCCGCACCGGTGGCGCCGGCACCCGCCGCCCCGGCCCCGGTCCCGCCGGCGCCCATCCGCGAGCGCGGCAGCGTCCTTCCTCCATTCGCCATCCAGCCGGTTCCTCCCCGGGGCCCGAGGCCGGACCTGCTTGAGCAGCATCCCCACTCGGCATTCCTGAACGAGGTCGCCGCCGACGCCCTGAACCGCCTGCTGATTCCGGCACTGGAACGCGAGGCACGCCGGGACTTGGGCCAACGCGCCGAGGAACTGGCCGCGAGCGCCATGGGGCGCAACCTGTTCAATCGACTCATGGCCCCGCCGTTCCCCGGCAAGCGAATCATGGGCATCGATCCCGGTTTCCGGGCGGGGTGCCGCGTCGCGGTGATCGACGAGCGGGGTCGGCCTTTGGAATACGCGACCATCCAGCCCCACGCCCCGCACGACAAGGTGGCCGAGGCGAAGCTCAAGATCGAGGAACTGGTCCGCAAATTCGAAGTGGACCTGATCGCCATCGGCAATTCGAACGCCTGCCGCCCGACGGAAGTGCTGTTGTCCGACCTGCTGGCCATGTTCGGCCGTCGCCGTCGAGGCGAACCCGAACCCGTGCCACCCGCTCCGGTGCCACCACCCGCAGTCGAACCGCCCGCGGTCGTGGACTCACCCGCTCCGGAAACACCGGTATCGGCCGAGGCCCCGGCTGCTGAGGCCGTCAAACCCTCGGAAGAGCCTTCAACTCCCGCGTCGTCACCGGAAGAGGCCCCGGTTGTCTTCGCGGCGCCATCCGAACCGGTGGCCGAACCCGCCCCCGCTGCCGAGGCACCGCCAGCCAATCTGCCGCCTCCTCCCCCTCCGATCGACCTTTCCGGTCTGCCCGAACCCAAGGAATCCTTGGCCTTCTGTGTGGTTTCCGACTCTGGCATTCCGGAACCGGAGGAGGATCTGCGCGGAGTGGATGCGGGGTTGCGCCTTGCCGTCTCCATCGCCCGAAGGCTTCAGGATCCATTGACGGAGTTGGCGAGGATTGAACCGCAGCAATTGGCCTCCAGTTCCTACGCGTTCGACACGAATTCGCGGGTGCTGAGGGAAATCCTGGCCGACACGATCGAAAGCGCCGTGGGTGCCGCTGGGGCCGATCTGAACCATGTCAGCCCGAACATCTTGGGACGCATCAGTGGCCTCAATCCTCTCCTCGCGCGCGAGGTGATCGCCCGCAAGGGTGGTTTGCCGGGCCAGAGGTTTGGCTCGCGCGAGCAACTGCGCGAGGTGCCGGGCATCGACCAAGGCAAGTTCGAGTTGGCCGCCGGATTCCTCAAGGTTGAGGGCGGTGGCGAACCGCTCGACGGCACTTGGATCCACCCGGAAAATTATCCCGTGGCCAAGCGCGTCCTTACCGCCGCCGCGGTGGAACCAACAGACCTTGCCAAGCCCGAGGCGCGGGAATCGGTGGCTGCCAAGCTGGCGCAACTCGACCTCGCGGCGTTGCACGACAGCCTGCGACAAGCGGCGCATTCCGGTGAATTCACCGGCGCCCTTCCCAGTCCGGCCAGCCTGACGGACATCGTGACAATGCTGGCCCAACCTGGTCGAGACCCGCGCCTGGACCACGACGCCCCGGTTCTTCGGCAAACGGTCCTCACCTTGGATCAACTCGCCCCGGGAATGGAAATTCGGGGCACTGTTCTGAATGTGGTGGAGTTCGGTTGTTTCATCGACATCGGCATGCGGGAAGCGGGACTTGTCCATATCAGCCAGCTGGCCAACCGATTCGTTCGCAACCCGTTCGAGTACATCGCCGTGGGCGACCTTGTCCGGGTATGGGTTCTTTCCGTGGACCGGGAACGCTCCCGCGTCTCGCTCACGATGATCGCCCCGGGTTCCGAACGGCCCCGTGGCGAAAGGCCGCCGGGCGAGCAACAAGCCCGAGTTCCCCGAATGCCTCGCGGCGAGGGTGCCCCCCGTGGGGAGCGTGGACCGCGTCCTGACGGCCCTCCGCGCGGTCCCCGCCGGGAAGGTGGCGGACGCGGCCCAGGTCCATCCGACCGGCCCCGGGGTGAAGATCGGCGCCCCCGCCGACCGGACGACCGCCGCGGTCCCGGCGATTCCCGGCCCGGCGATAAACCCAAGTCGATCCTTCCGCCCCGGGGTAAAACCCGCAAGGAGATGGACGCCCCGCGCGGTCGCCGCGACACCAACAAGCCGGCCGAAGCCAATCAGGCTGGAGATGCCGCAACTCCGACGCCGGCACCGGCGCAACGGAAACCCCAGCGGGCTGAACCGGCCAAGCCTCAAATCAGCGAAGGAGCCTTGGCGGGCCGTAATCCGCTGGGAAGCTTCGCTGAACTGGCCGCCTTCCTGACCGCCAAGTCCCAGCCCGACGAACCGCCGCCGGCAACCCCGGCGGGGGAAACCACTCCCTGATTCTTGGCAGTGGGTGATGGCGCCTTGTGCGTCCTCACCCCGGAACCCTAGGATAATGGGGTAGATAGAAGGGACCTGTATGGATCCCGACATCGCGCTGCGGGAGATCCGTGACCGGCGGCCGGTGCCAAATAGCAGCACGGCGTGAAGCGATTTGATGTCCCTCGATCCGAATTCCACAAACGATGACAACCAGCGTTCCCGTCGCCGCGGTTCCTCCGGTGGTGGCGTGGGTTCGTGGTTTTGGCTGGCCCTTGTCGGCGCCGTGCTATTTCTGGTTTTCTTCGGCAACAATCTCCAAGGCCGAGGCACGATCGCCTACAGCCAATTCATCGAAGCCCTGGGCAAGGCCGAGGAAGCGGCCAAGATCGGCAAGGTGATCTACCGCGACGAGACCCGCCTCGATGTCACCTTGCAAAAAGGCAAAGACGGCAAGGAACAAACCCTCGAATTCGCGGACGGAAAAAAATCGAATAGCCGGTTCGAGGTTCGCCTTCCCCAGAAGGACGAGAAACTTCTTTCGCGGCTTCAGGAACTGAGTGCCGGAGGCAAGCTCACCATTGTCCAGGAGGAGGACCCCCTGGCCGGCATCGGCACGCTGATCATGTTCTTCCTGCCAGCCATCGTGATCATGGCCCTGTTTTTCTTCGTTCTGCCCCGCATGCGCGACCCCCTGGGTGGCGGATTCCTCAGCAATTACATTCGAAGCCCGGCGCGCAAATACGAGAAGGGCAAGACCCGCGTGACATTTGACGATGTCGCCGGCATGGAAAACGCCAAGAGCGAGCTGAGGGAGATCGTCGAGTTCCTCAAGAGCCCCGAGAAATTCACCCGACTTGGCGCCACCGTGCCCAAGGGAGTTCTCCTCTTCGGCTCCCCCGGAACCGGCAAAACCCTGCTGGCCAAGGCCGTGGCGGGCGAGGCGGGAGTCCCGTTTTACAGCATCAACGGCTCGGAATTCATCCAAATGTTCGTCGGTGTCGGAGCCAGTCGGGTCCGCGACATGTTCAAGACAGCCAAGGACAACGCCCCCTGCATTCTCTTCATCGACGAGATCGACGCGGTGGGCCGCATGCGCGGCGCGGGTGTCGGCGGCGGCAGCGATGAGCGCGAGCAAACTCTCAACCAGATCCTTTCGGAGATGGATGGCTTCCAACCCTCCGAAACCGTGATCGTGATGGCCGCCACCAACCGGCCCGATGTGCTCGATTCGGCACTTCTCCGCCCGGGGCGCTTCGACCGGCACATCACCGTTGAAAGGCCCACCTGGCAGGGGCGTCTGGCCATTCTGAAGGTGCACACCCGAAACAAGCCGTTGGCCGACGATGTGAACCTTGAATTGATCGCCCGAAAGATGGTCGGGATGACCGGGGCTGACTTGCGCAACCTTGCGAATGAGGCGGCACTGCTGGCCACCCGCGAGGGCAAGGATCGGCTTCACATGGCCGACTTCGAGCGCGCCGCCGATCGTGTGCTCATCGGCCCCAAGCGCGAGGAAGTGCTCACCGGCGACGACAAGCGGAGAATCGCCAACCACGAGGCTGGCCACGCCCTGGTGACCTGGCTCATGCCCGGAGCCGACCGGCCGCAGAAGGTCTCGATCATCCCGCGTGGTCAAAGTCTGGGAGTCACCATCACGGTGCCTGACGAGGATCGCTTCCACCATGGCCGCGACCAGTTCGAGCGTGAGTTGGTGATGACCCTTGGCGGACGCGCCGCGGATGTTCTGGTTTACAACCAACCTTACGCCGGCGCTGAATCCGATCTTCGCAAGGCGACCAGGCGGGCCCGGATGATGGTGGCTCACTGGGGCATGTCCGACAGGGTGGGTCCCATGGCCTTCCGCACCGGCGAGGAGCATGTGTTCCTGGGCAAGGAAATCCATGAGGCCCGCGATTTCAGCGAGGGCATGGCGCTGGTGATCGACGAGGAGGTATCCCGAATCCTCCGCGATGCCGACCACAAGGCGTTCGGGTTGCTTCAGTCCAACCGGAGCCTTCTGGACGCCTTTGTCGACGAACTCACCCAGCGGGAGGAAATGTCCCGTCCGGAAATCGAGGAAGTCCTGGTAAAGGCCGGGTGGGTTGGCGAACCCTCCACAAACCTAGAGGCCGCT
>CAWUNZ010000194.1:0-6492 GCA_963923445.1 uncultured bacterium
TGTCTGCAAGCCGGTCTGCGAGACGGTCATGAAGGATTGCACCTACACCGTGCGCCGGCATGTGGTTGAGGAGTGCATGAAGGAAGTGCGCTGCACCGAGTGGCGCACCGAGGTTCAGCAGTGCGAGCGCTCGGTCCGCAAGATCGTCTGCACCCCGGTGACCGAGACCCGCACCATCTCCAAGCTGGTGGGCGAGTGGTGCACCGAGGAATACACGGTTCCCGGCCGCAAGGTGGTGAAGTGGGTCCGCGAGCAGGAGTGCGAGTTCGATCCGTGCACCTGCCGCAACATCTGCCGCCCCGGCAAGTGGGTGAAGTGCGAGAGCCAGTGCCCCGACCAGGTGTGCAGCCGGCGCGTGTTCCGCACCCGCACCATCTGCTGCGAGGTGCCAATCACCAGGACCGTCAGGGAATGCGTGGTGGAGAAAGTGCCCTACACCGTTTGCAAGAAGGTGCCCTACACCGTCTGCAAGCAGGTGCCCGTCAAGGTGTGCAAGGTGGTGTGCGAGACCTGCACCAAGCAGGTGCCCGTGACCAAGACCCGCATGGTGACCGAGAAGGTCGTCAAGCAGGTCCCCTACACCACCTCGCGCCTGGCCCGCGGCGCGTATGTCGATCCCGCCGACGGCAAGGGCTACGCCGACCCCGGTGAGGGCCGCTCGTTCGTGGAAGGGGCCCAATACCAGAAGACCATCACCACCACCCGCAAGCGGTTGGTCAAGGAAACCCACACCAAGATGGTGCCCTACACCACCTACAAGACCGTTCAGGAAACCTGCACGAAGATGGTGCCCTACACCGTCTGCCGCATGGTTCCCTGCACCCAGAAGAAAATGGTTCCCTGCAAGGTGACCGAGATGGTGACGGAAACCCGCACCAAGAAGGTTCCCTACACCACCTGCACGATGGAACCTTGCACCATCAACAAGACCGTCTGCGAGAAGGTGACCAAGATGGTTCCCTACACCGTGACGGTGAAGGTTCCCTACACCGTGTGCGAGCAGGTTCCGGTGAATGTCTGCAAGCGCGTGCCGGTGTGCGTTGAGAAGGAAGTCTGCGTGAGGAAGCCCCGCATCGTGGCCCTCTGCGACGACCCGTGCGATCCCGGCCACCTCGGCCGCCTGAAGGATCGCCTCTGCGGCAAGGGTGGCGACTGCATCCACGACCCGCAGGCCCCTTCGGACCCCGGCACCAAGGGGGGCAAGGGCGCCAAGGGCGGGGATGCCAAAGGCAAGTAAACCCCCTCAGGGTTGACTAACCACCGGGTCCCCGGAACCTCAGGTTCCGGGGACCTTTCCTTTTGCAGGCTAACGAAGCTGGTGAAACGCCAGGCCGGAACCAATTTTCGGATAAAAGTAAGTGCTCTTGGCCGGCATGCGCTCGCCGCCCGAGGCGATCTCGGCCACAAGGTCCATGGTGGCGGCCGGAACCAGAATGCCGAGGTCGGCGCCCCCGCCGGCAGCCAGGTCGGCCGACACCTCCTCGTGGGTGTGCACATAGCGGATGCCCGGGGTTCCCTGAATGAGGGGTGCCAGCAAATCGTCGATGGCCACGCCATGGGCGATGGCCACCCCGAGGGAACGCCATGCTTCCGACTTGGCGGGGTGCCTTTGGGCCATGCGTGCCGGATCGGTCAGCCGCGCCATGGTCCATTGGCCGTCGGCCCTGGTGCCGAAAGCCAGCAGGTCCTGTCCCCCGTCCATCTCGATCTCGTCGCTGGCCTCCCGGCAACCCTCGGCGCCTTTGCCGACCGGTCGCAACTCAAACGCCGGCGCCAGCAGTTCCGCAAGCCTGGCGGCAGTGAGACCGGGCAAACCCGAAACCAACCGGTGCGTTGGCTGGATCTCAAGCCCCGGATCACTCATGCCCACCATGTACATCATGATGAACCTGGCCGGATGATCGGGTTCGAGCGTGTTGCCGTGCCGCCGCGCCAGTTCCTCGCGCTCGGCCAGGTAGGCCAGGGCCGTCTCGTAGCGGTGGTGGCCATCGGCCAGGTAGATCGGCTTGTCGCCCAAAAACGCTGAAACCGCCGTCACCGCCGCGTGGTCGGTCACCGACCAGACGCGGGTGACCACGCCATTGTGGTCGGTGGCCTGCAAGGGCAGCGCGCGGCCGACAGCCTGGTCGAGGATTTCCTGGGCATCGCACAGTTCATCCGGAAACAGGCCGAAGACGGGGCTCAGGTTCATCGCCGTGGCCCGGAAAATGCGCAAGCGGTCGGCCTTGGGGCCGGGCAGGGTTTCCTCATGGGGAAACACGGTGCCCGAACCGAACGGCTCAAGCCGCACGCGGGCGATGAAACCCTTGCGAACAAGCGTTCGGCCGCCGGCGGAAAACTCCTGGTGCACCACGGTCATGCTGCGCTGGGAGTCTTGCAGCAGCACATCGTCGGCCATGAATTCCCGCAGGCATGCCGCGGAGCGCGTGGCCCGGTTGTCGTGGTCGTTGTCGGTGGGTTGCTCGTAGCCGAGGATCAGGCGCACCACATTGGCGGGATGCTGCTCATGAAGGCGACGCTGCAGGTCCGCGTCGATCACATCGTAAGGCGGCGCGATCACATCCTCGAGGGCCCCCACGCGGGCCAGGTTGTAACGGAAAGCGCGAAACGGTTGCACATCGGCCATGGCGGATCCCCGGGTGTCCCGCTCATCGTACAGGGTTCGTCCGTTACCATGGCTTTATGGGAAATATCCGCGACATCCTCGCCCATCGCCTGGCCGAACTTCGGGGCCGGATAGCCTCCGCCTGCTCCCGCGCGGGTCGCGAACCGCAATCGGTCACGCTTGTTGGAGTCACCAAGACGGTCGGGCCAGAGGTTGCCCAGGCCCTGGTGGACCTCGGCGTGCCCGACTTGGGCGAAAACCGCCCGCAGGAATTGTGGCGCAAGGCGGCGCTGGTGACCGGTGGCCAGTGGCACGCCATTGGCCACCTGCAACGCAACAAGGTGGAGCGGACGCTCCCCCTGGTCTCCCTCATCCACTCGTGCGACAGCCTCCGCCTGCTGGAGGCCATCGATGCCGAGGCTGTCAGGCAGGGAACCACCGCGCGCGTCTTGCTGGAAGTGAACTGCAGCGGCGAGGACGCCAAGCAGGGCTTCGAACCCGCCGAGGTGCCAACCTTGGCGAACCGTCTCAACTCCATGTCCGGAATTCGGGTGGAAGGCCTGATGACCATGGCGGCCCTTGCCAGCCACCCCGAGGAGGCCCGCCCGGCATTCCGCAAGCTGGCAACCTTGGCCCGTGAACTGAAGCCCCTTGTCGATCCCCGGCATGCCCTTGGCCACCTGAGCATGGGCATGAGCAACGACTTTGAAGTCGCCATCGAGGAGGGCGCCACCCTCATCCGCCTGGGAACCATCCTCGTGGGCGGGCTGGAACCGGCATGATCAGGATCACCGAATCGGCCAACGGCGTGGTCATTTCCGTCAGGGCCCAGCCGGGAGCCAGGCGCACCGCCATCGTGGGCGTCCACGGCGAGGCGCTCAAGGTGGCCGTGCAGGCGCCCCCGGTGGACGGCAAGGCCAATGCCGCGCTGGAGGAGGCGCTGGCCGAATGGCTGGGCCTGAAAAGGTCGCAGGTGGAACTCAAGGCGGGCGCCTCGTCGCGCGACAAGACCTTCGCTGTTGTCGGCATGGACGCGCAAACCGCCCGCGATCGCCTTGCCAGCCACCTCCCCCCCGCGTGAGCCGCACGATGTTCCACGCGCTGAGGCATCGAGACTACCGACTTTATTACTTCGGGCAGGGATTGTCTCTTATTGGCTCGTGGATGCAGACCACGGCATTGGCATGGCTCGCCTTCCACCTCACCGGCCAAAGCTCCTGGACTGCCGCGGTCGCCATCGGCATGATCCTGCCCACCGCCATCCTCGCCCCGCTGGCGGGCATTCTGGCTGATCAGGTCCAAAAAAGGCGCCTGGTGCTGGCCAGCCAGACGGCTTTCGGAATGCAGGCGGCGGCATTGGCCGCATACGCCTGGTTGGGTTCGCCCACCGCATGGGGGCTTGTGGCTTTCGCCTGGCTGGGGGGCGTGGTTCAGGCCATCGACCTTCCCACGCGCCTGAGCTTTCTCAAGGATCTCACATCGCGTGATGACCTTCCCAACGCGGTTGCCCTCAACTCGGTCCAATTCAACTTGGCGCGCGCCCTGGGCCCGGCCGTGGCGGGTTGGATCATCTCTGTGGCGGATCCGGCTTGGTGCTTCGCGGCCAACGCCGGCAGCTACATCGCCGTGCTTGGTTGCATCGGCCTCATCCGCGCGCGAGGTGAACCCGTGCCGCTTCGGACCGGGGATAGGCCACCATCGTTCGTCACCGTGCTTCGTGACGGTCGTGGCTTGGGATTCTTCATTTTCCTGGCAACGGGCGCGGCCCTGTTCGGCTGGCCGATGCTTTCCCTGCTTCCCCAGGTGGCCGCGGATGGGCTTGGCTTGAACGCGGTGGGACATGGTTGGCTGCTGAGCGCGGTGGGCGGTGGGGCCATGGTTTCAGCTTTGGGCATCGCCGCCTGGGGAAACGACGCGAACTTGTGGCTGCGCGTTCGTTTCGGCCTGCTGTTGACGGCGCTCGGGCAAGGTGTGCTGGCCGGTTCCTCGGCGCTTGCCAATGCCGCGGTCGGGGCGGCGCTCGCTGGCGCCGCCATGGCCGGCATGGGCCTCATCATGGTTTTGGCCACCGCTCAAGGTGCCGTGCAGCAATTGGCCGATGACCGTTCCCGGGGTCGGGCCATGGCGCTGTGGACCATGGGCCTCAGCATCGCCACCCCCGTGGGCAACGCTGTGTTCGGCCCCTTGGCCGATGCCTTCGGCCACCCGGTGACCTTGGCGGTCATGATGACAGGAACCCTATCCTTAATGGGCTTGGTCTTTGGCGGCAAAAAGAATGCCTTCCCGTTTGACTGAATGATGACTCATTGGAATCAGGTAGCGGTTCCACGGTTTGCGTGGCAAGCGGCTGAACTTCCAGACAAGGTCCCGTCTGCACGGCGATCCCGACAAAACCTATTTGGCTGTATCCTGATGTCATGGCGATCTTCCTTGACCACAACTCCACCACCCCCTGCCTTCCGGAGGTGTGGGACGCCATGCGCCCATGGGCGGTCGAGTCGTGGGCCAATCCTGCCAGCGCCCACAGTCCCGGTAGGGCCGCCCGCCGGGCTTTGGAAACCGCTCGCGAGGAGATCGCATCCTTCGTGGGCGCCTGGCCTGACGAGGTGGTGTTCACCTCGGGCGCCACGGAGGCCAACGCCTTGGCCCTGGCCGGGCTGAAACCCGGCGACCTGGTGGCCTCCTCCCACTTGGAACACCCTTCCATCCGCGAAAACCTGCTCGCCCTGGCCACCAAGGGAATTCTTGTCCATTGGTTGCCCAAAGCCGAAAGGGGGATCATCTCCCCGGCCGATTGGGCGGACCTCTGCCCCAAGGTGCCGAACTTGCAGGTTGTCACGCTGGCCGGGCATGAGACGGGCGCCATTCAAGACTTGGCGACCCTGCGGAAAGCGACGGCCGCCAGGCATGGCGAGCCAGGTCACTGGCATCTCGACGCGACTCAGGCTGTGGGCAAGATTCCTGTCGATTTTCACCGTCTTGAAGCATCGACTTTATCATTTTCTGCCCACAAGTTTTTCGGACCCAAGGGTGTTGGCGCGCTTCTCGCCCGGCGAGGCACCACCCTGACACCGCTTCTTCACGGTGGTGGCCAGCAACAGAGTCGCCGCTCAGGCACCGAACCCGTGGCATTGGCGGTGGGCATGGCGACGGCGCTGAGGCTGGCGGTGACGGACATGGCCACGCGCCATGAAAAATGCCTGGCCCTGCGCGACCGGTTCAAGACGGCTTTGGAATCAGCCGGCCCATGGCACATTTTAGGACCTGACACAGGTGGATTATCCCATGTTCTGCTCATTGCGTTTCCCGGGGTCCGCGCCGACATGGCCCTGATGGCGCTCGACCTGGAAGGGGTGGCCTGCAGCGCCGGTGCGGCTTGTTCCTCAGGCAGTATGCTGCCTTCGCCGGCGTTGGAACTGCTCGGGGTTCCAAAGGAGCACAGGCGGTCGGTCATTCGCTTCAGCATGGGACCTTTCCTCACCGGCGATGAAGTGACCCGGGCGGGGGAAATGGTGGCCAAGGTGATTCGGCGTTTGCGCGGAGCGGGCGCATGAACCTGCTCGATTTGCCGGAATTCCGTCAGGCGCGCGCCGCTTTGGAAGCCTTGGAACCCAAGCCCGACAACCCGCATATTCCCGTGGTCCTGCTCTGGGGTCCCCGTGGCTGTGGCCGCACGGAACTGCTCAGGCAGGCATCCGAACACTGGCGGGAGTCGTACGGCAAGCAGGCGGCTGTCCTCACCAAGGGAGCACTTTTGGCGACACGCCGGCTGGAGGATAAAAGACGCGTTCCCATGCGCCGTCTGCTTCGCCCACCCTTGGTGGCGATCGACGCCATCGAGGCCACGCAACCCAAGGTGATGCCTCGCCTTGCCTGGCTGCTGGACC
>CAWUNZ010000195.1:0-6452 GCA_963923445.1 uncultured bacterium
GGCCCGGGGGGTAAACCGGTCGAAGGCCCACCCCTGCCCCTGGCATTCCAGCGGAAGGACGAGGAGGCGCAAGGGGCCGTCGATCCCGGCCTCTTGACCCGGCCCGGCCTTTACACCTTGGTATTGGAGGCATCCGGCCAACTCCCCGACGGGGAGAAGGTTCAGGACAAGGTGGAAGCCAAGTTTCAGGTTTTCGAGGATGATCGGGAACTGCTGAAGCTCGGCACCGACCTCAAGTTCCTCGAGGGATTGGCCCGGGACGGCGGGGGCGTGGCCCGCCGGGGCGATGACCTGGGCGAGTTCCTCAGGAGCCTGCTCACCCGGGCCTCCGACCGCACGCGCAAGGTGGTTGAAAGGCTTCCCGATTGGTCAGCCGATTCCTTTTCTCCTTTCCTGGTGCTGTTCTTGGCCACTTTTATCGGAATCCTGCTTATGGAATGGACATTGCGCAGGCTTTGGGGACTTCTCTGATCCATGGCGCCGGGCGGTTTCATGATCCAGGTCTTCGCCTTCCAGTTTTTCCTGCTGGGGCTGGGACTCGTGTTGGCTCGCTGGGCGGGGCTGGATCCGGTCTCGGCATGCCGGTGGGGTCCGGGGGCGATCGCCATGGGGATCGCCGGAGGAGCGGGTATGGGATTGGTCGCCCTGCGGGTGACCGCCCATCCCGTGTTCCGGGACCTGGAACGACTCATCAACAGGCAGGTTGCGCCCCTGTTCGCCGATCTTTCCTGGCAAGACCTTCTGGCCATCGCCGCCATGGCGGGGGCCTCTGAGGAAGTGCTTTTCCGGGGAATGCTCCAGCCATGGCTGGCCGGCATGCTGCCCGGAGGTGAATGGACCGCCATCGCCGCCGCCGCCACGTTATTCGGGCTGTGCCACGCGCTGAGTCCGGCTTATTTCCTGTTCGCGTTCGCCCTCGGGGCCATTTTCGGCTGGTCCGCGATGGCCACGGAAAACCTGGCCGTGCCCATCATCCTTCATGCCGCCTACGACGCCGTGGTGCTGCTCGACATGACAGGCAAGAAAACCGAAGACGGCAACTGATCTGGAATCGATCCATCCATTTCGGGTAGGCGACCCGCCGATTGGATTTCCAAATGGCGTGGGGGAGCCATGATCATGGCACGCTCAAGGAACTGGGTTGGACTTGGCGCGGTGTTGCTGGCGGGGGTGGGTACCGATGCCGCCATGGCCCAGGCGCCTGTCGCGGGCACCCGTGCCGCCGCACCGGCGGGAACACAGGTGGGCCATGCCGTGGCCATCGTCAATGGCGAGGTGATCACCGCCGCCGACCTCGAGCAGGCGCACAAGTGGATGGGGCCGTCGCCCGTTCCCGTGCCTTCCAACCGGAAGCGCCAGCAAGACCTCGAGGCGCTCAGCCTGCTGATCGACGACATGCTGATGCAGCAGTTCCTGCGGGCCAATGGCCCCCAGGTGAGTCAGGCCGAGTTGACCCAGAAGTACAACGAACTTCAGGGAGAGTTGAAAAAGCAGAACAAGACCGTGGCCGACCTGTGCAAGGAGGCCGGGGTGAGCCAGGAGCAACTGGTTCGCAACATGCGCACGAAGATCGCCTGGAGCGGATTCGCCTCGCCGCGCGTGACCGAGGAGATGCTCCGGAAGTACTACGACGGCTTCAAGGACTTCTTCGACGGCACCATGGTGCATGTGAGCCACATCGTGCTTCGCATTTCCCCGGCCATGACCGCCGCGGAACGGCAGGCGACCGCCGACAAGGCCAAGGCCATCCGCGAGCAGATCATCGCGAAAAAGATCGACTTCGCCGGCGCGGCCAAGCAGTATTCCCAGGAGGCCAACGGCCCCATGGGTGGCGTGATCGGGTTCATTCCCCGGAAGTTCGCCGTGGACGAGGCGTTCGCGCAGGTGGCCTTCAGCCTGAAACCCGGCGAGATCAGCGAACCGGTGGTGACCGAATACGGCGCGCACCTGATCCAGTTGAATGAGCGCCGGCAAGGCCCGGGTTCGACCTGGGAAAAGGCCAAGGCCGACGCTCGGGAATTCTACATCGAGGAAATGTTCCAGGCCGTGCTGGCCCAGCAGCGCAAGGCCGCGCGCATCGAGGTGCTGCTGAAGTGACGGATCGCGATTAAAACAAACGGCCCGCGACTTAGGCCGCGGGCCGTTTGTTTTATGCGGTCACATTGTCATCCGTTGGGCAGGCGGCGATCGCGGACCTCGCTCGCCATGCGGGCGATGAAGTCATCGACGGGCATGGTGCCCAGGTCGCCCGTCACGCGATCACGCACGGCAACGCCACCCGACTGGGCCTCCTTCTCGCCCACCACCGCCATGTAGGGGACCTTGTCCAAGGTGGCGGTGCGGATGCGAGCCCCGATCTTGTCGGATCCCAAATCAGCCGTCACGCGGAGGCCCGCGGCGCGCAACCTGGCCTCGACACCCTTGGCGTACTCGGCGGCCTTCTCGCTGACAGGCAGCACGCGCACCTGC
Source organism: uncultured bacterium (assembly GCA_963923445.1). Taxonomy (GTDB): domain Bacteria; phylum Planctomycetota; class Planctomycetia; order Gemmatales; family Gemmataceae; genus REEB421. The sequence continues at coordinate 2,470 of CAWUNZ010000195.1, forward strand.
TCGGGCGCCAGCCAGGTGGGAAACGCCCCGGCGAAGTGCTCGATCAGGATGCCCATGAACCGTTCCATCGAGCCGAAGGGCGCGCGGTGGATCATGACAGGGCGGTGGGTCTTGTTGTCGGCGCCGATGTACTCGAGGTCGAAGCGCCGCGGCAGGTTGTAGTCGAGTTGCACGGTGCCCAACTGCCACTCGCGGCCGATGCAGTCGCGGACCACGAAGTCGATCTTGGGGCCGTAGAAGGCCGCCTCGCCCTCCTCGGCGGTGTGGGGCATGTCGAGCGCCTTGACGATGCGCAGGAGCGCCGCCTCGGCGGCGTTCCAGTCGTCGTCGCTGCCGACATACTTGTCGGATCCCTTGGCTCTCAGGCCGATGCGCACCCGGTAGTCGCCCAATCCCAGCGTCTTGAGGACGAAGCGGACCAGTTCGATGTTGGCGCGCAACTCGTCTTCCACCTGCTCGGGGGTGACGAACAGGTGGGCGTCGTCCTGCGTGAACCCGCGCACCCGGGTCATGCCGGAGAGTTCCCCCGTCTGCTCATAGCGGTAGACGGTGCCGAACTCGGCGAGGCGAACGGGCAGGTCGCGGTAGCTGCGCTGAACAGCCTTGAAAATCTGGATGTGGTGCGGGCAGTTCATCGGCTTGAGCAGGTAGCCTTCCTGCTTCTCGAGCCAAGAAAGCAAGGACTTGGCCTGCTCCTCGGCGCCCACGGCCTTGTCGAAATCAGGCAGGCGGATGGAGTGGAGGCGGAGCAACTCGGCGGCCAGGCTGGAGGTGGCTTCCAACTTCGCGGCGGGAGTGGAGGCCTCGGCGTAACCGGGAATGGCGAGCGAGGCCTGCGAAAGGAACAGGCCCATGTCTCGTTCCCGGGCCTCATCCAAGGCGCCGGCGGCCAGGCGGTACTGCAGCAAGTCGATCGCCGCGGCGGCGGGGTGGTGGTAAAGGGGCGGAAACTGCGCGTCGCGGTAGTAAGGGAAGTGACCGCTGGTGCGGTACATCTCAAGCTTGCCGACATGCGGGGTGTAAACGGGGTCGTATCCCCGGCGGACCAACTCGTCGCGGAGGAACTGTTCGAGAAGCCCGCGAATGAGGGCCCCCTTGGGCATCCACAGGATGAGGCCGGGGCCTGCCAGGGGACTGATGGTGAACAGTTGCAGTTGCTTGCCCAGCACGCGGTGGTCGCGTTTCTTGGCCTCCTCGATCTGCTTCAAGTAGGCGTCGAGGTCCTTCTGCGAGAAAAATGCGGTGGCGTACAGCCTTTGCAGCTGCTGCCTCGACGCATCGCCCTTCCAATAGGCTCCGGCCAGCGACATCAGCTTGAAGGCGCCAACCTTGCCGGCATGGGGTATGTGCGGCCCTCGGCAAAGGTCAACGAATTCACCCTGACGGTAGAAACTCAGCGACGGAAAGCGGGCGAGATCCTCGTCGATGTGCTCAACTTTTAGTTTTTGGCCCATGTCGCGAACCAGGTCGCGGGCCTGGTTCACGGGACGCTCAAAACGCTCGAAAGGCTCTTCCAAGGCAATGAGTCGTCGCATTTCCTCCTCGATGCGCGGGAAGTCCTCCTCGCGGATCGGGGTGGGGGATTCAATGTCGTAGTAGAAGCCGTTTTCCAGCGCCGGACCAAAGGCGAGTTGCGAACCGGGAAACAGTCGCACCACCGCGCGCGCCATGATATGGGCGCACGAATGCCGAAGGACCTCGAGTGCCTCGGGGTCTCGGTCTGTCAGCAGGCGAACCTTGGCATTTTCTGCTTCGGGGAGGGGCGCCGAAAGGTCACGGACCTCGCCATCCACAATGGCGGCAATAGCGGCTTGGGCCAGTTTTCGGCCGATGGACTCAGCCAAGTCACGGGCGGTCGCACCCGGGGCCATCAACCTGCTGGAACCATCAGGAAGGCAAACGGACGGCATGGGAGTAACCCCGGCGGATGTCTCAAAGTGAGTCAGGCGCGCGCGGAGAGGCGATTACTCGCCCACATAGGGCAGCAGGGCCAAGAAGCGGGCGCGCTTGACGGCGTCCTTCACGGCGCGCTGAAACGCGGCGCAATTGCCGCTGCGCTTGCGGCTGAACAGCTTGCCTTGGCCGGTGCACATCTTGCGCAGGGTGCTGACATCCTTGTAGTCCACGAACGCGGGGCGAGGGCACCCTTCCTTCGTGCAGAAACGGCAACGATTCTTGCGGGCCTTACCCTGCTTCTTCTGAACCATCGGTGCGCAACGCTCCCGTCGTGATATTCCAACAATTGGCAAGCCAGTATGATAAATGCACCGGCAAGGGGTGTCAACCAACCGGTTGACCGAACCCGGTCGGGTCGGGGGCCTTGGGCATGCGCGCATGGACTGCCATTTTCATTTCCCTGATGACTTCCGCCATGGCTTGGGCGGGTGCTCCGGTTGTGGTGCTGATTGTCGGTGATGACCTTGGTTACGGGGAGTTGGGCTGCTACGGCCAAAAGTTGATCCAGACGCCCCAGATGGACATGATGGCCCGTGAAGGCACGCGGTTCACCGCATACAGGACCGGTGCCCCGGTATGCGCTCCTTCCCGCTGCTGCCTTCTCACCGGCAAGCACTCGGGCCATGCCGCCATCCGCAACAACCGGGAGATCAAACCCTCGGGCCAGGAACCCCTTCCGCGAGGTATTCCCACCCTGGCCGACATTTTCAAAGGCAAGGGGTACACCACCGCCGCCGCCGGCAAGTGGGGACTTGGAACCAATGAAAACGATGGCGACCCGCTCCAGCGCGGATTCGACCATTTCACCGGCTACTACTGCCAAAGGCATGCCCACAACCACTACCCCTCCTTCCTTTTCAAGGATGGATCCAAGGTCCCGCAACCCGGCAACACCGATGGCGACACCGGTGAAACCTGGTCGCAGGATGTCTTCGAGCGGCAGGCCCTCGACTGGCTCGACGCCAACAAGGACAAGCCGCTGTTCCTGTTCCTGCCCGTGATCGTGCCCCATGTGGCGCTGCAGGCACCGGAAGAGGCGATCAAGCAGTATTTGGGCAAGTTTGACGATCCGGCTTATCCTGGCAACAAGGGCTACAGGAAGCACCCTCACCCGCGTGCCGCCTACGCCGCGATGATCAGCCGGATGGACCGCATGGTGGGCCGGGTGATCGACAGGCTTCGCCAGCAGGGGCGCGCAAACGACGCCCTGGTGATGGTGACATCGGACAACGGCCCCACGCACGACGGAGTGGGCGGGGCGGACTGCGAGTTTTTCCATTCCGCCGGCGGCCTGCGCGGCATGAAGGGATCGGTGTACGAGGGGGGAATCCGGGTGCCGCTCCTGGCCTGGGGACCGGGCAGGGTGAAGGCCGGCGCCGTCGCTGATGTCGATTGCTACGCCCCGGACATCTTCGCCACCCTGGCCGAGGCGGCGGGAGCCAAGGCCGAAGGTGGCGACGGCTTGAGCCTCATGCCCGTGCTCACGGGCAAGGGGGAACAGGCCAAGCATGATTTCATGTATTGGGAATTCCCCGGATACGGAGGCCAGCAGGCGGTGCTTTCAGGCGGCCTCAAGCTGGTGCGCACCAAGCTGTCCACAAAAACTCCGCAGACGGAATTGTTCGACCTCGCCAGGGATCCGGGCGAAAAGACAAACCTGGCAACCAGCAGGCCTGCGGATGTCGCGAAATTGCTGGAACTCGCCGGCAAGCAAAGGGTTCCAAGCCCCCTGTTCAAGTTCCCGGCATTGGATGGAAGCGGCCGGTAGACGAATTCGCCCTAACCGGGATTTTCCGTGGGCCGGATGCGTTTTTCGCCCTCGCGCCGGGCCGCAAGCCGGTTGATCACCTGCAGGAAAGCCTCGGCGCTGGCCTCGATGACATCCGTGCTGATGGCCCGGCCGGACATGCTTTTGCCATCGTGCTCGGCCTCGATAAGCGCCTCGCCCTGCGCGTCTTCCCCCACCGTGACGCTGCGAAGGCGGTAGTCCTTCAGCACCACCTGGAACCCGGTGATCCTCTCGATCG
>CAWUNZ010000196.1:0-6444 GCA_963923445.1 uncultured bacterium
TCATCGGGTCGGGTCATGCCCCCGGCAAGAACGAGTTCATGCTGTACCTGCCGCTGTACAATGGCGTCTCCGCCGTGTCGGTGGGAGTGGCCAAGGGGAAATCCGTTTCCAAGGCGCCCGAATACCCGGCCGACCACGCCAAGCCCGTGGTGTTTTACGGCACCTCGATCACGCAGGGCGGGTGCGCCTCGCGCCCCGGCATGGTGCACACGGCGATCCTTGGTCGCAGGCTTGGCGTGCCGGTGGTGAACCTCGGCTTCTCGGGCAACGGCATGATGGAACCCGAGGTGACGGGGTTCATCGCCGAGATCGACGCCTCCATTTATGTGATCGATTGCCTTCCGAACATGAACGCCGAGCAGGTGGCGGCGCGGACCGAACCTCTGGTGAGGCAGTTGCGGAAGGCCCGGCCACGGACACCGATCGTGCTGGTGGAAGACAGGCTGTATTCCAACGCCCCCTTGGTGGAAGGGAACCGGAAAAGGAACGAGTCCAGCCGGCAAGCCCTGTGGACCGCCTACCGCAAGCTGGTTGAAGCCGGGGTGCCCGGCCTGCACTACCTGCCGGGCGACCGCCTGCTCGACGCCGACGGCGAGGGCACGGTGGACAATTCCCACCCCACCGACCTGGGGTTCGCCCAGCATGCGGACGCCTTCGCGAAAGTGCTTGGTCCCCTGTTGCCCAAGGCGATGGCCGACAAGGATCGCAAGCCGGTGGAGGCCTACACCGACAAGCTGAGCTACAAGGCTGGGGAAAGCATCGGCTTTCATGTGGCCGCGCGGGGCCCGAAGGCCCGCATGGAAATCTTCCGGCTGGGCGCCACGCGGGAATCGGTGTGGAAGGGGGATGAGTTCGCCGCGTCGTTTCCTCCCGTGCCGGCGAACGCCTCGTCCCACGGGTGCGGATGGCCGGTGGCCACGCGGGTGACCGTCCCGGCGGGGTGGAAATCGGGCTACTACATCGCCCGGATCGACACGACGCTTCCCGACGGCAAGCCTGCCAGCGGCGAGGCGTGGTTCATCGTGCGGCCGGAGAAACCGGCGACAACCAACCGGATCCTGCTGCAACTGGCGACCAACACCTACAACGCCTACACAAATTGGGGCGGTTACAGCCTGTACGCCTACAACGGCCGCGACAAGGTGCAGGGGCGGCGCGTGTCGTTCGATCGGCCGGTGGCCTCGCAGTTCGCGCGCTGGGAGCAGCCGTTTGTCGCCTGGGCGGAGAAGGCCGGATACGGCATCGACTATGCCGCCAATTCCGACCTTGAGCAGCAACCGGACCTTCTGAAGGGTTACAAGCTGGTCCTCAGCGTGGGGCACGACGAGTATTGGTCCGCCGGGATGCGCGACGCCTTGGAAAAGTATGTGGCGGGGGGCGGAAACGCCGCGTTCCTCAGCGGCAACACCTGCTGCTGGCAGGTGCGCCCGGAGGAGAACGGCCGGGCGCTGGTCTGCTTCAAGCAGGCGCACACGCTCGACCCGTTCTTCGACAAGGGCGAGCATGCCCTGTTGAGCTCGCTCTGGAGCCATCACCTGGCCAAACGACCGGAAAACACCATGACGGGCGTTGGATTCCTATGGGGAGGCTACCGCAAGAGCCACGGCCAGTTCATGACCGAACCGGCCGAATACACCGTTCATCGGCCGGACCATTGGCTTTTCGAGGGGACGGACATCAAGCGCGGAGCGACCTTCGGCGCCAAGGACACCGTGGTGGGATACGAGTGCGACGGATGCGAACTGGAATGGAAAGACGGGTTGCCGGTGCCCACCTTCAAGGACGGCACGCCCCGAAGCATGATGGTGCTGGCCACCTGCCCGGTGCGCTGGCACCCCGATGATTGCGAATTCTACGAGAAGTGGGAGAAGGGCCGGACAGGCAACGCCGTGCTTGGTATTTACCAGCAGGGCGGCACCGTGGTGACCGCGGGAAGCACCGACTGGGCCCACGGGTTGGCGGGCAACGATCCCGTGGTGACCCGGGTGACCCGCAACCTGCTCGACAAACTTTCCAAGTGAGCATGGACAGGAAAACAACCATGAAACAGATCCTCTCGCTGCTGGCGATCGCGATGGCGATCCATTCCGTCCGCGGCGCCGAACCGGATTTTGATTGGGTGATTTCCGCGGGAGGCAAACTCCACGACAAGGTGCGTGGACTCGCCGTCGATCCTTCCGGCAACATCCTTCTGACGGGGGAGTTCACCGGTGAGGCCGCCTTTGGCGACATCCAACTCAAGGCGGCCGGTTCCATGGACTTCTTCGTGGCCAAGGTGAGCCCCGAGGGCAAGTTCCTCTGGGTGCGCTCCGGCGGCGGGTCGAAGATCGACCGCGGGTACGCGGTGGCGGCGGACAGCATGGGCAATTGCGTGGTGACGGGGCATTTTGAAAGCCCCGACGCGGCCTTCGGCGCCCACAAGCCCGCGTTGGTCGGTGAGTACGACGCCTTCGCCGCCAAGTACGACGCGCGCGGCGAACTGGTCTGGTTTCACGCCTTCGGCGGCAAGGGTTACGACTACGGACACGGGGTGGGGACCGATGGCGCCGGCAACGCGGTGGTCACAGGAGCGCTAACGGGCGCGGGCATGCTTTCCGGCCAAGCGGTAGGTGAACCCGGCCCGTCACGGATATTCGCCATCAAGTTCGATCCCGCCGGCCAAGTGGCTTGGCACCGGGTGGCCTCTGGCACGGGGAACAGCACCGGCCACGGCATCGCGGTGGATCGCGCGGGCAACAGCTTTGTCGGAGGCGCGCACGGAGGCCCGGGTTCGTTGGCAGGAACCGAATTTGGCACCAAGCCGGGTCGGGATATTCTGGTTGCAAAGTTCGATCCCACGGGAAAGGTCGCCTGGATTCACGAGGGCTTCGGGAGCGATTCCGCCATGGCTCATGAGATTTGCGCCGACGAGGCCGGGCGTGTCTGGGTTTCGGGCATGTTCAAGGGAAAACTCAAGACCGGGATGGGTGAACAGACCAGCCAAGGCGATAGTGACCTTCTCGTGGCGGCGCTCGATTCCTCGGGAAAGCGGTTGTGGACCAAAACGGCCGGTGGCCCCAAGATCGACTATGGCCTGGGCGTGGCCACCGACGGCAACGGCAATGCCTTCCTCACCGGATCGTTCACGGGCAAGGTGCGCTTCGGCGACCGGGAGTTGGATTCCGGGGCGGCTTCCGACATTTTCGTGGCCGGCCTCGATTCCCGCGGCGAATTCCGTTGGTTGCTGCAAGCGACGGGCAAGGCCACCGACCACGCCTACACGATCGCCCACCACCAAGGCTTGCTTTACCTTTCCGGGGCCTGCTCGGGCGAGGCGAGGTTCGGTGGGAAAATCGCGCCACATCGAGGCAGCAACGATATTTTCGTGGCCCGGGTGAGGATCGCCCCATGACGAACCGGATCGCCATCTGGCTGCCGGCCTTGATAATGGTGTTTCCCGGCGGGACCTTTGCCCAATGGAAGGCCGGGGTGGCCCGCGCCGTCATCACCCCCGACAAGCCCGTCTGGCTGGCCGGTTACGGTTCCAAGCGGGTGCCCGATGGAAAAATTCACGACATCTGGCTCAAGGCGCTGGCGCTTGAGGACGACCGCGGCCGTCGGGTGGTGATGATCACCAGCGATTTCCAGGGCGTGCCCAGGTCGATGAGCGACCGGGTGTTCGACCGCCTGGAGCGCGCGCACAAGCTCGACCGTTCGCGGGTGATGTTCACCTTCTCGCACAACCATTGTGGCCCAAGGCTGGGTGACGACCTGGTGGACTATTATCCCGTCGAGGCGGCGCAGGTGGCATTGGTGGAGGAATACACCACCAAGATGGTCGATGTCACCGTTGATGCCGTCAGCCGGGCCCTGGCCGACCTGAAGCCGGCGCGGCTGGCCACGGGCATGGGCGCGGCGACCTTCGCCGTCAACCGCCGCAACAACAAGGAGGCCGAGGTCGCGGGCATCGTCGCTCGCGGCGAGTCGCTCAAGGGACCGGTGGACCACGCGGTGCCGGTGCTGACCGCCACGCGCCCCGACGGAAGCCTCGCGGCGGTATTGTTCGGCTACGCCTGCCATCCGACCACGCTGAGCTTCACCAAGGTGTGCGGCGACTACCCGGGTTTCGCCCAGGAAATGCTCGAGAAAAACCACCCGGGCGCGACGGCCATGTTCGTGAACACCTGCGGCGGCGACCAGAACCCCCTCCCCCGACGCTCGGTGGAACTGTGCGAGAAGTACGGCCGCATGCTGGCCACGGGTGTGGAGGAGGCGCTGCGCGGGCCCATGGCGCCCGTCGCCGTCGGTGTGGAAGCGGCCTTTGAGATGGTGGAACTTCCCTACCTGAAGGTGGTGGAGCGGGACGAACTGAAGGAATTGGTCCGCGATCCCCACGCCATCCGCGCCCGGTGGGCGGCCCGCATGCTGGCCAAGCTCGACGCCGGGGAAAAGTTCCCGGCTTCGTACCCGTATCCCATCCACGCGTGGAGGCTTGGGGAAAAGACCCTCATGATCGGCATGGGCGCCGAAACGGTGGTGGACTACGCCCTGAGGTTCAAGCGCGCCTACGGACCCGGCACCTGGGTCTGCGGCTATGCCGATGACATGCTCGCCTACATTCCCTCCAGGCGGGTGTGGGATGAGGGCGGGTACGAGGGCGGCAGCAACCTGTTCGAATACGGCCGGCCGGCATTGCGGTGGGCGCCCGACATTGAGGAGCGGATCGCCGGGGCCGTGGACAGGGTGGTGAAAAAGGTGGGGATGGCTGGCCGGGGCGGCTGATAACCCCGGCCCAAGCCGCCCCACGCCCATTTACGATGCCCGCCGGGCATGGTAAACCTGATGTTCCTACCTTTTGGGCCGAATACTCGGGAGAACAACGGTGCGACACTTCGACAGGCGCGACTTTGTGGATCAGGCATTGGCGGCGGCAACCGCCGCGTTGGCGACCGGCGTGACCGCCACGGTGGCGCCCCGGGCCGAGGCCGCCCGCGTGGTGGGCCCCAACGAGAAGATCCGCGTCGCGGTGATCGGGGTGAACGGACAGGGCGGCGGCCATGTCTCGGAATGGCTCCGGAATCCCGACTGCGACCTCGTCGCCATCTGCGATTGCGACCCCGCGGCCTACGAGAAGCTGAAGCCCAAGTTCAAGAGCCTGGCCAAGGCTCCCCGCTACGAGAAGGATGTCCGCAAGCTCCTTGAGGACAAGAACATCGACGCCGTGTCGATCGCCACCCCCAACCATTGGCACGCGCTGATGGCCGTGTGGGCGATGCAAAGCGGCAAGGATGTCTATGTGGAAAAGCCCTGCAGCCACAATGTGCGCGAGGGCCGGGTGATGACCATGTGGGCGCGCAAGCTGGGCCGCATCTGCCAGATGGGCGTGCAGAGCCGCAGCATGACGGGCATGCGCGACATGCTCGCGTTCATCAAGAGCGGCAAGATCGGCAAAGTGACCGAAGCCCGCGCCATCTGCTACCGCCGCCGTGACAGCATCGGACTGGTGGACACCGAGGCGCCGATTCCCCCCGGACTCGATTTCGACCTCTGGTGCGGGCCGGCCGAGAAGGTGGTCCCCAAGCGCAAGCGCCTGCACTACGACTGGCACTGGGTCTTTGAAACCGGCAACGGCGACCTCGGCAACCAGAATCCCCACGAACTCGACAAGGCCCGCTGGGGCCTGGGCAAGCAGGAACTGCCCAAGCGCGTGGTCAGCCTCGGCGGCCGACTCGGCTACATCGACAACGGCAATGTCGCCAACTGCCAGGTCACCATCTACCAGTGGGATGACGCCATGCTCATCTCCGATGTCCGCGGCCTGCCGATCAAGACCCCCGTCACCTTCGGCCTCAAGGGCGGCCCGTTCCAGGGCGCCTCGAACATCTGGTTCGGCACCGACGGATACGCCGTGGGCCCCAACTACAACTCCGGCGTCGCCTTCGACTACAAGGGCAACGAACTGGGCAAGTGGAAGGGTGGCGACTACCAGTTGCACTTCGCCAACTTCGTGAAGGCGATCCGCAGCCGCAACCACAAGGACCTGCACCTCGACATCGAGGACGGTCACCTGTCGAGCGCCCTGGCCCACTTGGGCAATGTCTCGTACCGCGTCGGCAAGGAAGTGCCCACCGGCACCCGCCCGAGCCTGATGGCGGACAACAAGCATGTGAAGCAGACGCTCGAAAGCTTCGAGGCTTACCTGAAGGAAGGCGCGGTGGACTTCGACAAGACGAAACTCATCCTGGGGCGGGAACTCACGATCAACCCCAAGACCGAGCTTTCCACCGACGCCGAGGCGAACGCCCTGTTCACGCGGAAGTACCGCAAGGGCTTCGAGTTGCCCGAGATCCCCAACGCCTGAGCGCGGGGGAGCGGGCCTTGGAAAGTGGTGCCGGCATGGACGAGTTTTCGGTAATTCCAGCCGACACCACGCCCGAGGCCCACGCCGTTCAGGTGGAGATGTTC
>CAWUNZ010000197.1:0-6411 GCA_963923445.1 uncultured bacterium
GCCGTCAGGCGTGAGAAGGAGATGGCGCCCAGGGTGAACGATTTCCTGATCCGTTGCCGGGATGCCGGGGTGCTGATCATCCATGCCCCCAGCGACTGCATGAAACCCTACGCCGACACCCCCGCCCGCAAGCGGGCCCAGGCGGCGCCCAAGGCCGCCAACCTGCCCGACGGCATCGGGGTGTGGTGCAAGGTGATCCCCGCTGAGGAAAAGCTGAAATACCCCATCGACCAGACCGACGGCGGCGAGGATGACGACCCCGCCGAGCATGCCGCGTGGGCCGCGGAACTGAAGGGCAAGGGACTCAATCCGCGGGCGCCTTGGACCAGGCAGATCGATGTCCTCAAGATCGATCAGGAACGCGACGCCATCACCGACTCGGGGGTGGAGGTGTGGAACCTGTTGGAACAGCACAAGATCAAGAATGTCGCCCTTGTCGGCGTGCATGTGAACATGTGCGTGGTGGGCCGGCCGTTCGGGCTCAGGCAGTTGTCGAGGAACGGCAAGAACGCCGTCCTGGTGCGGGACTTGACCGACAGCATGTACAACCCCGCCCGGGCCCCCATGGTGTCGCACCACCGGGGCACCGAATTGTTCATCGAGCATCTGGAGAAGGCGATCTGCCCGACCATCACCTCCGACCAGGTGCTGGGCGGCAAGCCTTTCGCGTTCAAGCCGGTCACCGGCAAGGATTGAGTTTCTTTCAAGGAGTTGGAATCCATGGCGAAGAAAGTGGAACGGATCGGCCTGCGGACGGCCGAGGCGCTGGTGGAAGGCGACGAGGCCTACCTGTGCGCGGAACCGGAAATCGTGATCGGCGAACTCGACGGTCCCGTGGGCACGGCGCTGGCCACGCTGGTCGGCGACCAGGTGAAGGGGCATACCCGCGTCTTCGCGATCCTGAATTCCGACGCGCAGGTGAAGCCCGCCACATTGATGGTGAGCAAGGTGACGGTGGACAATTCCCGCTACACCGGCATCCTGATGGGCACGGTCCAGGCCGGGATCGCCCACGGCGTTCTCGACGCGGTGCGCCAGGGGATCATCCCCAAGTCCAAGGCCGAGGAGTTGGGCATTATTTACTCGGTGTGGCTCGACCCGTCGGTGCTGAAGCTTTCCCCCAAGAAGATCAACCACGACGAGTTGTTCCGCATCCATCGCGAGGCCACCGTGAAGGTGCTCGCCAAGGCCATGAACCGGGAACCCTCCATCGATTGGCTTCTGGAGAACCAGGACAAGGTGGAACACTATTTCCACCAACTGGGTCGCGAAGGAAAGATCTGACCCCCTTTGCAAAGGGGGGCAATGGCCGGCGTGTTGGCCCTTTTTGGAATCAGCGCAGCCAGCGGGCCAGCAGGTTGCTGGTGATCTTTTGCACCCGGGGGTCGGGGCCCAGGGGCCTGCCATCGTGCACGAACGGCAGAATGTGGCCGGGCGGCGCGCTCAAGCCCATGGCCCAGAAAATGGTGCTGGCGTTGAAGACCGTGTTTCCCTTGGGCCCGGGGTAGATGGTCGCCTCGTAATGCGAAGGCGCCAGGCCGCCATTGACCGTGGTGCCCGCGGCGACCACCTCGATGCCGGGGATGGGCGCGGGGTCTCCGTGGAATTCCCAGCCCACCAGGCCGGAGATGCCGTCCCCCTTTTTCATTCCCGTGCCTTCGAACATCCAGTGCCCGGGGTTGGTGACGATCCAGTCTCCCGAACCGTTGAAGGGTGAGACGGTCTGGGCGCCGATGAGGGCGGCCTCGGTGGGCGCCGCCACCGGGAGGTCGGCCATGTACCTCTCCTCGCCGGGCCTGATGCCGCCGTAGCGACCGACGCGCTCGATGACGCGGGGCGCGGGGTTGTCGATGACGAAACAGACGGAATTGCCGCTGAAAAATCCGAAATTAACCCCGCGTTTCACCGATTCCAGGCAGGCGTCGTATTGCTTGCGCGTCCAGTATTCGTCGTGACCGACGGACAGGAACACTTTCGACCTGGCGATGAAATCGGGCCCGCCGGTGTCGACATCCTCATTGGCGCAGTAGCGGACATCGTAGCCATGCTGCTCCAGCCAGTGGGCGAAAGGGAACTCCCAGAGGAGAAACTCGCCCGAGCCGAGCGACAGGGGATGGTCCACCACCTGAGGGTACTTGGCGTAGGGCCGGTCAAAGGTGGCGCGCACCCCGGAGACGAGCGGTTTCTTGTCGGGACGGTCGTTGTCGTAAAGGGAGTGGGTCTCGGGCCATTTGTTGTAGGCCTGCCAGGTGTTGGTGCTGCACTGGAACAGGATGTCCGCGGGCTTGTCGCTGGTGACAATGAAGACAATGTAACTCTGGTAGCGATGGTGGCCGGCCGACAGCTTGCCGAGGTAGACGCCCGATGGCCAATCGGCGGGCACCGTGAATTCGGTCGCGGGGGTCCAGCGGCACTGGCGCAGGCGCATGTCGGCGACGGGGGGAGTGGCCTGGGGCTTGGCTTCGAAAGGTCCCAGGCGCGCCATGTGCCTGCCGCCGAGGCCCTGATAGTGGCCCATGCGGTAAATATCGATGTGAACGGGGCCGGGTTTTTGCACGCTGAGGCAAAAACCGACGGATTGGCCCGGACGCACGCTGGTTTTGGTGGCGTAACCTTCGATCAACGATGACCGGTACTTGGCGCCGGAATCGAAGCGGGCGTAGGTGAGTTGCCAGTCGAGGGTGCCGGGCTTGCGGTTCTCAGCGGCGATGGCGCTCGAGGCCGTCGGTGCCCCGCCCGCCATCGCGCTGGTGGCCACGGTGCCCGCCGCGGTGGCACCCAGCCACGCGCGGCGATCGGGTTGGTGTGGCATGCCTGAAGGCTCCCGTGGCGAAGTGGGATTAGACAGTCTTCCCGAGTACCTCGTCGCCCTCGCCTTGCTTGCGGTCGGCGGGAAGTTCGTGGCCGTAGCGGTCCGGCACCCGGAAGAAGATGAACAGGATTGCCGCGGCGGCAAGGGCCGTGCCTGCCGGGGCGAGGAACACATTCTGGTAGTCGAGAATGTCCCCCTTCTCGGACAGGGGGGCAAGCTGCTTGGTCATCGGCCATACGAAATTGCCCACGAATGGCCCCATGCCGAAGATCAGGAAGTTGAACATCCCCTGGGCGGTGGATCGCATCGACTTGGGGAAGAACTCATCCACGAAGATGTAAACGGTGGCGAAGAAGAAGGCGTAGCAGACGCCATGGATGACATTGATGGCGATCACGAGGGGGGCGTTGTCGGGCATGAGCGCGAACACGCCGAAGCGGATGAAGTGCCCGAGAATGCCGAAGGTCATGGTCAGCTTCCAGCCCAGGTTCTTGAGGAAGAACCCGAGAACCGCCATCGTGCCGATCTCGGCGACCTGTCCGATGCTCATGATCGGCATGATCCACTTGGCGTCGATGCCGACGCGCTTCACGAGAAATGTGTCTGTCCAGATGAAAAAGCACTGGTGCACCGCCGCGTCGATGAAGGTGACGATGAAGAGAACGGCGATGAAGGGGTGCTTGAGGAGCTTGAACGATTCGAGGAACAGGAGGAAAGGCTGGGTGCCGTCGCCCTTCTTGGGAGGAGTGTGGGGCAAGGTGAGGCAGAAGAAGGCGAGGGCGATCTCGGCGATGCCGGCGATCAGGAAGACATTGGCCTTGGCGGCCATCTCGTTTTCCTTGGCGACCCCCTGAAGGATGAAGAACAGCGGCCATGACGCGAGAATCCAGCCCACCGTTCCGCCCATGCGGACGGGACCGAACTCGCCCTTGGCGTCGGTGAGGTGGCTGAAAGCCAGGCCGTTGGCGATGGAAAGGGTGGGCACATAGGCCAGGCAGTGGACCAGCATGAGAATGAAGAAGGTGTTGAAATCAGTCACCCAGGTGAGGGCGAGGATGCTCCCGCCGCCGACAAGGTGGCTGGCGGCGAGGAATTTTTCCGCCGGGAACATGCGGTCGGCGAAAGGCGTGCTGAAGAACATCGCGGCGAACGACCCGATGGCGAAGGCGTTGAGCACCCACGACTGCTGGGTCTCGTTGAAGCTGAGCGGCGGGTTTCCAAGGTAACCGAAGATCACGGGCAGCCAGGCGCCCCAGATGAACAACTGGAGCACCATCAGGATGAACAACTTCAACTTGAGCATGGTCGCCTCTTCAATCGGTCCGTGTCGTCAGGAGCTTGTCCCCAGCCTGCGGGCGATGGCATCGGGGTCGTAAACGCAACCACCCCAGGTGCCTCCACCGGCCTGCTGCAGCATGGCCCATAAACGGGTATCGTCCGGCAGGGCGGGGTCGGGCGCAAGCCCCGGATAAGGATCGCGCGAGGCCAGGAGCGCCGCCCCGGTGGCTTCACCGCCGTCTGGCCCCAGAAGGTCGAGGGTTCCCTCAAGGCGCTCCCGGTCGATCACAATGCGGATGGAGTCGCCGTCGCGAACCCGGCCGACCGGGCCGCCGGCAAGCGCCTCGGGGCCGACATGCCCGATACAGGCGCCCGTGGAAACCCCGGAAAAACGGGCATCCGTGATCAGGGCGACCTGCTTGCCGAACGGCAGGTGCTTGAGGGCGGAAGTCACCTGGTAGGTTTCCTCCATTCCGGAACCCAGCGGGCCACGGCCGATGAGGACCATGGTGTCACCGGCGCGGACATGGCCCGCCTTGATGGCGGCGATGGCCGCCGGTTCGCCCACGAAGACCTTCGCCGGGCCTGTGTGCCGGTAAACGCCATCCGGACCCACCACGGAAGGGTCGATGGCCGTGGCCTTGATGATCGATCCTTCCGGCGCCAGGTTGCCGCGTGGGAAGACCACCGTGGCGGTGAGGCCTGCGGCGCGGGCCCGCGCGGGTGAAAAGATGACCTTGTCCGGATCGATCCCCTCCCCGGCCAGGGCGGCGCGCACGAGCCTGCGGCGTTCAGAGCCTTGCCACCAGTCGAGAATTTCGCCCACGGTGGATCCGGATGCTGTTCTTTGGGAAAGGTCGAGCAGGCCGAGTTCGCGCAGGTGCAGCATCACCTCGGGAACCCCGCCGGCTTGGAAAACCCTCACCGTGGGATAGCCGACCGGGCCGTTGGGCAGGGCGTCCACCAGGCGTGGAACCTGCCGATTGACCTTGATCCAGTCCTCCACCGTGGGTCGCGGCAGGCCGGCGGCGAACGCCGTGGCGGGGATATGCAGCAGGAGGTTGGTTGATCCGCCAAACGCCGCGTGCACCGCCATGGCGTTGCGGATGGCCCCGGGTGTGAGGATGTCGCGGGTAAGAAGGCCGTTTTTCGCGTTGCTGGCCAGGGAGCGCGCCGAGGCGCGGGCCAGTTGCAGCCAGATCGGTTGGCCCGAGGGTGCCAGCGCGGCGTGCGGCAGGGTGAGACCCAAGGCCTCGGCGACCACCTGCGCCGTCGCCGCCGTGCCGAGGAACTGGCAACCGCCGCCCGGTGACCCGCAGGCCCGGCACCCCATCGCCGAGGCGTCCTCAAGGCTGATCAGCCCATGGGAGAAGCGGGCGCCAATGGTCTGCACTTTTCCGGCATCCTCGGCGTCGCGGGCCGGGAGCGTCACCCCGCCGGGAACAATGATGGTGGGAAGGTCGCGGCAACCGGCCAGCGCCATCATCATGGCGGGCAGGCCCTTGTCGCAGGTGGCCACACCCATCACGCCACGCCGGGTGGGCAGGCTGCGCGCCAGGCGGCGCAGCACCATGGCGGCATCGTTGCGATAAGGGAGGCTGTCCATCATGCCCGTGGTTCCCTGCGTGCGGCCGTCGCAGGGGTCGGTGACAAAACCGGCAAAGGGGATCCCGCCCAGACGGGATATTTCCTCGGCCGCGGCGCGGACTTGAAGAATCACCTCCCAGTGCCCGGTGTGGTAGCCCAACGCCACGGGACTGCCGTCGGGGTTCCGGATGCCGCCGGAGGTGCTGAGGATCAGGAACTCGGGCCTGCCCATCTGGCCGGGGGTCCATCCCATGCCGGCGTTTTGTGTCCAGCCGAAAAGGTCGCCGCTGGGTGCCTTGAGCAGCAATTCGGGCGTGAGGGGGAGCGATCCCTCGGGGCCTTTTCCCGTGGGGGTGATGGTCCAATCGGCCGGTTCCCCGGCAAGGGCGTCGAGCGACATGAGGGAACCCGCTGAAGGATGGTTTGCCACACAAATGCAGCCTACGAGGCGGCGGTTATCGGCACCAGACGGGGCCGGGGCAGCAGGATTCCGGTAACCCCGCCATGCCGGTGCGCCAGTTGCGCGAAATTGAGCCGCAGGAAGGCTGTGAGCGACGGGTCGGGCTTGTCGGAAAGCCAGATGCGCGCCAGCGCCGCCATGTGGGCGTCGTACCGCGACTGGCTGCCGGTGTGGGCGTGGCAACGGCCGGGATGCCGACGCAGGTCACCATTGAATTGGGGATGCACATGATAAAGCTCATGGAAGATGGTCACCATTTTCTCGTCGAACGGTT
>CAWUNZ010000198.1:0-6399 GCA_963923445.1 uncultured bacterium
CCCAGCCTGAATTCGAGGCGTTTGGCCTTCTCAAAAGGCCTGAAGGCGACGCCGAAATCCTCCTGCAGCAAGGACAACTCGAACGAACGGTCGCCGATGAGTTGGGTGTCGGTGAACAGGTAGGACTTGGGTGAGAACAGATCGAGCGTGAGGTAGGCGCGAAGGAAAGGTCCCGGCTTGAAGCGCCCGCCTATGTTGTCAACCAGTTCCTTGGACGGGTAATAACCGGCGCTGATGAAATTCGCGCGGACGATGTCGTACTCGGCCGTGCCAAGGCGGGTGTATTCATCGCCCAGATACCAGCGGTTTTCCAAGATGGTGCCATCGGCGAAACCCCAGGGCTTCGCCTTGTATTTGCCACGGTTGAGGTTGTTGAGCGAATACATGGAAAACCGGAATTCCTGCGCTCCCCAGTAGTTCCAGGCCAGGCCGATGTCCATGTCAAACTCGCGCTTGCTGAAATCGAAGGCTCCTTGCCGGGCGTTGGTGATCCCGGGGGCGGCCTTTTGCAGCCAGAAATCCCCGTTGGCAAAGCCGTACAGATGATGCTCCCGACATATCCACAGATTGAAATTCAAGGTGAGGTCGCCAATAGGCGTGAATTCGTAGCCATTGGGAGCCATGCGACTACCGTCGGCAAATCCCCGAATGCCAACCACCCCGAACACCGATGGGCCTTCTTCCGGGACCTCGGGGCCTTGGTTGAGTTCCCGCCATCGGCGCATCAGAAAGGGCAGGGGGCCTTTCCGGTTTCCCTGATCGGAATCAGCGGGAAAAACAACATCCCCCTCCGGTGGATCGTTCAACAAACCCATGGAGGATGCCGGTTCATCCCCCCCGGGAAACTGCGATTCGGGAACTGACTTGGTTGGGATTTCTTGCGTGGTTTGCTGGGCCATCAGGCGGGTGTGCGCCACCCCGAAACCGATTGCCAAGGCAAGCAGCAAGACCCATTTCGGCGATATTCGTGTTGAATCGTTCGGGTTGACCAATCGGCACCAGTTGAAAAGGTCAAAATCCGCCGCAAATCCGAAAGAAAATGGCGATAGCCAAGGCGCCGTTTCGGGGCAAGCTCATTGATGGCTTTTCAGGGGGGGGATACATTAGAAGTCAATTCCCTTCATGGACGGCCCCATGACAGAACCCACCGGACGCGGCCCCGGCGAATTCGATACCCGTGTCATGCATTCCTTTATTGAGCGGATGCGGACCGATCCGAAAGTGCGCGACGACCTTTACCGGGCCGTGGAAGGGCGATTGATCCGTCTGGCGCGCCACATGCTGCGCGATTTCCCCCGATTGGCCGCCATGACCGAGGCCGAGGACATCCTCCAAGGCGCCGCCATGCGCCTGATGCGGGCACTCCAAACCATCACTCCCGTGGCCACGCGGGAGTTTTTTCAATTGGCTACCGTGCATCTCAGGCGCGAGCTGATTGATTTGACTCGGCAGTATTTCGGGCCTTTGGGGCAGGGGCGCAACGAGGTGTTGTTGGGTGAAATGGAGAGAGTAAGGGTTTCGGGAGTCCCCGATAGAGCCTTGCAAGACAACAGCCAGCAGGAACTGGAACAGTGGACGGAGTTTCATGAAAAAATCGAGGAACTGCCCCTTCAGGAAAGGGAAGTGTTCTCGCTCGTTTATTACCATGGCATGAATCAGGAAAAGATCGCCGGGATTTTGGGAGTGAACGAGCGAACGGTTCGACGCTACTGGCGGCAGGCCGTGACCGCTCTCAAAACCATTCTTTCCCCCGAAGGCATGGCGAAGCTGACCAGGACCAATCAATAGAGCCATCCATCTCGCGCATGGAGAGATCCGAAATATGTTCACCGGCTTGGTGGAGCGCATGGGCACCGTGGTTGCCGCAGAACCCGGGCCAGTGGGCTTATCGTTGGTTGTGGATGCCGGGCCTTTGGCCGAAGGTATTGCCTTGGGTGGAAGCGTGGCGGTGAACGGCGCCTGCCTGACCGTTGTGTCGATTGATGGTGAACGACTGGCTTTTCAAGTGGGGCCGGAAACACTCAAGCGCACCAACCTGGGCGTGGTGGTTGTGGGCGATGCGGTCAACTTGGAGCGCCCCTTGCGCATGGGCGCTGAGCTTGGCGGCCACTGGGTGCAGGGGCATGTGGATGCCTTGGGAACGGTGTCGGCGCGGGAAGCATCGAGCGATTGGGAGATTGTCCGCTTCCTCGCCCCGGAAAAATTGCTCGCCATGATGGTGCCCCAAGGATCGATCACTGTGGATGGGGTCAGCCTTACTGTCGTTTCGGTTGAGAAGGACTCGTTTTCGGTGATGCTGATTCCACACACCCTCGCGGTGACCACCTTGGGGCGGCGGAAAATCGGGGATCCAGTGAACCTAGAAACTGATATTCTGGCGCGATACCTATGGAAAGCGCTCGACCATCTGATCCCGGTTCACCTTCGTCAGGCGGGCCTGTCCCTCGGCAAACCCTGAACCATGTGTTGGCCCTGCTGCGGGCCAACGGCCTCGAGGCCAAAAGCAAGCTAGGCCAAAACTTCCTGATCGATCTCAACCTGATGGACATCGTGATCCGCTCCGCGGATCTGGGCCGCGAGGATGCCGTGCTTGAAGTCGGCACCGGCACCGGCAGCCTGACCAGCCGGCTGGTGGAACTGGCCGGGGCCGTTGTCAGCGCCGAGATCGACCCCGCCCTGCACGCCTTGGCCAAGCGGACTGTCCCGGGGCAGGGTGAGAGCGTGCGCCTGATTCTGTCCGATATTCTCCGGACCAAAAATGAACTGAATCGGGCCGTGACCGATGCCTGGGTGGAGGCGGCCAAGGCCGCGGGCGCGACGCGGCTGAAGCTGGTGGCCAACCTGCCTTACGCCGTGGCGGTCCCGGTGATGGCCAACCTGCTTGTCACCGGCCCGGTCCCCGCGCTTCAGGTGGGCATGGTGCAGTGGGAGATCGCTGAGCGCCTCGCCGCCAAGCCGGGGGAGGACGCGTTCGGTTCGATTTCAGTGCTCGCGCAGAGTGTGGCGAAGGTCTCCATTGTCCGCAAAATTCCGCCGAAGGCTTTCTTCCCCGCGCCCAAGGTTGATTCGGCCATCGTGCGCCTGGAGTCGGATGCCGCGGCGCGCGCGGCATTGGAGGCCCGCTTGGCCAAGCCGGAAGGCCCAAAGCCCATGGAGCGTTGGCGAAACTTCCTGAGGGACCTTTATTGCCACCGGCGAAAGAATATCCGTGGCGCCTTGGCCAGCCTGCCTGGCCAGGTTCTGGGAAAGCCTGAAATCGATGCCCGATTGGCCGCGGCTGGCATCGACGGCAACCGGCGCGCGGAGACCATGGGCATCGAGGAACATCTGCGCTTGTGCGAGGTTTTCGGCTAGCCTCAGGGCTTCTCGTGCAGTTCCCGCACCTTGATCTGAATCTTCTGGAGGCATAGCTGGGTCGCCGCCTCGTCCTTGGACTTGGCCAAAGTTGCCAGCTTGGAACATTCCTGGGTGATCTCCGCGGCAGTGGCCGAGATTTGCTGCTGCCTCGCGGCGGGGATGCCCGTTGCCCGCTCCATGAATCTGGCTGTTTGCGACAGCACCTTGGAAACCTCCTCCAGGTCCTGCCATTTGTTGAGGTAGAACGATTCCGTCGCGGCCAGCGCCTGTGAGCGGGCGCGAGTCACCAGTTCGCTGTACGGTTGGGCGGGGGCGTTTTCAGGCAGGGGCACAAGGCTTTGTGTTTCCTGCATGGATTGGCAACCCGCGAGTGCCAACGCGAAAACCAAGGTGGCGAATCTCATGAGGCGTTCTCCCGCGCGGCACCGCCGCCGCGCCGGGAAGCCCTAGCGGCCGTGCACTCCGGGACGGTCGAATTCGGTGGTTGGCCCGGGCGCCTGCGGTATGGCGAGCCTGTCGAGGGAGCGCTGCTGCTGCTCCGCCAACGACAGGCCCGGCTGGTCCACGCGCATCGGGTTGCCGCGGTGTTTCCACGGTCCCGCCACATCGCAACCGGCCAACAGGGCCACTCCGGCACAACCCAGCGCGAATCCACGCGTCACCGGCACACCTCCAAGATACGGGTTCACCCACCCCGCATGCCATGGGCCGCTTCCGAAATAAAGGGGAATAACCTCCGCCCAGGGATTTTCGGTCGGTTGAGCGAACGACCGGCCCCTGCTATTCTCCAAGCTGGATGAGTTCCATCATGGCTGACGCGAATGGCTTCCCCCTACGATCGTTACGGTGACTCCGACGATTACTTCGCCCACACGCGCATGTCGTTCGGCGACCATCTCGACGAGTTGCGCACCCACCTGTTGCGGGCCATCGGCTGGCTTTTGTGCGGCATGGTGGTCGCCTTCTGTTTCGGTGGCACCCTGCTGGCCATGATCACCAATCCGATCACCAAGGAATTGGCGATTTATCGCGCCGATCGCGTGGAAAGGGCCCGAAAGGATTTGGATGCCAACCGGGGCGAACTGGCCAGGCTGAACACCAAAACCAACTTCATCAAGCTGCTCATTCCCAAGAGCGCCCTCGAAGAAGCGCTGCGGGGCAAGGATCCGGGTTCATTCGTCTGGAAGGATGATGCCTCCGACATTCCCGAAGGCACCCGCGCGGTGTCGGAGGATGAAACGCTTGCCCTGCCCGTGTCGATCAGCAGCCCGGCCCTGATGGGCATCGAGATCAACCGTCCGCTCAGCCATCTCAATGGAGATGATCAGCTGAGTACCCTGAGCATTCAGGAACCGGCGATCGTTTACATCAAGGTGTGCCTTGTGGCCGGGATCATCTTTGCCAGCCCGCTGATCTTCTGGGAAATCTGGTCGTTCGTGGCCTCGGGCCTGTATCCCCATGAAAAGCAATATGTCTATGGATCGTTGCCCTTTGCCATCGGCTTGTTCCTCGGCGGCGCGCTGTTGTGCCAGTTCATCGTCATGCCGCTGACCATCAAGGCCCTTCTCAGCTTCAATGCCTGGTTCGACCTGAAGCCGGACCCCCGCCTCAACGAGTGGCTGTCGTTTGCCATCATCATGCCCCTCATCTTCGGGATCTCGTTCCAGACCCCGTTGGTGATGATCCTGATCGAGCGATTGGGAATCCTCGACCTCGAATCCATCCGCAAGCAGAGGGGCATCGTCTGGTTCGCCATGCTCCTGGCCGCTGCGGTGGTCACCCCGACCGTGGATCTCACATTTCTCATGCTCTGGCTGCCGATGGGCCTTCTTTTTGAGCTGGGCCTGATCCTCATCGGCTGGCGGCGTCGTGAGGCGCTCGACATTGAGGCGCCCGACCGCGACGAGGTGGTGGGGGTGTGAGCGCGCGCGGCCCCGGTCTCATTACCGGCCGGGTGTTTTTTGTTGGCGCGGGACCCGGCGACCCCGGATTGCTCACCCTCAAGGGGGCGGAAATCCTCGCCGATGCCGACTTGGTTCTTTACGACCGCCTTGCCTCCAACTGCATGCCCAAGGAACCGGGAAAAGCGGTTTGGGAGTGTGTCGAACAGTTGCCAGGCTGCCATCCCGACCGCATCGGCGCCATCGTTCGGCGGATGATCGCCGCCGCTTGCGCGGGGCAAAGCGTGGTTCGCCTCAAGGGGGGCGACCCGATGGTTTTCGGCCGCTCGGCGGAGGAGTGGCAACCACTGTTTGAGGCCGGGATCCGGTTCACGGTGGTTCCCGGGGTGACATCGGCCCTGGCCGCGGCGGCGGGTGCATTGGTCACCTTGACCGATCGCCGTTCATCCAGCGCGGTGGCGTTCGTCACCGGCCACGAGAATCCGGACAAGCCGGGCAGCATGATCGACTGGGAGATGCTGTCGAGATTTCCCGGCACCCTGGTCTTTTACATGGGGGTGGCCCGCCTGGGCCATGTGGTGGACCAGTTGCGCAGGCACGGCAAACCCTTGGAAACCCCCGTGGCGGTGATCGGGAGCGCCTCGTTTCCTGAGGAATCACGATTGGAAGCCACACTTGGAACAGTGGTGGAACAGACCCGCCTTCGGGGAATCGGGGCACCCGCGATCACCATCGTCGGCGAGGTGGCGCGCGACTCCGCCAAGCGGACGGTTCAGTCGGGCCGTGCCTTGGAAGGTCGCGTGGTGCTCACCACCCGGCCGGCCGGGCAGGAGCAGCCCCTTCTTTCCATGCTCGCCGGACGCGGCGCGACGGCCTTCAACCTGCCCGTCTTGGGTATCGGGCCGGCGCCGGATATGGCCGCTCTGGATAGTTGCATAGACAGTGCCGGAAGTCGGGACTGGATCGTGTTTTTCAGCGCGAACGGCGTGAGGGCCTGGTTCGAGCGCCTCGAGGCGCGGGGACTGGATGCCAGGGTTTTCAGGGGAGCCAGGATCGCCGCGATCGGAAAGGAGACGGCGCGCCATTTAAGGATCCGGGGAATCCGCGCCGACCTTGTTCCCGATTCCGAGAGGTCCGAGGG
>CAWUNZ010000199.1:0-6392 GCA_963923445.1 uncultured bacterium
TGGTGGATGTCATGGGTGAGATCAAGGCGATGTCCTTGCCCGACAACACGAAGCCTGATTCATCGATGGCCACCTGACCTGTCAAAGATTGACGATTCGATCAAGTTTGCCGGTTGTGCCGCCCGAATAAAGATGACGAATGAAGATTTGGAAGGTGCGGGGCGATAGTCCATGCGAACGGGTTGTCGCTTTCTATTGGCCATCGCACTCCTGACCTTTGCCCGCGGCTTTCCCGTTTCCGGTCAGGAACCCGGTTCCGTTCCCATGGGTTCGGAGTCCCCGGCACCTGCCGACGCCCCCATTCCCTTCTGGTCGCCTGCCAGGCTCAACTGGCGCATGCGCGAGGTTGAGGACCGCTCGATCACCATTCGCAGTCCGGGACCCGACACGGCGAACTATCCCAACAGTGCCTTCACCCTGCCGGCGGGCAGGTCTTATATCGAGGTGCTGCCGGTGGTTTTTTCAGGCCAATCGGGCGGCAGTCCCTCGAACTACAGCGCCCAGATGCTGCTGAGGCATGGCGTGACCGACTGGCTGGAGTTCCGCCTTTTCCTTCCGGGCGTTCCGCAGGTGCAGTTCGCCTCGGATGGCCAACCCCAGGTGACCGGATTCGGCCCGTTGACATTCGACACGAAGATTCACATATTTGATGAAAAAAAAGAGCTATATCTGCCTGCTTTTGGCGTTGAATTGGCACTTCAAACCAACTGGGCATCCCCGGCATTCGATGGGGGTGTTCAGCCATCGATCAACCTGCTTTTTGACCACTCGCTCCCTTGGGATTTCCTGTTTGAGTGGAATGTGGGTGTCTTCGGTGGCAAGGACAACTTCGGCATCAATTACTATCAGGCGAACTGGCAGTTTGCGCTGCAGCGGGAATTATTGCCGGGATTCTCAGTGTTTGTTCAAGCCTACATCAATGACGCCAATCTAACGAAGTTCGGACCACAAATACCGAACACGATTCCGACCAATGCCACCGTGGTGGGTGCGGGATTTCAATGGATCGTCAATGACCGCATGGCGGTTTACGCTTCGGGTGGTGGTGGGGTGACGAAGTCGGCCACTGAAAGTGTTGCCTTGATCGGCATGGCGTTCGCCTTCTGAATCGCGCTCACTTCGGCGTTTGCGGCAGCTTGATCATTTCGAGGAACTCGGCGTTCGACTTGCAAGGGGCAAGCCGGGAGAGAAGTTTCTGCATGCCCTCGACGGGGTTCATGTCCACCAGCAGGCGGCGCATCGCGTGGATGCGACGCAGGTCGTCCGCCGGGATGAGCCTCTCCTCCTTGCGGGTGCCGGATTGGCTGATATCCATGGCGGGGAAGATGCGTCGGTCAGCCAGCTTGCGGTCGAGCACAAGCTCCATGTTGCCGGTGCCCTTGAGTTCCTGGAAGATCACCTCGTCCATCTTGGATCCGGTGTCGATGAGGGCGGTGCCGATGACGGTGACGCTTCCACCTTCCTCGAAGGCGCGGGCGCAGCCGAACAGGCGCTTGGGCACCTCCAGGGCGCGGACATCCACGCCGCCGGACATGGTGCGGCCGCTGTTGCCGACGTTTTTGTTGTAGGCCCGGGCCAGGCGGGTGAGGCTGTCGAGCAGCAGGAAGACCTGTTTCCCCTGTTCCGCCAGTCGCTTGGCGCGCTCGACCACCAGTTCGGCGACCCTGACATGGTTGGCGGCGTCGTGGTCGCTGCTGGAGGCGATCACCTCGCCGCGAACGGTTCGGCGGATCTCGGTGACCTCCTCGGGTCGCTCATCGACCAGAAGCACCATCAGGTGCATTTCGGGATGGTTCTCGCTGATCGCCTTGGCGATATGCTGGAGCAGGATTGTCTTTCCCGTGCGGGGAGGCGCGACAATCAGCCCGCGCTGGCCCTTGCCGATGGGCGTGAGCAGGTCCATCACGCGCGTCGTGAGGGGTTCCGCACCGGTTTCCAAGCGAATCGGCTGGGTGGGATCAACGGCAGTCAGCAAGTCGAACTCGCGGGCCCGGAAATCCGCGGCGGGAACGCCCTCGATGGAATCGACACGAAGCACGCGGGGGCCTTGTCCCCGGTTGCCGGGAGCGGCCTGGCATGCGAGGTGCAGGCCTTCACGGAGTCCCAATCGCTGAATCATTCCGATGGGGATGAAGGGGTCGGTGGGCTGGGGAAGGAAATCGCGCTTGGGGGAGCGGAGAAAGCCGTGACCCTTGTTGGAAAGCTCGAGTATTCCATCCGTCTCGGCGCCTGGTTGCATGGGTGTGCGGTATCCGGGGCCCTCGCCGGGCATGGCGCTTTCCCCGGGAAGGGGCGCCTCGGGCAGCATGTCGTCGGAAAAGGGCGGCCTGTCGTTCGGGCCGTGGGCGGGTTTCCGAAACGGCCCGCGGGGCTTCAGGCCCTGGCCGCCATGCGGCGGCCTTCCGGGGCGCGGGGCGTTCCGCCCACCTTGGAAATTCCGTCTGGGATCGGGCCGGTTGAACGATGCCATGATGAGTGGTTCACACCTTGCGGAAAGGGGTACTGACTTCAAATGTTCCGTCGGGCAGGGGCTCGAGTTTGTAGTCACCGAAAAGGTTGGGCGCCTCGTTCTGGAGGATTCGAAGGACCGCCACAGCGACCTTGCGTATCTCGTCTTCCGCGTGCCTGCTGCCACGCATCTCGATGAAATGCCTGAGGGCGCGGGCGTTCGCTGTCACGAAGATCTTTGTTTCCGTCGCGTTGGGAAGCACGCTGCGCGCGGCTTGCCTGGCCTTCTTTCGCCTCAGGGTCTTGTCCGGCTCGTCCGAAAAGCGCTCCGACAACCGGGTGACCAGTTCCTGATAGCCGGCATGCGCCGCCTCAACGGTTCGCTTCCAGATGGCGTGGCATTCAGGATCCGTCGCGATGCAATCGGGTTCGACATACTCGGCGACGGATTCATCCACATACCTTTGGCTGAGCTGGGAATATCCCATGCCGGCGCGATGCCTCACAAGCTCATGCGTGAACGAACGGCTTACACCGGTGATCAGGAAATTCCAAACCGCATGCTCGAGGACCGACCCGTGGCCCACCTCAAGAATGTGATTGATGTAGGCGCTGTTGCCACCTGGCCTCGGCTTGGCGAAGCTCATGTAACAGACGCGGCCTGCTATTTCGACGAGGGACTCACCGGCAACATCCGTATCCGTTTGCCAGGAGACACCGTGGTCTGCCAGAAAACGATCAACTTCTGCCTGATGGCTTTCCTGGCGACCAACGAGGTAGACCTCGGGGTCCCGGAGGATCCTCATCGGATCAACCGAATCCATTCAAGACTTTCCTGGAGAACCGCCAAAGCCGGCGGATGGAATCAACCCAAATGATGGGTGGAATGCCCGGAACAACTTATGTCTCATCAGTCTTAGGACATTGGGTGCCCAAGTCAACGCCAAATCCGGGATTCCGCCGTTGTGAAAGATTAGTTGCTGGTTCCGTTCGCGCCGGTTCTGCCGATGAGGGCCCATTTCGGATGTGTTCCCGGCCACTTGTGGGCATCGGGACCCGAGGCTATGATCATGTTTTGTCCGATGCGTGAGGCTTCCATGAAAAAGAACATTCATCCCGAATACACTGAAGCGACCGTGACCTGCGGTTGTGGCAACAAGTTCACCACCCGCAGCACCAAGAAGGCGATCACGGTGGAAATTTGCTCGGGTTGCCACCCGTTCTTCACCGGCAAGATGAAGTTTGTCGACACCACAGGTCGGGTTGAGCGGTTCCAGAAGAAGTACGCCGCCTTCTCCGGCAAAAAGAAGGCTGAAGGCGCCAACTAGTTTTTTTCCAAGCTGTCCGCCCGTCCGGGTCTTTCCCGGGCGGGCGGTTGCATTTAAGGGCTGGAAATTCCGCGGGAAGGAACCATGATCGAGGCGTTCGACATCATGGAATCGCGTTTTGCTGAGGTGGAAACCCTGCTGCAAGACCCCGTTGTCTCCGCCGACCGCTCCAGATTGTCAACCCTTTCCCGTGAACATGGCCAACTCACCAAGAAGCTTGAGCCTTACCGCAGGTACAGGCAGTTGTCCAAAAGCCTCGCCGAGGCGCGTCTCATGGCTGCCGGCGACGACCCCGACATGGCGGAGCTGGCCCGGGAGGAGGTCGCGGCCTTGGAAGTGGAGGAGGGTGCTCTCAAGCGCGCCCTTGAGGATGTCCTGATCGCCGGGGACGACGACTTCGCCAGCTGCATTGTTGAAATACGGGCCGGCACCGGCGGCGCCGAGGCCGCCCTTTTCGCCGGCGACTTGTTCCGCATGTACACGATGTTCGCCCGCGACCGTCGCTGGCAGGTGGAGGAGGTTTCCTTCCAGCCGGGGGATCAGGGCGGTTTCAAGGAAGTGGTTTTCGGGCTCAAGGGCGATGGTGCCTGGGAGGCGATGCGCCACGAGAGTGGCGGTCACCGGGTTCAGCGGGTGCCGGCAACGGAAGCGCAGGGGCGCATCCACACATCCGCCGCCACGGTGGCCGTTTTGCCTGAACCGGATGATGTTCAGGTTGAGATCCGCGACGAGGACATTGAATGGGAGCGGATGCGCGCCGGCGGTGCCGGTGGCCAGCATGTGAACAAGACGGAATCGGCGGTGCGCATCCGGCACATCCCCACGGGCCTTGAAGTGAAGTGCCAGGACGAGCGCAGCCAGCACAAGAACTACGATCGCGCCATGCGCATCCTGAAATCCCGGCTCTTTGAACTCCAGCAGGAAAAGCTGCATCAGGAACGGTCGCAGATGCGCCGTTCCCAAATCGGTTCCGGAGACCGCAACGAGCGGATCCGGACCTACAACTTCCCACAGAACCGGATCACCGACCACCGCGTCGGCCTGACCCTCCACACGCTCGACCTGGTGATGGAGGGCCAATTGTCCGAACTGTTCTCGCAACTCGCGGAGCACGACCGCAAGGAGCGTCTCGCCCGCTTGGCCGTTGGGCCTGGGCAATGAGCGCCGATCCCGGCGAGTGGACGATCGGCCGCCTTTTGGAATGGACTTCCGCCAGACTGGCTCAGGCCGGCATCGCCGAGGCCCGCCTGGACACCGAGATCCTTTTGGCCACGGCCATCGGCGGTCGGCGGATCGACCTGTACGCCCAGCACGGGCGAACGGCCCTGCCTGAGGAAAGGTCGCGGTTCCGCGACATGGTGAGGCGCCGGCTCGACCGCGAACCGGTTTCCCATATTGTGGGCAAGCGCGAGTTTTATGGTCTGGAATTAAAAGTCGATGCCAGGGTGCTGATACCCCGGCACGAGACGGAACTGGTTGTGGATGAAGCCCGGGCATGCCTGAAGGGGATTCCCGCCCCGTTGGTGGTGGATGTGGGAACCGGGTCGGGAGCCATTCTCCTGGCAATCCTTCGGCACGCGCCGGACGCGGTCGGCCTCGGAGTGGATCGCTCCGAGGGTGCCTTGGAAGTGGCCCGCGCCAATGCGGAGGCCCATGGGCTGGGAGGGCGCGCGCGCTGGCGGCATGGTTCCCTCCTTGAAGGCCTCACCACCCCCTCGCCGCCCGCCATCGTGACGGCCAATCTTCCGTACATTCCATCGGGTGAAATCCCCGGGCTTGATCCCGAAGTGAGGCGGGAGCCCCTGATGGCGCTGGATGGAGGCAAGGACGGATTGGACCTGGTGCGGGAACTGGCCATTCAGGCGGAAAGCGCCATGCCGGCGGGAGGTTTCCTGGTTCAGGAAGTGGGGGCCGGGCAGGGCGAGGAAGTGGCGCGCTGGCTTGTTGATCGCGGCTGGAAAGTGAAGCCAGCCATTCGCGACGGCGGGGGGCACTGGCGCGTGGTGAGCGCCTCGCGGCCCTAGGAAGCGCGCTTGTCAGTCCATTTTATAAGGAGAATCCGGATTTAATTCGTGCCGGATCTCGTCAACGGGCTCCTTGCGACCCGGCCCCTTGTAGAGCGTGTCGGGGAAGTTGTAGACAAGCCCCATTCCGTCGCCGACATTCCTGTACCCATGGATCACCCTTGGCGGGACGATCACCAACATCGGTCGACTGGCACCGACCCGTTCGCGCTGGATGATGCCGTGCGTGGGCGAACCTGGTCGCATGTCCCACAGGATAATTTCAAAATCCGAGGGGCCGATGAAACAGAAGCAATCGGACTGGCCGATGTGCTCGTGAGGTCCCCTGGCGACCCCTGGTTCCGTCAGCGAGACATACCCCATGAGCGGGGAAAACCCGGCGGGGAGTTCATCCGTCCGGAACATTTCAAGCAACCACCCGCGGGGATCCCCATGGCGGGTCAGCGGTTTCCAGAACAAGTTGGCGATGGTTCCCGTTGAAAAGTTCATGTCTTCAACTATCCCCTTGGCCAGTCGCCGTGGCCAGAAGCAGGGAGGATGGTCCTTCGGGAACCCATGTCCATGGCCCTCCGCGTGCGGGCAAAATCGCGGT
>CAWUNZ010000200.1:0-6389 GCA_963923445.1 uncultured bacterium
GAAATTGGAGGGTGCAGGAATTGTCCGTTACCGTCAATTCGGGATTCGTGACCTGTTCAAGGGGGTGAATGTCCACCGTGGCACCCTGGCATTTCCAGAGGTGGCGGCCATCGGCAAGGACCATCCTGGGAGAGCGGAATGACTTGTCGAGGCCGAACGCCGCGCGCGACGCCCAGAACAGGAACCAAAAAGCCGGCAGCATGAAGCCTAGCAGGATCAGGGTTTCCTTGAGGGGATTGCCCAGCGGCGGACAAAAAATGAAAAAATAGGCGCAAGGCAGGCAGATCCCCAAGATGCCGAGCAGGGTGTAGGTGCCCCCGGGTGCATTGGCGACGGCGATCGGCAGCAAGGTGCCGCGGTCATGGCGTGCCGTGATGAGGTATGCCCGGGTCGCTTCATCGAGGCGCTCGAATTGAAGTCTTTGCATGGGCGGTCATCCTCAAATGCGGATCATGCGGTGGGGGATGAATTGGCTGCGGTCCCGGGTCACTGGACCGTCGTCCTCCCTGATTCCCAGGCCACAGGCGACATCGTCGACAATCCAGCAACCCATGACGGGGTATCGTCCCTGAAAAGAGGGAAGAGGATGCCATGCTTGGAAAACCGATTCCCCCGTGGAATAGGGGCCTTCCGTCCGGTGGGTTACCCTGCCATCGCGGACAATTTCGATATTAGCCCCTTCTCGGCCGTGCCTGGGCTTGGCCACATGGTCCCAATCGGGTTTCTCGAATGTCGCGGGCAGCAGGTAAGGGCAGTCCGGATGCCTTTCCCAAAGAAGCGGCAGTATCCCCTTGTCGCTTAAGAGTGACTTCCACGGGGGTTCGACCCAGACGGTCGGCGAGGCGCTCAGCAAGGCTCCGTAGCGTTCCTTCAGCATCCACTCCCACGGGTACAGCTTGAAAACACAGGGAAGCGCCGAACCGTCACGGGCGTCGATGAACCCTCCGCGTCGGGAGTCGTGGCCGATGTCGCCAATGTCGAGCAGGCGGGTTTCAAGTCCGGCCTGAATGGCGGTATCACGGAGGTATTCAACGGTTGCCAGGTCTTCCGGGTGGTTGGAAAGGCCCGTGAAGGCGATCCGTCGCCCCGTGACGGGCGCCTGTCGCTTCCAGGACTCGATCAATCTCTCATGAATGCTGTTGAACTGGTCGCCCATCGAATCGATGTCTTTGAGCCAGAACCACTGCGCCACGGCGGCCTCGATGAGGGAAGTGGGGGTGTCGGCATTGTATTCAAGGAGTTTTGGCGGTCCGCCGGTGCCAAAAGCGAAGTCGAACCGGCCATAAATCGAGGGCGCCTCCTCCCGCCATGATCGGACAACCATCGGGATGAATGATTCCGGTAGGTCGAACAAGTGCCACATTTCGTCGCTGACGATCTCGTCAACAAGTTCCAGGCAAAGGTCGTGAACCGTTTGGGCGGCCTGCTCAAGATCATCGATTTCAGCAACATTCAGCTCATAACAAACGGACTCATCCCAATAAGGCTTTCCACCGGGAGTGTCGAAATCAATCCCGTAACGCTTGACGGTTTCCCGCCAGTTGGGTCGCGGCGGGGTGGCAACCCGGCGCATCGTTTCTCAGGAACCGGCGGCGAAGCCGCGACCGATCGAACCGAAACCGCCCCGGGGCAGCGCGGAAGCGACATTCATGGGCGCCTTGACCATGCGCTGGCTTGAGGTGCCGCCACCGAGGTAAATGGGAAGGAAGTGGAACATCGGGCCCCGGTGGGTCGTGCTGCCGATGCCTGTCTGTTTTTCAGCCGCGGCTTGCGCGATGGGTTGGGTGTCGTCATCAGGCGTGATGACTGCGGCTGTGCCAACGGCTCCGGTGCCCAGGAGAACCAGGACGATTTCCTTGCTGACTCGGGTCATGATCCCTGCTCCTGGAATCCTGATTCGCTGGCCTCTTTCAGGATTATTCAAAATCAATCGGATGAAGTCAAATCATGGCCTTGCGATGAAAAGGCTGGGGACTGGTTTCTGGTTGGATAAACGCCAAGATAGCTAATGACACTCCTCCCTCCTTCAGGACAAGGCCATGATCCTAACCGCAATGCTGGCTGTCACCCTGTTCCAAGTCCCCGCCCAGGAATGGAACCAGTACCGTGGTCCCGGGGGCAAGGGGGACGCCTCCTCCTCCGACCTCGTCACCACCTGGAGCAAGGACTCGAATGTGGTCTGGCAGTTGCCCGTGCCGGGCAAGGCCTGGTCCTCCCCCATTGTTCATCAGGGGAATGTCTGGCTGACCAACGCCACCGCCGACGGCAAGAAGCTGAGCCTGGTGAAGGTTGACTTGGCCACGGGCAAGATGACGGGCGACTACCTCCTTCGCGAGGTTGCCGAACCCCAGTTCTGCATCCCGTACAACAGCTACGCCTCGTGCACGCCCGCGGCGCGCGACGGCAAAATCTACGCGCACTACGGTTCGCCGCTCACCGCCTGCGTGGACGCCGCCAGCGGGAAGATCCTGTGGGAACGCGCCGACCTCAAGTGCAACCACCACCGCGGAGCCGGCTCCTCCCCGCTGTTGTGGGAAAACCTGCTGTTCATTATTTACGACGGATTCGATCTCCAATATGTCGTGGCCCTCGACATCGCCACGGGGAAAACCGTTTGGAAATCAGACCGCGGCATCGACTACGGCACCGACAATGGCGACATGAAGAAGGCCTATGCCACCCCGGCGCTGATCGAGGTGGGCGGGCAACCCCAGTTGGTTTGCCCCTCGGCCGGGTCCACCATCGCCTACGAACCGCGCACCGGCAAGGAGATCTGGCGGGTGAAGCATGGCGGAATGAACGCCTCAGCCATCCCCCAGGCCAGCTCCGGATTGGTTTTTCTTGGCTCGGGCGACGGTGGCTGGGCCCTTGGCGCCGTGAAGCTTGGGCGAAGCGGCAAGCTCGACGACAGCGCCGTGGCTTGGAAAACCGCCCGCGGAGCCACCCAATACAACTCGATCATCGCCCGGGGCGACCTGCTGTTCACCGCCAGCGAGAAGGGATTCGCCTCCTGCCTCGAGGCCGCCACCGGCGCCACGGTTTGGCAGGAAAGGCTGGGCAACAAGTTCCACGCCTCCCCCATTCTGGCCAAGGCCGGGTTGTACCTGTTCGACGACCAGGGCAAGGGCTATGTGATCGCGGCGGACCGCCAATACAAGGTTGTGGGCACGGGGCAATTGCCCGATGGCTGCATGGCAAGCCCCGCCGTTGTGGGCGACACGCTCCTCGTGCGCACCCGGACCACCCTGTACGCGATCGGCAAGAAGTGATCATTTCGGCAAGGAAAAGCCCATGGATGCGACAGACAAGACCGTTCCCCGCGCCTGGCTTGAGTCCGGCATTGAAGCCGGCAGGTTGGCCGGCGCGGTGCTCATGCGCTGGCGTTCACGCTTTTCCATCCGCGAGAAGGGACTCAACGACCTGGTGACCGACGCCGACCTGGAGTCGCAACGCACCATCGTGGAGTTTCTTTCGGGCCGATTTCCCGGCCACGCGTTTTTGGGTGAGGAGGGTGGGTCCGAGGAAAAAGATCCCGGCCCCTCGGCGCCGCCCACCTGGATCATCGACCCGGTGGATGGAACCAGCAATTACGCCCATGACTTCCCCTTTTATTGCGTCAGCATCGGCCTTCAGGTGGCGGGCGAACTTGTTTTGGGAGTGGTGTACGACCCGGTGCGCGACGAGATGTTCAGCGCCTCGGCCGGGCAGGGGGCCTTTCTCAATGGCCGGCGCATCCGCGTGACCCCGACGGAGCACCTGAACCGCGCCATGGTGACCACCGGTTTCCCCTACGACTGCAAGGAGAAGGAGTTCCTTTTCGACTGGTGGCGGCATTTTTCGGTCGCGGCGCGGGCGCTCAGGCGGACAGGTTCCACGGCGCTGCACCTGGCCTATGTGGCCTGCGGTCGGGCCGACATGTTCTACGCTTTTGACAGCCACGCCTGGGATGTGGCGGCGGGAGCGGTGCTTGTTCGCGAGGCAGGCGGGCAGGTCAGCAACATCGCCGGCCCTCGAACCCGATTCGACCCGTTTCAGCCGGATTCATTCGCCACCAACGCCCCGCTTCACGCCCCCATGGGCGAACTGTTCCGCAAGGGCCCAGGGTGATCGGTTCCCTCACCCGCCGATGGTCGTGTCGGCCTCGTCGGCGCTCGGCTGAACAAAGGGAATCTCAAGGGCCCCGCAGGTCTCGCGCATCATCTCGATCGCGATGAGGGCCCGCTTGAGCCGCAGTTCCTCGTACTCCACCAGCAAGGCTACGGAGTCTCCCAAAAGCAGGCCGTCCAAAAATGACATCGGCTTGCGGGTGACACGGTTGAAGATCAGCCTGGCCTCGCTGATGGCCGCCTTGTCCGCCTGAATGCGCCTTTCCGTTTCCCGATGGTTCAGGTAAGTCACGCGTGACTCGAGCTTGGTCAGGTTGCGGGTGGTGTTTTCCGTCAGGGTGGCCCGATCGGCAAGCGCCGCGGCGCGACCCACGCGATCGCGCTTGGGACCACCGAAATTGGGCGGCATCTCCAGATTGATGGCTCCGGGGCGGTACTCGCCGCCCCGCTCGGGCGTCGGCACCGGTGGGGCATTGTTGCCGGAGAATGAGGCGAACGAGTTGTTGATCAACCGAAAAGGGGGAGTCCGGCGCTGCGCCTCGAGTTCGAGCGCGGCGATCTCCCTGCCTTCCCGGGCCAACCTGAGTTCCCCCCGGTTCTCCTCCATGAGTGACTCGAAATCCTCCAGCGAGATTTTCACCACCGGCTTGGGAAGGACGGTGTCGGCGGGATCGGGCAGGAATCCGATGGCCGCCTTGCCGCCCATTTCCTCGAGCAAGAGGAACCGCGCCTTCAGCCGGCCCACCTGCGCCACGGCCTGGTTGTTCCGCGCCTTGGCCTTTGCCATGCGCATGCGGGTGCCGATACCCGCGAATTCCTCAACCACGATTCCGACCAGGCCCTTGTCTTCACGGGCCATCTCGAGCGCCTTCACAAGCTTGGTGAGGCGGTCAGCCTGAATGCCAGCGTAGATTGCTGTCATGTATGCCCGCCTGACAGCGTAACGGGTGTCCTCGGTTTCCTGTCGCAAGACCGCGCGGGCCACTTCCAGCCCGTGGTCGGCTTGTGATTGGCGGATTTTCAGGTCCGGGGACAGGCGAGCGATGCCCCGGAGCGAATAAATACCCTTTCGGGCCGCCTCGGCGGCGCGAAGGCTGGCCATGGCTGCCTGGATGCGAGGTTGGTTTTCCATGGCCACGGCAAGGCACTGATCAAGGGTGACTTGCTGGTCGGGAATCCCTTCCCCGATTTCCTTTTCCAATTCCTGAAGGGTAACCGGGGGGGGGAAAACGGGGTCTTGGCCGCAAAAGGTGAGCGACAAGGCCAATAAGATGGACTTCATGCCCGTTCCCCCGGACTTCTTCCTGAAGCCTTTTCATTCAACAACCAAAGGATGGCTCCTTCCTTGCCGATGGGCAGGCAGGCGATGGAATGGTGCCGATGATTGAACCTGAAAGCTGGCAAGACTTGCGGGCCGGGAAAACCTTGCGGGCCGATTGCCGGTGGTTCCTGCCGGCTCGATTGGTATCCTTCGATCATCATGCTCCATTCCGCCCCCGATAGTCGAAACGCCGTCACTGCCGGACTTTGGATGCTTCTGGGCAGCTTTGTTTTCAGCATCATGAGCGCGTTGGCCCACGCGCTGGGCGACCGGGTCGATTGGCAGGTGGTGGCGATCGCGCGCAGCGGGGTGGCATTCGTGCTGGCCTTGGTTCTGGCCGTGGCGGGCGGGGCGCGTCTGGTGTTTCTGCGTCCCGGAATGTTGTGGGTGCGGAGCCTTTCAGGGTCTGTCAGCCTCGTGTGCACCTTTTATGCCCTCACGCACATGCCCTTGGCCGAGGTCCTCACCATCACCAACACCTTTCCCGTGTGGCTGGCCCTTCTTTCCTGGCCCATGCTTGGCGAACGGCCTGGAACCGATGTCTGGGTGGCGTCGTTGATGGGAGTGGCGGGAGTGGCGCTCATCAAGCAACCTTGGAACAACGGCACAGGTGCCCCGGAATGGCTTCCGGTTGCCGCCGCCTTCGGCGCCGCCTGGTCCACGGCATTGGCCATGCTGGGCCTCAACAGGTTGGGGAATCTCGACACGCGGTCGGTGGTGGCTCATTTTTCAGCCGTGGCCACGGTGGTCAGTGTCGCCTCGCTCTGGATTTTTCCAAGGGAATATCCCGAAGGCCCCGTTTGGGATGGAAATGTTCCATGGTATTTGGCGGGAGTGGGCCTCACGGCCACGGCGGGGCAGTTGTGCCTCACCCGGGCTTTCACCACCGGAACGGCCTCGCGGGTGGCGGTGGTGGGCCTCAGCCAAGTCCTTTTCGCTGCTGGAATCGATTGGCTGGTGTT
>CAWUNZ010000201.1:0-6341 GCA_963923445.1 uncultured bacterium
TGATTTGAAAAGGGATTCGGGTCAGGGCCCGAAAGACTGATCCGCCGTCACCGGTCGCTCGGTGACGATGTTTGAAGTCACTCGGCCGCGACGGCCTCGGGAATATCGAGACAGGCGGCGCGCCAAGCGGGCCACAAACCCACCAAAGTGGCAAAAAGTGCCGACGCCCCCAGCATTGAAAAGGCTTGCCCCCATGGGAACATGAGCGGGAACCGGAATCCTGCCTCGTCCCAAAGCATGACCTCCAACGCGTACCACTCCAAGGCCCAACCCGCCACCAGACCCAGCACCCCGCCCGCAAGGCCCATCAGCATCGCTTCGGCCAAAACACTGATCATCACTTGTGTTCGCGTGGCACCGACCGCTCGGAGCAATCCGAGTTCACGCCGGCGTTCCAGAACCGAAATGGTGAGGGAAGTGACGACGCCCAACAGCGCCACTAGCCCAAGAATAGCCTGTTGCGCGTATGCCAGGTTGTTGACTCGGAAAAGCTGGGTTCTCACCTCTTCGAGCAGCGCAGCGCATGGCAGAACGAAGAGTCCGTCGGCGGGATCCAGCCCGGCGCGCAGGCGCGAGAGGCATGAGTCTCGATCGGCCCCGGGCCGCAGCCATATATCCACAATGTCGATCTGGTGATCCTTGAACTGTTCGGCATACCAGGCCCTGTCCACCACGATGGTTCCATCTTTCCAGGTGTAGTCGATGTAGCTGCCGAGGATGGGAACATCCAAGGGTCCGTCCGGTCCGGTGAGGGAAACGCTGCTTCCGGGGCGGATACCTTGGCGTAGGACGAAGTTGTCGGAGGCCAAAGCCGCGCCGGCGCGGAACCGCGCCGGGTCCCGGCGCGCCTCGCGGACAAAATCGAGGTGCCCGGGCGCGCCTTGGCCATCGGGCCCCATTTCGGCGGCCAAGAGATACACGATGGATCCGCCATGATCCACCCTCGAAAGCCGCACACCCAAGATAGATTGGAGATCGTCTCCCAAGATCGCGCGAACGCGGTCGATGACTTTGGCGTCCATGCTGACGGAGTTGATGTAGCTGGAAAACGCGCTGCCCGAGGTGATGAACATGTCGGCGCCAACCCGGGTTTCCACCCATGAGAAGACCGCGTTCTGGGTGGTGAGCAAAAACCCCGAAGTCTGCACCACCAGTGCCCCCGTCGAACCCAGTGCCGCCACCACCAGGCCGGTGCGCCCTCCCGCGCGGGCGAGGTTTTCCACGGCGAGCCTGAACCCGACGCCGGGCAGCAAACCTGCAAGGGGTTCGGCCAAGCGCCCCACAAGCCGGGCCAGAAGCGGAGTGGCGAGCAGGGCAGCCACCAGAAGGATGGCCATGCCGCCGAAGGAACCCCACCGGGGTGGCAACCAGTGGCGGAAAAAGACGAGTGCCGCCATGAAAAGAAGGAGCGCGACGACCGTTGAGGCCTGAAACCAGAACCGCGCGGAATGGGTGCGGCCGGGATTGGGGCGCAGTGCCTCAACGGGTTCCTCCCGGGAAGCCTCCAGAGCGGGAATCAGGGCGGCCAGCACGGCTGTGCCGGTTCCCCCGGCCAACGCCGCAATGGCCAAGGCGGGCTGAAGGCTCCAGGTGGCACCCACCAGTGGCCGGCCCAATGCCTCCCCCAAGGCTTGGCTCATCGGTCCGCTGACTGCCGCGGCCAAGGCCAGGCCAAGGGGTATGCCAGCCAGCGATCCGCCAAGCCCCAGCAGGGAGGCTTCCATCAAGAATAATCCGGCCATTTGCGCGCGGGTCGCGCCGCAGGCGCGGAGGATTCCCATGTCCCTGCGCCGTTCCGCCACGCTCACGGCCAAGGCGTTGTAGACCAAAAACAGTCCCACCACCAGGGACCCGATTCCCCCGATGGTGAAACCCAGTTCCATGCCGGTGGTGACATCGCCCACGAGGTTTTCCTCTTCCGAGGCGGTGCGGACCTGGGCCCGGCCTTTTGCCAAGGATTCCAAAGCGGGAATCACGGATTCCGGTCGAACCCCGGCATGGAGGCGGATGTCCAGTCGGGAAGAAGTTCCCGGCTTTTCCGGATAGAGCAAGGTGGAAGCCGGTGCCCTCGGGAGGGCCACGACCGTCTCGGCCAGGCCGGCCATGCGGTGGGAAGAATCCGTGACCAGGAGTTGGCCGACCGGTGAACAGCGCAACCGCTGGCCGGCAACCCGCATTGTGAAGGGACGGCCTCCAGTCGAGTCCGAAATGGCGGTACCCACCACGACTGGAACCCCGTTCAGCAGGCCCAGAACCCCTTGGAATGAAGGGGAGAGGCGGACTTCCATTCCTTGCCCGGCGAGGGACTTGGCGGGGTCGGTGTCGGTGGAGTCGGCGGCAACGATCATCACGGAGCGGGGCGGGGAGGAGTCGATCAGGGCCCTTCCCATGACCAAGGGGTGAACGGAGGCGACACCGGGGATCGCCGCCTCGCGGACCTGGCGCTCCAATTCGGCGGAGACACCAGCCCGTCCATTGGTGACGATCACCTCGCCCAGTGAGAATGGGTCGCGCTTCCCCTGAACGATTCCGCGCCTGAGCGATTGTGTCGCCACCAAGGTGGCGACGCCCAAGGCGATGGAAAACGCCACCAGCAGCGAGCGCAACGGCCTGCGCCGGAGGTAACCCAGGCCCAGGGAACGCCAAAGGGAAAGCATGACGGCGATTCCCCTCAGGTTTGTCTTGGTTTTTCGATCGATTCGATCAAACCGTCGCGGATGCGGATAAGCCGGTCACCTCGGGCGCCCGCGGCGGCATCGTGGGTGACCATGATCACGGCGCGTGTTCCCTCGTCGGCGAGCGACCTGAGCAGGTCGAGCACCTGGGCGCTGCTGGCGGAATCGAGGTTGCCGGTGGGTTCGTCGCAAAGGATGGCATCGGCGTCGAGGACCAAGGCCCGCGCCACTGCAACCCGTTGCATTTCCCCACCGGACATCTCGTCAGGAAAATGGCCCGAGCGGTGCGCCAACCCCACATGCCCCAAGGCCGCCTCGGCACGGCGCCGGGCCTCGGCCCGGGGGGTGCCCGCCAGCAGCAGGGGCAGGGCGACATTGTCGCATGCCAGCAGGGTGGGAATCAGGTTGAAGAACTGGAAGACGACGGCGAGCTTTGTCCGCCGGAGGATAGATCTTTCGCGGTCCGACATGGCGGCGAGATCACGACCAAGATAAAGGGCCTGGCCCGATGTGGGCGTGTCGAGGCCGGCCATCAGGTGCATGAGGGTGGATTTGCCGGATCCGCTGGGTCCCATGATGGACAGGAATTCGCCCCGTTCCACCCTGAGGCTGACGCCGCGCACGGCTTCCACCACCCGGGGGCCTTGGCGGTAATGCCTGACGGCGTCGCGGAGTTCCAGCATGGTGAGGGGCCCGCGGAGGTCAGGAGGTGAGCTTGCGGTGGCGGAACTTGGGCAACTCGTCGCGACCGAGGCGTTGCTTGCGGGCCTCCTCGTAGCTCTGGAAGTTGCCCTCGTGCCAGATCACTTTGCCATCACCC
The DNA here is from genome assembly GCA_963923445.1 of uncultured bacterium. Lineage (GTDB taxonomy): Bacteria > Planctomycetota > Planctomycetia > Gemmatales > Gemmataceae > REEB421. The sequence continues at coordinate 3,496 of CAWUNZ010000201.1, forward strand.
TCGAAGGCGAGGATATGGGTGGCGACCCGGTCGAGGAACCAGCGATCGTGGCTGATGACCACGGCGCAACCGCCGAAATTGAGCAAGGCTTCCTCGAGCGCCCGAAGGGTATCGACATCGAGATCGTTGGTGGGTTCGTCCAGCAGCAGGAGGTTGCCGCCGCGCTTGAGCAACTTGGCCAGGTGGACGCGGTTGCGTTCACCTCCTGAGAGTTCGCCCACCTTGCGCTGCTGGTCGGATCCCTTGAAGTTGAAGCGCGCCAGGTAGCCGCGCGAAGGAACCTTGCGCTTGCCGAGCATGATCGTGTCGGTTCCGCCCGTGGTCTCCTCGAACACGGTCTTGTCGGCGGCAAGGCTGTCGCGGTTTTGGTCCACATAGCTTGGGAGGACCGTCTCACCCACACGCAGGGTTCCGGAATCGGGTTTTTCCTCGCCGACGATCATGCGGAAGAGTGTTGTCTTGCCGGCGCCATTGGGCCCGATGATGCCGACGATCCCGCCGCGCGGGAGGTTGAAGTTGAGGTCTTCGAACAAGACATTGTCGCCGAAGGCCTTCTTCACCCCCTCGGCGCGGACCACCAGGTCGCCCAGGTGGGGACCGGGGGGGATTTGGAGCACGAGTTCCTCCTCGCGTTCGTCATATTCCTGGGATGCGAGTTTCTCATAGGCGGCCAGGCGGGCCTTGCTTTTGGCGAGACGGCCCTTGGGGGCCATGCGGGCCCATTCGAGTTCCCGGTCGAGCTGCTTCTGGCGGGCTGATTCCGCCTTTTCCTCACGGAAAAGGCGGTCTTTTTTCTGTTCCAGCCACGAGGAGTAATTGCCCTTGAAGGGGTGGCCAACACCCCGGTCCAGTTCGAGGATCCATTGGGCGACATTGTCAAGGAAGTAGCGGTCGTGGGTGATCGCCACGACGGTGCCGGGGAAATCCTTGAGGTACAACTCGAGCCAATTGACGGATTCGGCATCGAGGTGGTTGGTTGGTTCATCGAGGAGGAGGAGGTCGGGCTTTTCCAGCAGGATCTTGCAAAGGGCCACCCGCCGGCGCTCGCCACCGGAAAGTTGGGAAGGCTTGGCATCCGGCGGAGGGAGGCGCATGGCGTCCATCGCCATTTCGACCGTGCGGTCGAGGTTATAGGCGTCGGCGGCGGCGATCTTGTCCTGAACCCGGTTCAGTTCCTCCATCAACTGGTCCATTTCCTCCGGAGTGGCGTCGGACATCTTGTTGGCGATTTCCTCCTCCTTATTGAGGAGCGCGCGGACCGGTGCCACGGCTTGCTCGATGTTGCCCCGGACATCGGTGGTTTCGTCGAGGCGGGGTTCCTGAGGGACAAACCCGATCCGGGCGCCGGGGGCGGGACGCGCGGTGCCCATGAAATCCTTGTCCACCTGGGCCATGATGCGCAGGAGCGTGCTCTTTCCGGCGCCGTTGCCGCCGATGACACCGATCTTGGCTCCCGGATAGAACGAGAGCCAAATGTTCTTGAGCACTTCCTTCTTGTTGTAGAGCTTGGTCAGGGATTCGATCGTGTAGATGTACTGGTCGCTCATGGCCTGAAAAAACCCTCAAGAAATGCGTTCGCGATCCCTCAACTATAACAGGAAGGGCCGCGCCGGGGTGACGGCACGGCCCTGATTCGGCCTTGGCTGTGGCTCAGCAGGTGATGGCGCCCTCGGAGGCGCTGCCCACGGTGCGGGCGTACTTCAGCAGCACGCCTGCGTCGGCCTTGAGGGGAGGCGCCTTCCAAGCCTTGAGTCGCGCCTCCAAATCGGCCGGGCTCAGGTGGACATCGAGGCGTTTGGCCTCGGCGTCGATGGTGATGGTGTCGCCATCCTTGAGCACGCCGATAGGGCCGCCCTTGTACGCCTCGGGTGAGACATGGCCCACCACAAGGCCGTGCGTGCCGCCAGAGAACCGGCCATCGGTGATCAGGCCGACCGACTCACCCAATCCCTGACCCACCAGCGCGGCGGTGACAGCCAGCATTTCGCGCATGCCCGGGCCACCCACAGGACCCTCGCCGCGGATCACAACGACATCGCCGGCCACGATCTTGCGTTCGGCGATCGCCTTGGCACAGGCCTCCTCGCCGTCATAAACCTTGGCCGGGCCGGTGATGGTGACCTTCTTGAGACCGGCGACTTTGGCCACCGCCCCCTCGGGAGCGAGGTTGCCGTGGAGGACGACGATGTGCCCCGAGGCGTGCATCGGTTTCTCAAAGGGCAGAATGACATCCTGCGGCTTCGAGTAGATGCTCGGCACATTGGCCAGGTTCTCGGCCAGGGTCTTGCCCGTGACCGTGATGCAATCACCGTGGAGCAGGCCCTTGTCGAGCAGGGCGCGCAGAACGGCGGGGGTACCGCCGACGCGATGAAGGTCGAACATGACATATTTGCCGCCCGGCTTCAGATCGGCCAAGTGGGGAATGCGGGCGCCCAGGCGGTCGAAGTCGGCCAAGGTCCATTCCACGCGCGCCTCACGGGCGATGGCCATGAGGTGAAGCACGGCGTTGGTGCTGCCGCCCAACGCCAGAACGAGCGTGTAGGCGTTCTCGATCGACTTGCGGGTGATGATGTCGCGGGGCCGGATGTTCGCCTTGACCAGGTTGACCAGCGCCTGGCCCGCGATGAAGGTCTCGCGTTCCTTGGCGGCGGTGACGGCGGGGAAGCTGGCATCGTAGGGGAGCGACATGCCCATGGCCTCGATGGCGCTGGACATGGTGTTGGCGGTGTACATGCCGCCACAGGAACCGGCGCCGGGGCACGATTCGCACTCGATCTTGTGCACGCCGGCCTCGGAAAGCTTGCCGGCCTGCTGGCGGCCGACGGCCTCGAAGATGCTGACGATAT
>CAWUNZ010000202.1:0-6265 GCA_963923445.1 uncultured bacterium
GGAGGAACTCGACCTTCGATCCAACGGCATCACCGCCGCGGGCGCCCGCGCCCTGGCGGTTTCGGTGACGGCCAGCGGCCTGGTCAGGCTGGAACTTTCGGGCAACAACCTCACCTCCACCGCCACGCGCGAATTGCTTGCGGCGCTTGCCGGCGGTCCGCTCGCCCGCCTGGGGCTTTCCAACTGCTGGATCGGCGCCCCGGTTCTCGAGGCCCTTGCCGCCGGCGAGGGTCCCAAGGCGCTCGAGGACCTCGACATTGGCCACAACGGACAGCGCGAGGGTCGTAAATGGGGGTTGGGGGGGACCCATTTGAAAGCCCTGGCCCTGGCGGAACCCATGGCCGGACTGGCCGCGTTATCCTTGGCCAACATGCCCTGGAGCCGGGAAATGGCGGGATTGTTCGCCACGACACCGGTTTTCCGCCTGCGGCGCCTCGACCTCTCGGATTGCCGGATCAGCCCGACCGCCTTGCCGGAGTTGCTGGAATCACCATGGCTTGCCGATGTGCGCTCGCTGGTGCTCGACAACAACCCGATTGGCGACCGGGGCATGGCGATTTTGGCCAACCACCCGGCGTTGGCCCGGGTGCAGGAACTTTCCCTGGCCCGTTGCTCCATCGGTGATGAGGGCCTCCGCCTGCTCGCGGCGGGCGAAACCATGACCGACCTCAGGCATGTCGACCTGCGGGGTCAGGAATTCGACCGCGACCTGCTCACGGAATCGGTGGACCGCCTTGGCCTGGCCGGAGCCGAGTACCTGGCGCGCGCGGTTTAGAAATCGTCCCGGGGTTGGTCAAAAAACCAACCCCGGCGGGTGGGGACGAAACCCGCCGGGGCCACGAACCGCGAGCTGTTTTTCAGGCGCCCATCGAGAGTTCCTGCCGGATCATCGCCTCCGCCTTGCTCAGTTCCCCGGCGACCCAACCCTCCGACATCTCAAAGCGCTCGGCCAAGGCCTTGCCTGTCATGCCGTCGGGCTTGAGGAGTCTTTCGGTGGCGATGATCTTCCGGCGATCCGGCATGGTCTTGATGATGCCCAGCACGCGCGTCTTGAGATCCTCGGCATCCTGCTCGCTCCCTTGGCGGGTGTCGGCCTTGCTGCCGAGAATGCTCCATGCGGTGCCTTCCGCGTCCACGCCTTGCTCGTTCTCAACGCGCCCGTCGAGGTGCGGGTACTCTTCGCGGAGGCAGTCCTTGGCCCGAAAATCGGTGGCGCGCCTCATGTAGCTGCCGAGCGACTCATATTCTTGCCATTTGAGGGGATTTCGGAGGAATTCCGATACGGCCCTGTTGGCGGCATCCCGGGCCATCATTTCCATGTTGGGCCACTTGCCGGCCGATTTGAGGGAGTCGTATGCCAGGCTTGCGGCGGGACTGAGTTGCCGACCGTTGTCGCGGTCGTCGTGCAAGGCGAAAACCAACTGCTCCTTGAGGGCGTCAAGGTTCGCATGTGGTGCGGCGAATGCCGCCTGATATCGGCGGGCGATGGATTGGTAGGAGTTGATGGTTTCCTTGGCGGTGTCCACGGACATGATTTTGGGATTACGGCCTTTGCGCATTGACAGAGCCTCCATGGGTGTTGGACGGGGTTGAAAACCACCGCCATGTCTTGCTGCAACGAGACGGGCTGAAACTTGCAACAATCTGGAAATTATTTTGCCTGGCAGGAAAAAGCCGACCTTCCCTCCTGTGAAATCGCCAAGCACACCAACCAAGAAAAGCGGACATCGCCAATGTGACGACGCCCGCTCTTCTTGATTCGCATCAACCCCGGTTGGGTTCAGCGGTTTTCAAATGATTTTTTTCAGCGACCGGGAACTGCCGTGACAGTGACTCGGCGGATTCGCATGCCGGGAATGCTTTCGTCGTCGTAACTGATTTCACGGACAGTGTTTTTGGCGGAGTTGGCGGTCATCTCGGCTTTTGCCCGGCTTTCGCCGCCACCGTGGCTGACAAATCCGATGGGGGTGATGGCGGGTTCCTTGCCAAGGTTTTCCGTCTCGCGCGCGGGCGATTTGGCCGCGGGTGCGGGCGACTGCGTGCCCAGGCGAGCGACTTGCTTGTCGAAATAAAGGCGCCACAACGCGGCGGAATCGGTCCGGTTGGCGGCGTCAGCGCCGGGGAAAGGCCCGAAATCCGCGGCGGGTTGCTTGAATTTCACCGCGCAGATATGGGTTGCCGCCTCGCGCGCCGCCTGAACCACCAACGGGTGCTGGTCTTCCATGAGCATCATCAGGCTTTCATCGTGCTTGTGGCCCATGCCCAAGGCGAATGCCGCCGCCACCCGGTGCCTGTGGTCGCTGGAAGTCATCGCCGCGCGCATCAACTCCTCGTCACCGGAGGACTTGAGGCTCACCGCCATGCGGGTTGCCTGAAGCCGCAACTCAAGTAGTTGTTGCCGCGAATATTCCGATCGGGAAGGTGAGCAATGGGAATGCTCCCCGGTCGGCAGACCTGCCGCCTGGAGCATGTTGGTTTGCCCTCACCCCGCCTCGGCCGAGGGTTGGCGCCACAAGAACCCTGAAATGAGCAGCAGGGCGAGCACGGGACGACGCATGAGGATAGCCTCCGGAGAGGACTATCCTATGCCTTGTCAATCTCTGAAGTCAAATACCGCGAATCACACCAAGGCGAGAACGGCTTCGGACATGTCCTTGGTGCCATCCTTGCCACCCAGGTCCGGAGTCCGAGGCGCCCGGGCCTTGAGCACTTCCACCACGGCGTTCTGCGTGGCCTGCGCGCTTTTCTCCAATCCCAGGTGCCTGAGCATGAGCACGCCCGAAAGAATCGCCGCCAGCGGGTTGGCGATCCCCTTGCCGGCGATGTCGGGCGCCGAGCCATGGACCGGCTCGAACATGCTCGGGAACTTGCGCTCCGGATTGATGTTGGCGCTGGAGGCCAGGCCCACCGTGCCGGCCACCATGGCCGACAGGTCGGTCAGGATGTCGCCGAACAGGTTGCTGGCGACCACCACATCGAACGCCTCGGGCTTGCGGACAAAGTCCATGGCCGCGGCGTCCACCAGCAGGGACGAGGATTGAACATCGGGGAATTCGGCGCGGACCTTGTTGTAGCACTCGTCCCAAAGCACCATGCCGAAAGCCTGGGCATTCGACTTGGTGATGGAGGTCAGCTTGCGGCGCGTGCGCTTGCGGGCCGCCTCAAACGCCGCGCGCAGGATGCGCTCACAACCCCTGCGAGTGAAGACATTCGACTGGATCGCGATCTCGGCGTCGGTTCCCTGGTACATCCGGCCGCCGACGGGCGCGTACTCGCCCTCGGTGTTCTCCCGGTAGACCAGCATGTCGATGCTGCCGGGGGCCTTGTTGGCCAGGGGCGAGGTCACCCCGTCAAACAGATAGGCAGGGCGAAGGTTCACATACTGGTCAAACTTGCGGCGCATGGGCAGCAGCAGGGAATGCACGGGAATCTGGTCGGGCACATCGGGCAGGCCCACGGCGCCAAACAGAATGGCGTCGTGCCGGGCCAGGACATCCCAACCATTGTCGGGCACCATTTCCCCCGTCTGCTTGAATCGGGTGGAACTCCAGGGAAGGTGGTTCCAGTCGAAGGACGCCTGGTCGTGCCGGGCCGCCTTTTCCAGCACCCTGACCGTTTCGTCGATCACCTCGGGCCCGATGCCGTCGCCACCAATCACCGCGATGCGGAAAGTTGCCATTGTCACCAACTCCGGCCGTCGTTAGACGCTCTAGTTCAAAGATTGCTTGTTTATCGGGCCCGGCGGTCCGGTCAAGCGTTGAAAGGTTTGGGAGGTGGCCATGCACTCGAAAGGATGGGGGCTTGCGGCCTTGTGCGCCGTCCTCGGCATGGCGGGTTGCAAGAACACCGCGGGCACCGGCGCGACCCCGCCTCCGCCCAGTTTTCCCTTCTCATCTTCCGCACCCGGCGCGGCGGCCAAGGCTCCGGGAATGGGGGCATCCGCGGAACGAGACCCGCTTCTGGGCCCCGCTCCCGCGGGAAACCTGCCCTCGCGGGCGCCATCGCCACCTCCGGGTGCCACCGCCTCCACAAATTGGAACACCCCCGCACAGCCGACAAGCCCCGCGGCGATGACCACCGGCTCTGGCGGCTTGCGCATCCCCGGGGCAGACAGCAATGGCGGAAACGCCTCGGGTCCTGCCCTACCGCCCATTCGGTTGCAGCAAAACGGCTCAACTGGCTTCACCCCGGCCAATCAACCCAATCCCCAGCCCATTCAGCCGGGATCGGGTTTGGGAGCATTGCCCGCCGCGGGAGCCACCGGGGCCATCACGGCCGCTTCGTTCAATGCCGGCGCGGCCGACAATTATGCCTCGCTTCAAGCGGAATTGGCTCGAAAGGGAGTTGTTTTCCAGCGCTTGGAAATGACCAATGCCAACGAATGGCGATTCACCTGCACCGTGGCTGACAAGCAAAATCCATCCTTGCGTCGCAATTTCGATCACCGGGGCCGCACCGATATCGAGGTGATGCGCGCCGTGCTTGATGAGATCGACGCGCCTCCTCCCGGTTTCTGACGGCCCAAGGGGGGCTTCGGGCATGAGCACGAACCATTGGGCCCGGTTGATCGTTCCGGTCGCTCTGGCTGGCCTCACTGGTTGCGGAGCAGGTTCTTCCAAGCCCGGAACTTCCGCTGCTGAAACGGTATCCACTGTCCAGACAGCCTCCACGGCCGAAACCAAAAACGCCGCTCCGGTTTCCAAGCAATTCGACGCCAAGGCAGTTCATCTGCCGTTCGACCAAGCCATTCGCCCGGCTGATCAGCCACCCGCGGGTGCCGACCGGCCTCCCGATACCACTTTCACGGGCCTATCTGTTTTCAAGATCATGCGGCAGGTGCGTGACGACTGGGACAATATCCGCTTCAGCGACGAGGCCGGAAAGCAGATTATCTGGACCGTTTCGTTGGAAACGGAACAGGGCCCGATTGAGATCACCATGCTTCCCCAGCTGGCGCCCAATCATGCGAGGAACTTCATCGCCTTGGCGAGGGCGGGCTATTACAAGGGAATGCGGTTCGACCGGATTCGCCAGGAGGAACTGGTGGACAACTCCGGCCAGGTGACGGCGCGTGTGGAGCAGTTGGAAGCGGGTTGCCCTCTTGGGACCGGAGAAACGGCGGGCGGTGGCCTGGGCTATTGGCTTCGCCACGAGACGAATCCCGAGGCGGGCCATGCGGTTGGAATGGTGGGCGCCTGCCGGGATGAGGAGGCCGATACAGGTTGTTCCAGGTTTTTCATCCTGCTTTCGGATTCACCCCACCTGAACGGGCACCAAGCGATTTTCGGCAAAGTGACCAAGGGTTTGGATGTGGCCAAGGCGATTCTGAAAAGCTCGAGCGAATCGGGCGATGCGGGCAAACCGCCGGTGTTGATTCAAAACGCCAAGGCTGGTTCAACGCGATAAAAGTGGGTCAATGAATGGTTATAATCATATGGTTTTAACCATTTTTTGTTTTAGTTGATCAAAGCATATCTATACTTAAGCGTAATGAGAGTTGGACGGGTGTCATCAATTTTGAATTTTTCGGTTGCCGCAGTAAGATTAATGAATCGTAATTATGAGCCTTTTGGAAATCTATTTTCCTAAGGCATGGCTCTGGGCCGGGGCAGTGGCCTCTATCGCGATGGGACGACGCGATTCTGGCCTGGTAAAAGGATGGGGACGACCTTTTACCAAGCCCCGGCCTGGTTTTTTCGGGGGAAGCGAAGGATGTCTTCGCTTCCCCCTTTTCTTTGTCACTTCTGAAGAATCAGCTTGTTTCGGCCTGTGATTCTGAGCCTGTACAGTTGGCCGTCGTGACTGATGAGAACGGTTTTCTCGCAGCCGAACAACTCGTTTGAATCGATGATTCTTGGTTGTTTTCCGTCCTGAATTTCAGGTTTCGGCTGGTTTTGTTCCGTCACGCGCAGATTCCGAAAAGAAGGCGAGTGGCCTTGGCATCAGAAATAGTACTGGTATGATACTCAATGTCAAGAGAGTGAGACTCAGTCTCAATAAGCTCTTGTCAGGCTGCTCAGCAACCGCCGTGGCGATGCCACTCCCGTAAGCGATGCGCCTCCAATCGGTTTTTCAACCTTGGAGGGTTTTCCCCCATGAACCTGCACCCCAACCCCCGCCGTCGGGCTTTCACGCTCATCGAGTTGCTTGTCGTCATCGCCATCATCGCGGTGCTCATCGGGTTACTGGTTCCAGCAGTCCAGAAAGTCCGCGCCGCCGCCGCACGGGCCCAATGCCTCAACAACCTCAAGCAAATCGGGCTGGC
>CAWUNZ010000203.1:0-6211 GCA_963923445.1 uncultured bacterium
TGATGGCCGGAACAAACCTGCGCTCGCTGACGGAGAAGCTCAACGAGACCTGTCTGAAGTCGCTTGAGGCCGCCGCCGGCCTGTGCCTGTCACGCACCAACTTCAATGTGGAGGTCGAGCACTGGCTTCTGAAGTTGCTCGACGCCGCCGACAGCGACATCAATGTCATCCTTCGCCACTACGACCTCGACAAGGGCCGCGTGCGCGCGGAACTCACCCGCGCCATGGACGGCTTCAAGACCGGCAACGGCCGGGCGCCCCAGCTTTCCCCCGAACTGCCCGACTGGATCCGGCAGGCGTGGCTGATGGCCACCATCGACCTTGGCGCCGGCCGCATCCGCAGCGGCCACCTGCTGGCCTGCCTCATCGGCGACCGCGACCTGGGGCCGCGCATCCGCTCCGTCAGTTCCGAGCTGAACAAGCTTTCGAGCGAGAAGGTGGCCGGCGACCTGCCCACTCTGCTGGCCCACAGCAAGGAGGATCCCGGCGCCCCGGTTGCCGCCATGGCCTCCGCCGGCGGCGCCGCCGCCCCCGGGGCGCCCGGCCAACCCGCCACCGGCTCCAAGACACCCAGCCTCGACCAGTTCACCCAGGACCTCACCGCGCGCGCCCGCGAGGGCAAGATCGATCCGGTCATCGGCCGCGACTTTGAAATCCGGCAGGTGATCGACATCCTCACCCGCCGCCGCCAGAACAACCCGATCCTCACCGGCGAGGCGGGCGTCGGCAAGACGGCGGTGGTGGAGGGCTTCGCCCTGCGCATCGCCTCGGGCGATGTCCCCGATCCCCTCAAGCTGGTGAGCCTCCGCTCGCTCGACCTCGGGCTGCTTCAGGCCGGCGCCGGGGTCAAGGGTGAGTTCGAGAACCGGCTCAAGTCGGTCATCCAGGAAGTTCAGGGCTCGCCCACGCCGATCATCCTGTTCATCGACGAGGCCCACACCCTCATGGGCGCCGGCGGCGGCGACGCGGCCAACCTGCTCAAGCCCGCCCTGGCGCGCGGCGAGCTTCGCACCGTCGCGGCCACCACCTTCGACGAGTACAAGAAGTCGTTCGAGGACGATCCCGCCCTCAAGAGGCGTTTTCAGCTCGTCAAGGTCGACGAACCCGACCGCGCCCGCGCCATCGCCATGCTCCGCGGCATCGTCGGTTCCCTCGAGAAGCACCACAAGGTCCGCATCCTCGACGAGGCCGTGGAGGAGGCCGTCCGCCTCTCGCAACGCTACATCCCCGACCGCCAGCTCCCCGACAAGGCGATCAGCCTGATCGACACGGCGTGCGCCCGCGTGGCGCTCAGCCAGTCCACCACCCCCGCCCAGCTCGAGGACAGCCGCCGCGAGATCGACAAGCTCAAGGTCGCCCGCAAGTCGCTCGAACGCGAGGAGAACCTGGGAATCGGGCACAAGGCGCAGATCAGCGACATCGACGAGCGCCTCGCGCGCGAGGAGCAGCGCTGCAAGGACCTTTCCGCCCAGTGGGAGAAGGAGAAGGAGATCGCCGCCAAGGTGGACGGCGTGCGCGCCATCCTCGAGAGGATCGGGGTCCCCGACGCGAAGGACGCGCCCCAGTCGCCCCCCGTCGACGCCGACAAGGCCCGCGCCGAGCTGGTCGCCCTTTCGGGTGAGCTGGCCAAGGTGCAGGGCGAGAGCCCCCTGGTTCATCCCTTCGTCAACGGCGCCGTGGTCGCCGAGGTCATCTCCGGTTGGACCGGCATCCCCCTGGGCAAGATGGTCCGCAACGAGGTGGAGAACATCCTCAAGCTCGCCGACACGCTCAAGAAGCGCGTCGTCGGGCAGGATCACGCCATGGACATCCTCGCCGAGCGGCTCCAGACCAACCGCGCCGGCCTCAGCGACCCGCGCCTGCCCATCGGCGTGTTCATGCTGGTGGGCCCCTCCGGCGTCGGCAAGACGGAAACGGCCATCACCCTCGCCGAGCTCATGTTCGGCGGCGAGACCAGCCTCACCGTCATCAACATGTCCGAGTACAAGTCCGACATGATGGTCTCGCGCCTCACCGGCCCCGCTCCCGGCCTTGTCGGATACGGCAAGGGCGGTGTGCTCACCGAGGCCGTGCGCCGCAAGCCCTCGAGCCTTGTCCTCCTCGACGAGATCGAGAAGGCCAACCCCGCCGTCCACGACCTGTTCTTCCAGGTCTTCGACAAGGGCAGCCTCACCGATGAGAAGGGCCTTGAGACCGACTTCAAGAACACCATCATCCTTCTCACCTCCAACGCCGGCACCGACCTCATCCTCAAGCTCTGCGCCGACCCCGACACCCGGCCCGATTCCAACGCCCTTCGCGACGCCATCAGGCCCGAGCTGCTCAAGTCGTTCAAGGACGCGTTCCTGGGCCGCATCACCGTGGTTCCGTACTTCCCCCTCACCCCCGAGGTGCTCGGGAAGATCATCAGGCTCAAGCTCGCCCGCGTCGCCGACCGCCTCAAGGAGTCGTACCGGGCGCCCTTCGAGTACGACGACGCCGTCGTCGCCGCCATCCTGGGCCGCTGCAACGAGGCGGAATCCGGCGCCCGCATCGTGGACAAGATCATCAACACCACGCTGTTGCCCGAGATTTCCCGCAGGCTGCTTGCCGCCGTCGCCGAGGGCGGCACGGTCACCGGGGTGCGCCTGGGCGCCGGCAAGGCGGAAGGCTGCCTGTACGAGATCGAGGTGCGGACCGCCCCCGCGGCCTGATAAACTCGCCTAATCCGCGGGAGTGACCAGCGTGCCGGCCTTCACCCAGGATAACTCGCCCCTCAAGGCCTTCACCGTGCTGGAGGAAAACACCCTCCTGCCCGTCAGGCTCTCGGGTGGCGAGACCCTGGGTGGCACCTTCGAGTTCACGCTCGACCTCGTCGCCTCCGCGGGCTCCCAGGTCCCTTTTGCAACCTTGATGGGCAGCGCCGCGTGCGCCGAGGTCTCGCTGCCCGGCGGCGGGTCGCGCCAGTACCACGGCATCGTCTCCTCCCTCTCCCTCCTCGATTCCGACTCCGTCCTCGACCACTACAGGATGGTGCTCGCCCCGCGCCTGTCGCTTCTGGGCCTGGTCAAGAGATCCCGCATATTCCAAAACGCCACCGCCGTCGACATCATCCGCGTGCTGCTCGAACCCGCCGGCGGCGCCCGGTTCCAGCTCACGGGGGCGCCCCCCTCCCGTGTCACCTGCGCCCAGTACCGCGAGACCGACCTCGAGTTCTTCCTCAGGCTCTGCTCCGAGGAGGGCTTCATTCACTATTGGACCCACTCGCTGGAAAACCACGAGCTTGTCATCACCGACACCACTCCCGAGGTCCCCTCGGTCGGAACCGTCCCCTACGACCTCACCGTGGGAGGCACCGGCGACTCCACCTTCATCCGCTCCTGGATCCTCACCCAGCGCCAGGTTCCCACGGCGGCCCAGGTGGGCGGCAGCCACATGCAGGTCTACGGCCAGTCGCTGGCTTACGAGGCCTCCGCCCCCTCCGCCGTCTCCGCCGCCTCCATCAGCCTGACCCCCTCGGGCAACCCCGGCCCGTGGGAGGAGGACGGCCAGTCCGCCACCCGCTTTTTCGACGCCGTGAACGCCTCCGGCGGCGAGGACACCACCGCGATCGCCAACATGTACACCGCCCAGGAGAGGCAGGCCGGAATCGTCGCCGCCGCGGCGGCTTCAGGGTCCGTTCGCGCCCGGGCCGTGGGCAACTGCCCCCAGGTCACCGCCGGGCACGCGATGGAGCTTTCCGGCCACCCCACCCAGTCGGGCCAGTGGATCGCGGTTTCGGCCACCCACCGCCTCGAGGTGGAGGGCCGTTACTGGGCCGGCGAGGCATCGACTCTGGTGAGGGAGTGGTCCGCCGACCTGGCGCCCCTGGGCCTTCCGCAGGCGCACTGGCCTCCCAGGCGCCGTCCGCGCGTGGGCGGGGTGTGCACCGCCACGGTGGTGGGTCCGCCGCCGATGAACATCGACCAGTACGGCCGCGTGCAGGTCGCCTTCCCGTGGGACAGGGGGGCGGCCGGGCAGATCGCCGCGGCGGTTGAAAGCGAGATCTCCTCCACCTCCGGCGGCACCGCCTCGGCGGCCCAGACCGCCGCCACCACGGGCCGATCGTGCTGGGTGAGGGTCGCCCAGTCGTGGGCCGGCAACGGCTGGGGTTCGTGTTTCTGGCCGCGCGTCGGCCATGAGGTGGTCGTGGCCTTCGAGGAGGGCGATGTCGACAGGCCCGTCATCGTCGGCAGCGTCTACAACTCCGTCAACATGCCCCCTTACGCCCTGCCCGACAACATGTACATCGCCGGCTGGAAAAGCCTCACGCAGGGCGGCGACCCGTCCGCCAACTTCCACCAGATCCTCATGTCCGACGAGTCCGACTCCCCCGTGGTCGCCATCCATTCCGAGAGCGTTTTCGTCTCCAATCAGGAGAGCCAGCAGAGGATGCTGCGTCCCAACTACGACTTCGACTTCCAGGGGGGCTGACCGATGCCCATCTGGACATTCGTCGAACTCGGGCTTCAGCCGGTATTCGAGGCCTCCGACATCAACCCCGAGGATGTCTTCGGCACCAAGTTCAGCTCGCTGGTGGGCGACAACACCGCGTTCATCATCGGCGGCGGATCGAACAACAACATCTATGGCGGTCGCGCCGCCATGATCTTCGACTGGGAGGAGTTCCTCACCAAGGGCCTGTCCAACACCATCGGCAAGATCCCCGGTGTCGGGGAGATGATGGAGGGGGCGGCCGGCATGGTTCTTGGCATGCTCACCACGCAGGTGGGTGGCGATGTCAAGATCCTCTACGGCAACAACTCGACCTTCAGTTATCAGGGCGCGGACTACGCCATCCAGAGGATGCGCGAAAAGTTTAATTTTCAGATCCTGAACCAGGAGGATTACGAGGGTTTCCCGCTGCCCATCGGCATGCTGTACTACCTCGGCGTCTTCGGCATGCTCACCACCACGCTGGTGATGCAGTTCAAGTACGGCACGGGGCAGGGGTCCAAGGACGAGGAGGCCGTGAGCATGACCGAGACGCTTTCGAGCGTTTTGGTCAACTTCGAGATGCTGTGGGTGGGCTTGCTTTTGCAGATGGAGATCGGGGCCAACTTCCTCAGCGTCTCGGCGACCGAGATCGAGCAGTTGGAGCAGGAGATCAAGGCCCACGAACTGGCCATCGCCGACCTCGAGGCGGAAATCGCGGCCTTGGAGGCGGCATCAGCCAACGCCGCCGACCCTGCGATCAAGCCGACGATCGATGAGCAGGTCAACGCCAAGAAAACCGATCTGGCGGCTGAAACCGACGCCATGGAGGACGCGGAAGTCCGCCTGGCGGAAAAGATCAAGGCCCGTGTCAGTTCTTGGTCGCGGTTCTTCAACCTCCAGAAAACGGAAAAGGATACCAAGGAACTCGAGGACGCCTTCAAGGCGGGCGAGAAATCCGGGGAAAACGCCGCCAAGGCCGCCGACAAGGCCGCCAAGGACGCCGACAAGGCGGCAAAGGATGCTGACAAGGCGGCGAATGATGCCGATGCCGCCAAGCAGGCTGCTGACGCCGATAAAACCAAAGTTGATAACGATCCAAATTCTACGAAAGAGGCAAAGGACGCCGCGAAAGAAAACGCTGACAAGGCCGACAAGGCGAAAAACGACGCCGACAAGGCGAAGAACGACGCTGACAAGGCGAAGAACGACGCTGACAAGGCGAAGAACAACGCTGACAAGGCGAAGAGCGACGCTGACACGGCGAAGAAGGACGCTGAAGAAGCCAAGAAGGATCCCAACGACAAGGCCAAGCAGGATAAGAGCAAGAAAAGCCAGGAAGAGGCCGAAAAAAGCAAAAAGGCGGCGGAGGATTCAAAGAAGGAGGCTGACAAGTCGAAGAAGCAAGCTGACGATTCCAAAAAAGAAGCTGACAAGTCGAAGAAGGAAGCGGAAAAATCTTCCAAAAAGTCAGGTGCTGATGGAAGAAAAAGGGCCGATTCCACGAAAAAATCCGCGGAAGACAAGAAAGCCGCAGATGACGCGGAGAAAAAGAAGCAGGAAGACGCCAAAAATCAGGCCGACAAAAATCAAAAAGATATTGACGATGCTAAGAAGTCAGCGAATGAGGCGAAAAAGCAGGCGGAGGATTCCAAGAAGGCCGCGGATGAAGCCAAGAAGGAGGCGGAGAACTCCAAGCAGGCCGCGAATGAGGCGAAAAAGCAGGCGGAGGATTCCAAGAAGGCCGCGGATGAAGCCA
>CAWUNZ010000204.1:0-6210 GCA_963923445.1 uncultured bacterium
CATGATCTCAAGCGATCTTGAGGAAGTGCTGCGACTTTCGGACCGCGTCCTTGTTTTGCATGAGCATTCGATAGCCGGAGAGTTGGCAAGGCAGGATTTGTCGGAGGAGGCCGTGATGCGCCTGGCCACGGGCTCGACCCCGGGGGGAACGGCAACATGAACCGTGTCTTGGGTGTGCTGGCGGTTGTCGCCATCATCTATTTCGGCCTGATGAGTTCCGACCCTCAGGCGCGAACCCCTGAAAATCACCAAAACCTTGAGCGCCGCATCGGCGAGTGGGGAATTTTAACGCTGGGCGTCGGGTTCGTGATTCTGACGGGGGGTATCGATCTTTCCATCGGGTCGGTCGTCTGCCTGTCAGCGGTGTCATTTGGCCTGATACTTGAAAATAATGGCCCTCCTTGGCTCGCCTTTGGAGCCGTCTTGTTTATGGGGGCGATAATCGGTTTGGCCCATGGATTGCTGATCACCCGACTGAACCTCCAGCCGTTCATTGTGACATTGTGCGGGCTGTTCATTTACCGGGGTCTTTCCCAATTGTTGACCCAAGTTAGGTTTGATGTCCTTTTCGATGGCATGAAAAATGGATGGTCCGATAGCACGCGCCTGCTGCGCGACTCCTCCCGAAACATCGGTTTGACAAGCCCGGAGAACCTTTCATGGTTGACAACTTTGCAGAAGGGAAACTTGCCATTGGGAGAATGGACGGGAGTTGCATGGTTCGATATCCCCAACCCCCTCGTTCTATTCCTGCTGTTGGGTTTCATTTCCTTCGTGGCACTTGAATGCGGGGCTTTCGGACGGCGAATTCATGCCTTGGGATTCAACGAGCAGGCGGCACGCTACGCGGGAATCGATACGGCCGCCCACAAAATCACCTGCTATGTGATTTGCTCCACTCTGGCAGCATTGGGGGGCGTTCTTTTTTTGGTCAAGGTTCCTTCAGCCGCCCCGGCAAGCGCCGGGAACTGGTACGAGCTGTACGCAATCACCGGCGCGGTTTTGGGCGGTTTCAGCCTCCGCGGTGGCGAGGGAAGCATTTTGGGGTTGGCACTCGGAACGGCCATCCTGCCATTACTCCGAAGCCTTGTCATTTTTGCCGGAATCCCTTCCGATCTAGAATTCATGGTGATAGGGGTTGCTTTGCTCCTCGGCACAATGGCCGATGAATTGCTGAGGCGCGGTTCGTTGGCCAGGCCAAGCCAAGCCGGTTGACCTGCCTCAAAAAAATAGGGTAAATTAAGATTCCTCACGCATGCATGGTCCCGGGCTGGGATCAAAGGGGAACCTTCATGCCCCACTATTTTTTGCAACGACTTGGCGTCATTTTGATAATTTCCTGTTCCTGGGCAAACCTCCAAGCTCAAGCGATCGACCACAATTTCTTTGAGAAGAAAGTCCGACCGGTTCTTGCCCAACATTGCTTGTCTTGTCACGGGCCGGAAAAGCAAAAAAGCGGCTTGCGACTCGATTCCATCTCCGCGCTGCTGACAGGCGGCGAAAGCGGTCCCGCAATAGTCAGGGGCAAACCGGATGAAAGCCTCATTTGCCAAGTCATCGAAAAAGGTGAACCTTATGCGATGCCCCCCAAGGGGAAATTGGCCAAGGACGAAATTCTGGCCATCCGGGCATGGGTGAAGGCGGGAGCGCCTTGGCCGGGAAAATCCGATTCCGAACCCTCGAACAAAACCACCGCTGGATCGAATAAAAACTCCCCTGCCCTGTGGTCGTTCAAGCCTCTATCGCACCCAAGCCCACCCCAAGTTCGCGATATCTCGTCGTGGTGCCAGTCCCCGATCGACCAGTTCATACTCACGGGATTGGAAGCCAAGGGGCTGAAACCATCTTCCCCCTTGCCCCGCCACCTGCTCATCCGCCGTGCCACGATCGATCTCACGGGCTTGCCACCAACGCCCGAGGAGGTGCGGGAATTCGTCCAAGATAAATCACCTAGAGCGTTTTCAAAAGTGGTCGATCGGCTCCTGGCCAGCCAAGCCTACGGCGAAAAGTGGGGCCGGCACTGGCTCGACCTGGCAAGGTACGCGGACAGCAATGGCATGGATGAGAACATGGCGCACGCCAACGCGTTCCGCTACAGGGATTGGGTCATTCATGCCTTCAACACTGACAAACCTTACGACAGGTTCATCATGGAGCAACTCGCTGGTGATCTACTTCCAGCGAGCGATCCAATTGAAAAAGACAGGAACATCACGGCCACCGGATTTCTGGTGATCGGCCCCAAGATGCTGGCGGAAGATGATCCGCGCAAAATGGAAATGGACATCGTTGACGAACAGCTTGATACCGCCGGCCGTGCCTTTTTGGGAATGACTTTTGGCTGCGCGCGATGCCACGACCACAAATACGATCCGATTTCCCAAGCCGATTACTATTCCTTGGCCGGCATTTTCAAAAGCACGAAGACCATGGCGAATTTCAAGGTGGTCGCCATGTGGAATGAACGACCTGTCTCCGATGAGGCGACTTCCGCGGCGCGCAAAAGGGCGGAAAAGGAAATCCAATCCAAGCGCAAGAACTTGGACGATCATGTGAATCAGGGATTTGACCGACTCAAAACCAACATCCCCTTGCAACTGAAAGCCATCAAGGCAGCCAAAAAAGTGGCCGATTCATCGGATTCCAACCCGTCACCGGCATCTCGCATGGTGCATGGACCAATTCCAGGATCAGTCATCTTGGAAGCCGAACAGTACGCGCGTGGAAATTTGGTCAGGGACTTCACCACCTACGGACAAGGCATCGGCGTCGTTTACAACGCCGGAAAGGTGCCAAATTACGCCGAGTTTGATTTCCAAACACCTTCAGAGGGTATTTATCAAGTTGAGGTGAGACATGCGGCGGCTGATTCCCGTCCAGTACGCCTTAAATTTGATAACTCGGCGGAATTTGACAATGTTGCCTCAGCCGTCACGGGGTCATGGACTCCGGAGTCTCAGCGTTGGAGCGTGGCCGGTATTCTCAGCCTTAAAAAAGGGCCGCATCGGCTGAGAATGGAGCGCAACGGGCCGGTGCCGCACATAGACAAGTTCGCCATCATCCCACGACCAGAAATCAAGTCCTTGCCGGTCAATCCTGCCATGGCCGCGAAAGACGATGGCCTTCCCGTCGATCTGGTGAAAGCCTGGATGGCATGGCTGAAGGCAAACCCCACGGCACCGACCTCCACCGAAGCCGAAATCATTCGGATCATTGCGAGCGATCGGGGGCCATTTACCGCGATCAAGGACCGCGTTCCCCTTTTGGAATTGCCTGACCAGTCCATTGCGAAGTCACTCGCCGAAACGGTGGCCAAAGCCGAGAAGGAGATGCCCCCCGAAGCGATGGCCATGGCGGCCAGCGAGGGGGCAATCACAGACCTCAAGGTGCATTTGAGGGGAAACTACCTCACCTTGGGTGCCAACGCACCGCGTGGTTTTCCCCGCGCGATCGAATCCTCCGAAACACCGTTGATCCCTGGCAATTCCAGCGGCAGGCTTGAACTCGCCCGCTGGATGACACAACCGGGTCACCCCCTCACTTCCCGGGTCATGGCGAACAGGGTTTGGCATTGGCACTTCGGTGCCGGCCTTGTCCGCAGTCCGGACAATTTTGGAAGTCTTGGCTTGAAACCCGCTAACCAGCCGCTTCTTGATTGGCTTGCGAGCGAATTTGAAAAAGACGGCTGGTCCATCAAGAAACTCCACCGCAGGATCATGAATTCATCCACTTACCAGATGGCTTGCAACCACGATCCCGAATCGTTTCGAATCGATCCGGACAATGAATTGTTCTGGCGCGTGAATCGTCGCAGGATGGAGGCGGAAACCATCCGCGACAGCATGATTTTTCTTGCTGGAGACCTTGACCGAACACCCGGCGGTTCGCTTTTGACCATCGGCAATCACAAGTATGTGACCAGCACCGCGAGCGAGAAGTTCGACTCCTACCATGTCAATCGCCGAACCGTTTACCTTCCCATCACGCGCAGTTCCCTCTACGACTTCCTACAGGCCTTCGATTTTGCCGACCCTAGCAGTTCCAATGGGGAACGGGTCAACACAACCGTGGCTCCACAGGCTTTGGCCCTGCTCAATAGCCGGCTGGTGGATGAACAAACTCTTTCCTGGGCTCGGAGACTCATAGAAAATCCCAGCCTTGATGATGTCGGAAGGGTGAACGAGGTTTTCTTGAAAGCCTATTCAAGGCCGCCATCGTCCCACGAAGTCTCCAGGGCCTTGGCTTTCATTCGAAATGTTGTTCCCCAATTCCCCGGCGACACACAAAACCGCACCGTTCAAGCGTGGCGCGAATTCTGCCGCGCCATCCTGTCCAGCAGCGAGTTCATCCATGTGGAATGACATGCGTTATTCAAGGCGCGGCATGCTGCGCTCCAGCGGCACCGGGTTTGGCGCCTTGGCATTGGCCGGAATTTTGGGGGAGGAATCACGCGCTGGAAACGCTGGAGGCCCCTTGGCTCCGCGAACACCGCATTTTCAACCCAAGGCCAATCGGGTGATTTTTCTTTTCATGCATGGCGGCCCCAGCCATGTCGACACTTTCGACTACAAGCCGCTGCTGGAAAGGGATGATGGAAAGCCCCTTCCTTTCGCCAAGCCAAGAATTGTTTCAAGCCCAACTGACAATTTGCTGGCGTCGCCCTGGAAATTTCAACGACATGGCCAATCAGGCCTTTGGGTGAGTTCCTTGTTTCCGAATGTCGCCAAGCACGCTGACAAGCTGTGCGTTCTCAACGCGATGCATGGGTCGAATTCCCGTCACGGCGGCGCTTTGCTGGAACTGCACACGGGTTCGGACACCTTCATCCGTCCGAGCATGGGTTCCTGGATCGCATACGGCTTGGGAACGGAAAACCGTGATATGCCCGGGTTTGTCACCCTCTGCCCTTCGCTAAGTCATGGCGGGGTGAACAACTGGTCGAGCGCCTTCCTGCCCGCGGTTTTTCAAGGAACGCCGTTGGGAACCTCGAGCACTCCCGCGGAAAAGGTGGCGATTCCGTTCATCAGTGGCAGCACTCCGCGCGCCGCGCAAAGGCAGGTCATCGACTATCTGCAAGAGTTGAACCAGGCATCACTCGAGGCGTCTGGCCCAGATCAGGCGCTGGAGGGTCGCATCGAAAGCTTCGAGTTGGCTTTCCGCATGCAGGCCGCCGCCCCTGAACTTCAGGACATTTCCGATGAGTCCGAAGCTACGACCCACATGTACGGCCTCGACCGGCCCGAAACTCGCAACTTCGGCAGGCTTTGCCTGATGGCAAGGCGGTTCGCGGAGAAGGGCGTCCGATTCATTCAGGTTTCGCACAGCTACAAGTGGGATCAGCATGGTGGCTTGCAAAAGGGTCACGCCCGCAATGCCCTCGAGGTGGATCAACCGATCGCCGCTCTGCTTCACGACCTGGACCGAAGAGGACTGCTTGAGGATACCCTCGTCCTTTGGGGAGGCGAGTTTGGCAGAACCCCGGCGGGGCAAGGCCGCGACGGACGCGACCATCATCCCCATGCCTTCAGCATGTGGATGGCGGGCGGAGGCGTCAAAGGCGGCATGACCCATGGTGAAACCGATGAGTACGGCTATTACGGTGTTCGCGACAAAACCCACTTCCACGACTTGCATGCCACCGTGTTGCACCTGTTGGGGTTGGACCACAAAAGGCTCACCTTTAGGCATGCAGGCCGGGATTTCCGCCTGACCGATGTTCACGGTGAAGTGGTGAAGGCCGTTTTGGCCTGATCTGTTGTTACCGGGTCACTCGAACAACTTACTGACCGATTCGTCGTGGTGAATGCGCCGGATGCCCTCGGCCAACAGCGTGGCCACAGACAAAACCTTGATCTTGGGAATCATTTTCTCGGCGGGCAGGGGTATGGAATCCGTGACCACCACCTCCTTGATGGGCGCCGCTTGAAGCCTTTCAATGGCCGACCCGCACAAAACGCCGTGTGTGGCGCACACGGTGATATCCCGGGCGCCGTTTTTGTGTGCGACATTCGCCGCGCCAACCACGCTCCCTGCCGTGGAGATCATGTCGTCAAAGATGAAAACCGATTTGCCTTCCAAGGACGCGCCGATCAGGTTGGCCTGGCTGGTCTCAGTGGCACTGGCGCGCCTTTTGTCAACGATCGCGATCGAACCGCCCAGACGCTTCTGGTACATCAATGATTTTTTGATGCTTCCCTCGTCGGGACTGAG
>CAWUNZ010000205.1:0-6207 GCA_963923445.1 uncultured bacterium
TGGGCGCCATCGGCAAGCGCCGCCGTGGTGATCGACCATGTCCCCTGGGCGCTGGCGGTGGTTGACCCGACAAGCGCGGCGCCCTCATACAGCCTGACAAGCGAGTTGGCACTCGCCGTGCCGGTGAGGGTGAGGGTGGTGTCGGAGGTGAGGCGGTCGCCCTGCGCGCCCGTGTCGTCGCTGAACCCGGTGATCAGGGCAGCCGGAGTTTCGCGAGGTTCAAACTGCTCAATCAGAAGGGGGCGACGCTGCCATGGCTGCCGGACCTGTCCCTCGGAAAGCAGCCGGGTGACTTCTCCCATCTTGCCAATGGCCTGGCTGAGCCAATCAGCCCGAAAGCGAGTCTTTCTAGCTGACTCTGGCCTGCGATTTCCACCGGGACTCATGTCGCCCCTCCCCATGCGCAACCGGCCACGCGCCGGGATACTGGTTTCCCCGATGCGTGGTCCGGTGGCTGGAAGCCGGCGAAAAGGACAACCTTCCAGCCGGTCTTTCTCATCAATTATCAGACCATAGGTGGTAACTCAGGAACAGCCCGAAACCGTTGTTTTCTTCGGGTTTTCCCGGCTCGACCGCCGGTCCAACAACGCCCCAAACCTAGCTCGCGTTTTGGCTCCGGGGCAAATGATTCGGATCCATTTTCATTTTTCGGCGATCGAATCCAACCAACCCAGCAAATCCCTCCGCCACGAATCATCTGCTTCGAATTCCAAAGTGTGAAAAGCCCTCGGGTATTCAACGATTTTTCTCGGTCCCTTGAAGCGTCGCCTCACCCAGCGCCTTGTCGCGATGTTGTCGATGATCTTTTCCCTACCCGCCAGTTGGACCAGCGTGGGAACCGTCCATCGCCTGGGGGACAACCATGCGTCCAAACGCGCGCTTTCCAGCAGAAAACGCGCGGTCGCCCGGTGAAGCGACAAGGGATCTTCCGCCAAAAACTCCAACCAGCGCGGGTTGTCCGTGAAAAGGGCCGGATCATTAAGCGGAATGTCAAAAAGCGCTTTCGGACTCCAAAGCCGGGTGAACAGGATTTGAAGCCTCTTCGCCAAGGGCAATATCACCAGCGGGCATAAACCCGGCGCCAACAGAACCAGTCCGTCCACCAACTCAGGATGGGCGTGAGCGGCTGCCAAAGCCGTCTTGGCCCCCCAACTGATGCCGACCAAAACCCGCGGCCGCTTCGGCAAACATTCAAGCGCAACTCCAATATCAGAAACAAGTTGCTGCCACGATGGGGCATCTCCCCTGCCCTCGGTCTGGCGCCCTGAACCGCGTCTGTCGAGAAAGCCCACCTCCCAGCCGGCTTCCGCCAAGGCGTTGCGCGTGGCGCCGTACCAGCCAGCATGGCTTTGAATGCCATGAAGCAACAGGACGGACCCCTTGGGTTCACCTTGCGCTCGGGTACGCCACAAATCGAGGTCGCGTCCATCGCTGGCAATCAAACGCTCAACCATGCGGCACCACCTGCCTGACCGCCACCCGCTTCAGGGCTGTCTCGTCCACGGTCACCCCAAGACCTTTGCCCACCAATGGTTGCGCCTTGCCTCCCCAACCGAAGGTCAGGTCCTCCACGGTCAGCCTTTCCCCCACCAAAAAGCGGTCGAAAGACCCTTCCACAGCCTCCAACCCCTTCACGGCTTGCGCGAAATGACGCCCCGCGGCGCTCAGGATTCCGGTCTCACCCACCTGGCACCCGAGTTGACAACCAAGGCCCGACCTTTGGGCGAACGCCATCAACCGAAGCGAGGGAATGAACCCGCCGCATTTCGACAACCGCAGGTTGAACAGGTCGATTCGGTTCCCCGCCACCAGCGCCTCGGCATCCGCCATGCCGCAAAGCGACTCGTCCAGCATCACCCTAACTCCAGAACTCTGGCGAAGTTGAAGCAGATCTTTATCCGCCTCAACCGGCATCGGCTGCTCCACCCAAGCCATGTTGAATGGCTTCAGTTCGCCCAACCGTTTCACTGCCTCGTCCAGCGCCCAGGCCTCGTTCGCATCCACCCGAATCTGGCGGTCGGGCCCCAATATGCGTCGCAGGGTCCCCACCCGCTTGGGGTCGTCCTGCCCGGCAATGCCCACCTTGATCTTCACATGCCTGAAACCGGTGTAACGGTACAACCGGGCCAGAAGCGCCAATTTCCAACCCTTGGAAGAAGTGATCACGCCGCTGTAGCGCACAGCCTCAAACGGTTTGGCCAAAGAGGGTTCCAGCATTTCCACAATGCTGGCCACAGGCTTGCCGAACTTGCGTCCGCAGGCGTCCAGCCAGGCGATTTCCAAGGCGCACCGGGCGGCGTTCCCACCAATCCCCCGGGTATCGCCCGGCACCGGGTTCAGCCTGAGCCGTTCCGCCGAGGCCACCGCCCGCTCCCAAGAGGAACCATCCAAATCCGCGGCAAATGCGCTCGATTCCATCAAGCTCAGGGCGCTGTCAACCGTCTCACCTGTCACATAATCCCGAGGCAATCCTTCGCCCCAGCCCGTCTCGCCGGAGGGCAACTGGCATCGGACCACGAGGCTTTCCGTGGAGGTCCGCACATGAGATGCATGCCGGACTTTCCGCTTGAGCGGGATTCGGACATGCCAAACAGTCCACTGAGCCGGTTTCACCCACCACCTCGCAAATCTGGGATATCTAGGTAATTTATCAGCCGAAAGAAATCAGAACTTGGCATTTTTCCCGGGACTCTGGTCTTGCGTTGGTCACCGCCACCGGACTATCCGGACCCCCGTCCGTAGGGGGAGTTGGGCCAGAGCCCGGCTCTTTCGGATAAGAGTGAGGGCCGGTTGTTCCGGTTGGTTGCGTGCGGGCAATCAGCCGGCTCCCCTGGCGGGGGGAGGGCAGCGGCGAACCAGCCATGTGGAGGGACTTCTGGGTCACTCCCACCGGTTCGCCAAGCCGCGACAGGGTTCCTTGCCGGTGGGGCCGGGTCAACATGACCCGGCCCCACCCGTTTTTGCCAAGCCCAAGGTGTCCGATTGCCAGCCCGGCACGCTTGGGTTTTAATCAAACCATGCTTCCCGCCGCCCAGGCCCGCCGGGATTCCCACCGTGGTGCTGATCGCTTTTTTCATCAGTCTGGTTCCAGCTGAACCGCCCCAGGTCGTGGCCAGCCGCTGCGTCAGTTGCCACGGACCCACCAAGCAGCGCGGCGGCCTTCGCCTCGATTCCGATGGCCAAGCCCTCAAGGGAGGCGACTCGGGAAGCGCGCTGGCGCCGGGAAAACCCGAGGCCAGCGCCGCGTTCCAACGGGTGAAGGCGACCGGCCAGGAGCGCATGCCTCCCGAAGGGCCCAGATTGTCTGCGGCGGAGATATCCGAACTATCCATTTGGATTTCCAAGCTGAAGCCGGATGGCGCCGGGCGGGATGAACGGCTCGACCATTGGGCCTTCAGGCCGCTGGTCCGCCCACCTGTGCCAGCCGCGGGAGACCAAAACCAACCCGCCAACCCCATCGACTCCCTCGTTCGCGCCAGGATTATCCAAGCCGGCCTGACACCCTCCCCCGAGGCGGACCGGGCCACGCTCCTGCGCAGGCTTCACCTCGACCTGACCGGCCTGCCGCCCGAACCCGCCGAAATCGATTCGTTTGTGAAAGACCCCGATCCCGGCGCCTACGGCAAGCGCGTGGAGCAGTTGCTGGCATCGCCCCGCCACGCCGAGCGGTGGGCCCGCCACTGGCTCGACACAGTGCGTTTCGCCGAGAGCCACGGGTTCGAGATGAACCAGGCCCGGCCCAACGCCTGGCCCTACCGCGACTGGGTGATCCGCTCACTATGGAACGACAAACCCTATGACCGGTTCGTGATGGAGCAAATCGCCGGTGACTCCCTTGGCGCGCCCGAAGCCACCGGGTTCCTGGTCGGCGGCCCGTGGGACCAGGTGAAAAGCCCCGACCCGGGCCTCACGGCGCAGCAGCGCGCCGATGAGCTTGCCGACATGGCCGGAACCACCGGCAGCGCCTTCCTCGGCCTCACCCTCGGGTGCGCCCGCTGCCACAACCACAAGTTCGACCCCATCTCCCAAGTCGATTACCACGCCTTCGCCGCCGCGCTGGCCGGCACCAGGCATGGCGAAGCCACGCTGCCCGGCTCCACCAAGGACCAGCCGCAACTCGAGGCGCTCAAGCGAGAACGCGCATCCATCGAGGCGTCGATCGCTTCCCTTGAACCCCGCCTCCGCCCACCCGTCACGCACACCCTCAACACCGATGCTTTTCCACCCATACAGGCCCGCCATGTCCGCATGACCATCACCCGCTCCGCCGGGTCCGAACCATGCATCGACGAGTTCGAGGTCATCGATGCCTCCGGAACCAATCTCGCCCTGAATGCCAAGGTTTCCGTCTCCGGAACGCTGCCGGGCTTCGCGATCCACCAGGCCGCCCACCTCACCGATGGCCGGTACGGCAACGACCACAGTTGGATCAGCAACAAGAAAGATTCCGGTTGGCTCTCGGTCGATCTCGGCAAGCTCGCCACCATCCGCGAGGTCCGCTGGAGCCGCGACCGGGGCGGCGAGGAGCGCGTCTTCACCGACCGGGTGCCGACGGCCTACACCCTCGAGGCCTCGCCCGACGGCCAAGCCTGGACACGGGTGGGCAGTTCGGCCGACAGGCTGACCAAGGGCCGCAAGGTTTTGGGCACCGTTGCCGGCGCACCCCTGAGCGCCGCTGAACTGGAGAAATTGAACAGCGCCTCAACACGCCTGGCCGCCATTGAGGAGAAAGAAAAAACCCTCTCCGCCGGAGCCAAGGCCTACGCCGGCACCTTCGCCGACCCTGGCCCGCAGAAGCGGTTCCACCGCGGCGACGCCACTCAACCACGCGAAGTGATTCCCCCCGGAACCATCAGTGGCTTGGGTGATGGCGGACCGTTCTCGGGCGACCTTCCCGAACCGCAACGGCGCCTGGCGCTGGCCCGCTGGATCGCCAGCCCGACGAACCCGCTCACCGCCCGGGTGATTGTCAACCGCCTCTGGCAGCACCATTTCGGCGAAGGCCTGGTCGCCACGCCGAGCGACTTCGGCCGCAACGGCGCCTCCCCTTCTCACCCCGAACTTCTCGACTGGCTGGCCTGCGAACTCATCGCCAACAAGTGGAGCCTGCGCTCCATCCACCGCCTCATCGTCATGTCGGCGACCTACCGGCAGGCGGGTGGCATGCGCCCCGAATGCATGGCCAAGGACGCCGGCAACCGGCTGCTGTGGAGGTTCGCGCCCCGCAGGCTGGAGGCCGAGGCCATTCGCGATGGCATATTGGCGGTTTCCGGCAACCTCGACCTCGCCATGTTCGGCCCGGGCTTCGACCTGTTCGAGCCCAACTCAAACTATGTGAAGGTCTACACCCCCAGAAAAACCTTCGGCCCCCCCGAATGGAGGCGGATGGTCTACCAGTCCAAGCCGCGCATGCAGCTAGACGACATCTTCGGCACTTTCGACTGCCCCGACGCCGGCCAGATCGCCCCCCGCCGATCGCGTTCCATCACCCCCCTTCAGGCCTTGGCCCTGCTCAACAGCCCGTTCATGGCCCAGCAGGCGGGAATCTTGTCCGCCAGGCTGGAACGGGAAGCGGCCGATCCGCCGGCCCGAGTCGATCGTTTGTTCCTGCTGGTCAACGGCCGGTTGCCCGACGCCGAGGAGAAGAAAGGCGCGCTCGACCTGGCCGCCGAGGCGGGTTTGCCCGCCCTCTGCCGCGCCCTGCTCAACAGCAGCGAGTGGCTGTTCATCCGCTAGGAGTGTCCATGACCGCCCGAGGCCGCTTCCTGCTCGACCGCCGCGCCTTCCTTGGCGAACCCGCCGGCGGCCTGGCCGCGATCGCCTTGGCGTCCTTGGCAAGGGGCGATGGCCCGCCGCCTTACCGGCCCGACATCAGGCCGGGCGAACCCGCCGCCGCGCGCCCCGCCCTGTTCCGGCCCAAGGCCAGCAGGGCGCTGGTGATCTTCTGCTCGGGCGCCTTGAGCCACCTCGACTCGTTCGACTACAAGCCGGAACTCATCAGGCTCGATGGCCAACCGATGCCCGGCGCCTCGGGCCTTGTCACCTTTCAGGGCGAGCAGGGGGCATTGACCAAGTCCCCCTGGACCTTCAGGCCCCGGGGGCAAAGCGGCAAAATGGTTTCCGACCTGCTGCCCAACCTTGCCACCATGGCCGATGAATTTTGCTTTCTTCACGGCATGACAGCCAAGAGCAACACTCACGGCCCCG
>CAWUNZ010000206.1:0-6165 GCA_963923445.1 uncultured bacterium
ACCCGCACCACGGGCAACACCGGTGAGCAGTTGTTGTCGCTGATGGAGCGTCGTCTGGACAATGTGGTTTATCGCATGGGTTGGGCCGGCAGCCGCGCCGCCGCTCGCCAACTGGTCGCCCACGGTCATTTCACAGTCAACGGCAAGCATGTGGACATCCCCAGCCTGCTGGTGAAGCCTGGAGACCTCGTTTCCGTCAAATCCCGCGAGCGGTCCCTTAATATCGTTCGCAAGCTTTCCGAGGGTGTTGCGCGCAAGGAGTTGCCCGCTTATCTTGAGGCCCAAGGGTCCGAGAGTGAGGCGCCGCAGTGCCGCGTGACCCGTCTTCCCAGCCGCACCGATGTGGACCCCCGTCTTGAGGACCAAGGACCCCTCCGCGAGCAGCTTATCATCGAATTCTGCTCCCGCTGATCCTTTTGGCGGCTGACGCCTCCGCGTTCGCCGCCGATTTCCGAGGGAATCCCGCCGGCTCTGATGGGCCGTTTACCTAGGAGAAACGACGATGCGTATCCGTTGGCGTGGACTTGAGCTTCCCAGCCGCGTGGCGACCGACAGGCCCACGATGACCGATACCTACGGTAAGTTTTCGATCGAGCCATTCGAGCGTGGCTTGGGTGTGACCATTGGCAACAGCCTGCGACGCGTTCTTCTCTCAACTCTCGAGGGGAGCGCGATCACGCAGGTGAAGATTCGTGGCGTCGCCCACGAGATCACCACCCTTCCCGGTGTTGTCGAGGATGTCACCGATATCATTCTCAACATCAAGAGTCTGGTTGTCCGCAACACCTCCGATGAGCCGAAGGTGATCCGCATCGAGCGTTCGGAAAAGGGCACGATTTTCGCCCGCGACATCATCACCGATCCCTCGGTGGAAATCATCAACCCCGACCATGTCATCGCCACCCTCACCGGCGACATCACCTTCCATTGCGAGATGACGGTGGAAAACGGCCGCGGATACCGTCCCGCCGAAGAGAACGTCAAAAAGGATCGCGAAATAGGCGTGATCCCCGTGGACAGCAGCTTTTCGCCCGTGGTGAAGGTGAAATACGAGATTCTCGACACCCGCGTGGGCCAGAAAACCAACTACGACCGCTTGCTCCTCGAAATCTGGACCAACGGCACGACATCCCCCCAACTGGCCTTGGTCGAGGCGGCCAAGATCCTCCGCAAGCACCTCAACCCGTTTGTCCAATACAGCGAACCTGGCCCCGAGGTCTCGATCGATGACCGTCCGGACTCCATGGGCGGCTCATCCGACTCCGAACTCGAGCGTAAGCTGTCCATGAGCCTTGCCGAACTCGAGCTTTCCGTTCGCGCGACCAACTGCCTGGAAACCGAGGGCATCACCACCGTGCGCGATCTGGTGAGCCGCAGCGAGGCCGAACTCCTCGAGGTCCGTAATTTCGGCGAGACAACGCTGAAGGAAGTCAAGCAAAAGCTCAGCGAGCGTGGAATGGAGCTGGGACAACGGATTCCCGGCGCCACCCGCCGCTAGTCGAAGAAGGGGATCGTGACATGCGCCATCTGAAGTCGGGCCGCAAGCTTAATCGCAACGCCGCTCACCGCCGCTCCTTGTTCCGCAATATGGCTTGCGCGCTCATCGAGCATGGCCAGATCATCACCACCGAGGCCAAGGCCAAGGAACTCCGCCCATTCGTGGAGAGGTTGATCACCTTGGCCCGTCCCAAGGAAGGCCGTGACGCTGTCACCACCCGCCGACTGATCGTTTCCCGGCTTGGGCCCACCGCCAAGACCGTGCTGACCACCGACAAGGCGAACGAGGCCATCCAGCAGGAATGGCTCAAGAGCAATGTGCTCCGTCGCCTTCTGGAACGCGCCGCGGCTTACGAGGCCGCCAAGCGCCCCGGCGGTTACACCCGCGTCATCAAGATGTCCACCTACCGCATTGGCGACGGCGGTTCCAAGGCTGTGATCGCCTTTGTTGATCCGACCGAAACCAAGGCCGCCAAGGAAGAATCCGCCGCTCCGACGGTTTCTTGACATAAGCTTTTTAGCTGAAACGAGTTGCGGGCCCTTGAGGGGCCCGCTTTTTTTTATAGTTAAATAAATATATGAATGATGGACCCAAAAGTCCGAATAACGAAAGTGATCATGATGTGTCATTCTGGTTTAGGTTCGATTCCATTGCCCGCCCGATCCAATTGATTTGTGGGAGGTCGAATTTCCAAGGTACCCCCAAATGTTTGAATTCAAGAAATCGCACGGATTGAAGGTTTCACCTCCCCCCTTGGAAAAAATCCTGGGATATCTCAACTTTTCGGATGGTCGTAGTGATTCCAAGTGGCAATCGCTGGTCAACGACGCCTTCGCCGCCGCGCCGGGAGTGGAAAGGCCTTGGGAACATATCCTGGATCTTTGGTCCGGCGATTTGGAAAAAATGGTCTCGTCGGGTTCATCGGTGTTCCGGGACGGCGCGCAGGCCGCATGCGCCCTCCGGGTTGCTCGCCAGGCGCTCTCCGGATACAGGGCGTTCCACGCCGATTTGCTTGGTCATTGCAGTGAATCTGAATTGATCAACTCTTTTTTCCTGGTCCGGGTTTTCGAGTCCACCCTTCGAGTGATTCATTCAGTCGACCGCCAGGATGGCGAACCTTACCCCGAGGCGGCTAAGCTTGCCGGGCAGGTTGTCCGCGAATTGAACGACTTTGTCGGTTATCGCCCCGTCGCCCTGCTCGAAACCCGCAGCACGGGCGAGGCCTACGAACATGAGAAACATCGGCCCGTTCCGATTTACATCAAGGGGACGGGCGTCGCCTTCGGGCCCACCATGGCCATGGTTGAGCGGGCGTTTTCCTTTTTGGGTGAAACTTCTCCCCGATTGTTGCGGGAGGCTGGAATCGACCTGGAACAGATCGAGGAACTCTCGGTCGACATGAGGTCATATGACCACGGTCACCCGGCAAACCTGCGGCCCAACCAGGTGTTTGGCGAATGGGATCCGGCCCGGATCGACTTGAAGGGGCGATTCAGCCGGTTGGTTGTCCGCAAGCTGATCATGGAGGCCATCGAGGAGTGGTCGCGTTTCCGAGGCGCTGATTCCGACGCCGACCACGCCATCTCGGAGTCGGCCGCGGTGCTTTGCGGAACCATCCTGATGGCGAGTGGCGTTTCCGGTGGCTATCCGGGCGCCCACGATTCCTCCAAGAGGCTGGGTGACCTGCTTCCGGGTATCGCCCGATACCGTGACCAGTTTTATCGGGAACTTCAGGAACGGATGCCACCCAGTCACCTTGACCGTTTGCGCGCCGAGGAAAAACAGGTGCGCCAGCCTTTTGGCAAGGTGCGGCATTTCCTCAACGCCTGGATGGCCCGGCAGCGCGCCCTGCAAGTGCAGCAGCAGGCGATGTCCACGCTCTTCGCCCGCCTTGGCTTGCCGGGTTGCAGCGCCCGGGAAGCGCGGAAAATCAGCGTGCTTGCCCCGAGGTTCATGAGTGACATGCTGGCCGGCATGAAGCTTGTTCGCTTCGAGGGGGAGCAGGGGAGGATCGACACGGCGGTCAAGCGCTTGCCCGCGATCGTGCAGCGACTGAGGCAGGGAATCGCCTGCGGCGCCCTGACCGATCCGTGGAATGTCCTTGGTTTCCATGGGATGTTCCCGTTAAGCCCCGCCCGCGAGGACGCCGCGCGAGACACCCGGTTGGACGACCTTCTGGCCATCGTGGAACGGCTTTTTGAATCGATGACTCTCCTTTGGGCGGAATCCGCCGCCGCGGGAGACGAGGATCGCTCCGGATTTGTCTCGGGCAAGATGCGCGAACTGGCCGAGTGGTGGGACAAATTCGCGACCTACCGCGTAACCGATGTCCGGTTTGTGAAGGGCGCCCGGCACCTGAAGGCTGGACGCGGCGTGGCGGACGCGCTGTCCAAGTGGCGGTTGCGGGGCGCTGCTCCGGCGGACATGGTTTTCTGGCAGAAGAATGTCAAGTCGTTGCGAACCGCCCAAACCCATGCCTTGGTGGTGGAAACGCTTCTCCGGCGCGAAGACCTTGCCGGGGCCCAGGGGTTGCTCGTCCACTGGATTTCCCTTGCCGAGAAAATCGGCTTGGAGGACGGTCAGCACAATTTTTACCGCTCGGCGTTTCATTGGCTTGGAAAGGCCACCGAAGCCGGTCGCGATGAGCCCTCCCAAGGGCGCGTGCGCCGTGTGAGTCACTTCCTTGGGCAGTTGGTGGTGAACGCGGGCGAGATGCTTGATCCCCCGTCAGTGGATGATTTCCTGCTGGATGAAAAATCTGAAAGGCGGGAAGAGCCGGACCAAGAGGAGGGAATGGAGGAGCCGTTTTCCTTCTCCACGAAGCAGGAACCGGGTGGTTTGGCGGAAGACCCGCCACCAGGCGACAGCCCGTTCGACATGGAGGAACAGGTCGAGCGGATGGAGAAGCGCCTGCGGTTTCAGGCCGCCCACGGCCGACTGATGCAGGATGGGGCCCGTTGGCTTCAAGGCCAGGAATTGCCCGAATTGTCCGTCGACCAGTTGGCGGCCTGGCGTGAGGAATCGAGCCAGAGGTCGGCCCGCTTGCTGGAGTTGGCGGGAGAACTCCACGGCCTTGGGATCCCCGCGCCTTCCACCGCGGAGGTGGATGCCTTCCTGCAGTATGAGCGTCGTCGAAGCCTGCGCGAAAGCCTGACCAATGAGGCGCTGTCAGCCAGTTTGGAACAGCGGATGGCCGGGCTGGTGCTGGCAGTCGCCGTCAGCGCCCAGGGCCGGGAGGTTCAGCCCCTTTCGGGAGATCCCGATTATTTCAAGGAGTTCGTGGCTCTGGGCGGGTCGATGTTCCGGCGCGAGACGGCTGGTGTCCGCCAACTGCTTCCGGGTTTCAGGGAGCTTTTCCAGGCCGAGCCGCTTCTCCACACCCACCTTTTTCAAGGGGGGAAGCCCCGCAACCTCTTGCGCACCCGTCTGGCCATGCAGGTGCTCCGGGCCCTCTTGGGAAACCTGCCTCGCCTCGGACTCTTTGCGGACACGCTGGAACTGCTGCGCCTGAGCAGGCGGATGGAGGACCGTCCCGGGCCGGATGGCCCGGGCGTAACCGAATTCGTGCAGTACTTTTCCGCCGGGCTTCAGGCGATTGTGGAGGCCGTGGTTCATTCCGCCGGCAGTTGGGAGGACTCCTCCGGGTTGGTCGCGGTCCTGAAAGACTTGGTGAGGCCGTTCGAGTCGCTTTGGATCGAGCACAGCCGGTCCGGGCAATTGTCGGCCCTTGAGGGAATCGGCGGGGAGAAGGAGTACCGGTCCCTGCAGAAGTTTGTGAAGGAGCACGGACGGGAGCTTTTCCATGCCCGCTTCATGACGCTGGCCAACCTTCGCGGGATCCTTCACCGGGGATCCAAGGCCTACCTCGAGTCGATCGTCCGAGACGAGGATCCACTCAAGCCGAGCCGGCTTGCGGACAAGCTACAATCCGCAGCGGAACTGAAGGCCGCCTCCCGCTGGCTTGAAATCATTCTCAAAACGCTGGTTGAGAACTACGAGGAATTCAAGGACTACAACACCACCACGACCCTTTCTGATTACGGGGAAAACCTGAATGTCCTGATCGATTTTCTGGTGCTCAAGTCCGGTTACGAGCGACGAGCGTGGGAGTTGAGGCCGCTCATGCTGGTGCATGAGGTTCTCGCCCGCCAGGAGCGCCAGGATGAGGCCCGCGCCTGGCAGATATCGCTTGAGGAAAGAACCAGGGAGATTGCCGAGGACCAGTTGGGGCGCCTGGCGCAACTCGAGCAGTTGCACGGCATTCGTCTTTCCACCATCCGCGACCGTATCGAGGAACGGTTTGTGAAGAACCTCGGACTGGATCGACTGTGCGCCCTGATCCGCCCGGTTCTGGAACAGTCCCGCGCGTTCGCGGTTGTCCGGCAGGCGGAGGTCGACCCCTCTTCGTCGGCCGAGGAAAGGGGTTGTCCATCGCTTGGTTTGTTGGAGGCGGGGTTGCGCCCGTTCATGGAGAAACCTGCTGGAGTCGGGCGCGATGTCCCGGAATGGATTCGCAAGCTGGAATTGGAATTGCAGAAGGTCACCGTGTCGACGCTGGTCGAAGTCTCCGCTCCTGAACGCTTTTTTCTGATACCGAGTCCGCGCCTGGCCATGGTGGATGTCATGGGTGAGATCAAGGCGATGTCCTTGCCCGACAACACGAAGCC
>CAWUNZ010000207.1:0-6157 GCA_963923445.1 uncultured bacterium
GAATCTTGAGTCTTTTCCATCCCGGTCGTCTCCGGTCTAACCTTGGCAAGCTGGCGTGGTCTGCTCACTTGCCCTGTTCCTGCACTTTCCGCAACAGCTCGAGGGCCGCGGCGTGATCGCCCCCCCTCGAGACCTGCTGCAACCGCTGTTGCAACTGCCGCCGGCTGTCGCGGAGCCTTTTCCGCTCGAATCCGGCCAGCAAATCCTCCAGCCACCGCCCCGGCTCCGCATGGCCCGCCGCCATGTCCGTGAGCCCGAGCGCCAGCGCCAGACGCGCCGGGGATAATCGGGATCTTAATCCCTCCAACCCCGGCTCGTCGCCGGCGCGAACCTGCTCCAGGAGGTCGAGGAGAAAGCGGCGCGCCGCCGGGTTCTCCAATTCCTCCGGGGCCACGCGCCCCGCCGCCTCGGCCACCCTCTCGGGGTAGGCCAGCAGCACCGCCACCAGCTCGCGCTCGAGCTGGGGGATTTCCTCCATCCGCGGCACGACGGCCACGGGTTCAACCGGCGCTTCCTGCCGCCTGCGCGGTTCCGCCTGGGCGGCCCGGGCGACCTCGCGCCGGCGCGACCTCAGGCTTTCCTCGGGCAATCCAAGCCGGCGCGCCAACCGGCCGATCATCAGTTCCGCCTTCAGGTCCTCGGGCGATCCCGCCGCTCCTTCCGGCAGGAGCGAGAGAACCCGCTCGACCGCCCGGCGCATCGGCTCCACCCGTTGCTCGATCCCTTCCGGAAACCACCGCGAAATAGTGAATTCCAGCAGGTCGGTCGCGCCCTCCAAGGCCGCCTTGAAGGGGGCGGGGCCCGCTTCGAGCAGCCAGTCGCAGGGGTCCTTGCCCTCGGGAAGGCTCGCGACCGTCAGGTCGATCTCGCTCTTGGCGAACAAGGCCAAGGCCCTTTCCACCCCCGCATCACCGCCCGCGTCGGCGTCGTACACCAGCACCACCTTGCCAGCGTGCCGGCGAATCTGGGCCAGGTGCCGGGCGTTGAGCGCCGTGCCCATGGTCGCGATCACCGGCACGATCCCCGCCTGGTGCGCCATCAGCACATCGGTATAGCCCTCCACGATGGCAAGCCAGCCCGAAACTCGGGCGGCCTCCCGGGCCAGGTCGATACCGAATAGCTGCTCGCTCTTGCTGAAAATGGCGGAGTCAGCGGAGTTGTAATACTTCGGCGCGCGGTTTTCAGCGGGCGACCCGGGAAGGATCCGACCCCCGAATCCGACCGGTTGCCCCCGGGGATTTCGGATCGGGAACTGGACCCTGTCGCGGAAGCGGTCGTACCATCCGCCGTTGTCCTGCCGGCCGACCAGGCCGATCGATTCAAGCACCTCCAGTTCCACGCCACCCTCGCGGGCGCGCCGGGCCAGCCAATCCCCGCCTCCGGGGGCCCAGCCCACGCCGAATCGCCTCAGGGTGTCCTCGTCTAGTCCGCGTTGTTCCAGATAATCCCGGGCCGTCGATCCCAGTTGGCGGTCCCACAGGGCGTCTTCGAATTGCCGTTGCGCCCATGCCGCCGCGACAAGCATGCGGTCTCGAGCGCCGGACTGAAGGGAATCCTCGCGATCTCGCCAGGAAATTCCGGCTCGCCTGGCCAAAAGATCCATAGCTTCGGTAAATTCGACCCTCTCGATCTCCTGGACGAAGCTGATGACATCGCCGTACTTGCCGCAAGCCCAGCATCGATAGCGTTGGCGGGTTGGATCAACATCGAGGGAAGGGCGTGAGTCGTCGTGAAAAGGGCATACCGCCTTGAAGGTCTTGCCGGCCTGACGGAGGCTGAGATAACCGCCCACGACATCAACGATGTCGCTGGCAGCCTTCACGCGCTCAACGCCGTCATTCATGCCACCGGATCCTCCGGGCAGGGTCAAAACAAGACCGCTGACCGGGTTGTACGGGCTTGAACCGTACCCCGGCAAGGTACCAGCGGCCACTCGGCCGATGGAATGAGGGTCAACATGGTTCATTAAGCATGCGGGACGCGGCGCGCCTTGCAGGCTTGGTTGCGGGTTGATGAATCGGCATGGGCGGTCATCCTTGACGCCTGACTCAGGATGAA
Source organism: uncultured bacterium (assembly GCA_963923445.1). GTDB lineage: Bacteria > Planctomycetota > Planctomycetia > Gemmatales > Gemmataceae > REEB421. Next base: position 2,059 of record CAWUNZ010000207.1, read on the forward strand.
ATCATCCCAAGCCTTGGAGGGATTTCTTCCTGAAATCACCTTCACACTGAATGCTAGAGGTGGGGATAGCGAGTGTCAACCGGCGGGACTTGAGGCAAATTTTTCAAGATTCGAACTTCACTCCCCGACTCAATCCCCGAACAGTTTCAAGATTCCGTCAATGACGGTCATGCCGGTTGCCGAAATCATTCATGATGTCCGTCGCCGCCGATGGCGATGACGCGGGGAGATTGGTGGCATGAACCGGGTTCGCTTGGCCGCATATTTTGGTGCTATGGGGGCTTTTATCGCCGGCGGTTGGGGGCATGCCGCCGCGCCGTCGCCTGTTCAAATCCTTCAGTTCAAGCCCCGGCAGGAAGGCGTTCAGCCCAGCCAGCCAAAGCCGGGCGAGGAATCCGCCTGCAAGGTGGAACTGGTCAAGGGCACTGGAAAAGGTTCCGGCTGGATCCTTCGCGATGGTTCCGGCCAAATTCTCAGGCGTTTTTTTGACACCAACGACGACAACAAGATCGACGTCTGGAGCTACTACCGCGAAGGGCAGGAAATTTACAGGGAAATCGATACCAATCACAACTCCATCGCCGACCAATTCCGGTGGGTGAACGCCGGTGGGGCCCGTTGGGGCGTCGACACCAACGAGGACGGCACGATCGACTCCTGGCAATTACTGAGCCCCGAGGAGGCTTCACAAGAACTGGTACGCGCGATCGCGACCAACAACGCGGCCCGTTTCCGCGCCCTGGTGCTGACCGATGCCGACCTCAAGCAAATGGACCTGGGAGGCGAGGTGGCGCGCAGTTTCAAGGAAAAAGCCGCCGGGGCGGTCGGCCGGTTCCAGGCCGCGGTCGCCAAACTTGAAGGCGCCAAGCCTTCGTGGTTGCACCTGGAACTGGGTTCCCCCCAATGCCTGCCCACCGACGCGACAGGTTCGCGTTTCGACCTGATCCGCCATCCGAGGGGAACCATCCTGGTCGACCTGGGTGGAAAAACCGAATGGTTGCAGTCGGGCGAAATGGTTCAAGTGGGAGCCGCTTGGAAGCTGGTGGAAGGGCCGGCGGTGGGCGCCATCGCCGAGGAGGAAGGAGCCAAGCTGGCCGGGCGGCTTGACCTCGACAAGGACCCCGAACTGAAAAAGCTGGTGGATGAACTCACCGCCATCGACAAGGATCCCGCCGTCGCCGGCACTCCGGCGGAGGCCTCCAAGCATCACCTCCGCCGGGCCGATCAGCTTGAGAAGATTGTCGCCCGCATGAAGCCAGAGGATCGCGATCCATGGATCCGGCAGGTGGCGGACAGTCTTGCCGGCGCGGCCCAATCGGGTAAGGACGCCGATCCGGCCGGGATGCTCCGGTTGACGGCCTTGGCGGAGCAACTTGCCAAGGCGCTTCCCGGCGGCAACCTGGCCGCCTATGTGGTCTTCCGCCAACTGCAGGCCGATTACGCCCAGAAAATCTCCAAGCCGGGAGAGGACTTTGCCAAGATCCAACTCGATTGGATCGCCAAGCTGACCCAGTTCGTGACTTCCTATCCCAAGTCCGAGGAAACGGTGGAGGCCCTTTTGCAGCTTGGAATGGTTTCTGAATTCTTGGGCAAGGAAACCGAGGCACGCAACTGGTACGGTCAGGCGGCCAAGTCATTTGGTGACAAGCCCCAGGGCATCAAGGCGGCAGGCGCGGTCCGTCGTCTCGACAGCGAGGGCCAAGCTTTCAGGATGGCCGGTTCAACCATGGGAGCGAATCCCGCGGCCTTCGATATGTCCCAGCTTTCCGGCAAAGTTGTCATCGTGTATTTCTGGGCCAGTTGGAACAACCAGTCGATCGGTGACTTTGCCAAGATCAAGGCCCTTCTGGAGACGCACGGCCCCAAGGGGGTCGAATTTGTGGCTGTGAATTGCGACCAGACTCAGGCCGAGGGCATGTCTGTTGTTCAGCGCGCCGGGGTCGGTGGCGTTCATCTTCACCAAGCGGGTGGCCTCGATGGGAAACTCTGCACCGAGCAGGGGCTGATGGTCCTCCCCCACCTGTTCCTTATTGGCAAGGATGGGAAGGTGGTCAACAAGAACGCCCAGTTGGCCACCATCGAGGATGACATCCGCCGCCAGACCAAGTAGGGCTGATTATCCGGGGGGGGACGCCTCTGAATTCCGTATAATGCGGAAATGAGGAAACCGGGATCAGGGGTGTGAAGGCGCCTCCCCGTGCCCACGGACAGCGCCCATGATCAACCGCGACAATCCGCGCCCATGGGGCGCGTCTGAGCAGGAAGCGCTGGATTTTTTGGCCCGGCGCGCCCTCGATGAGGATCTGGCAGGCCCGGGTAACCACCGGGGCGATGCGACCAGCCAGGCCTTGGTACCGGAATCCCTTCAGGGACAAGCCTATTTTGTCAGCCGGGTGGAAGGCCGTGTGGCGGGCCTACCGGCATTAGCCGCGGTATTCGCCCTTGTCGATTCCCGTGTTGAGGTCCTGGTTATGGCTGCCGAGGGCGGACCGATCCGTCCCGGCGACCGTGTGGCCAAAGTCGCCGGCCCCATGCGGGCCCTGCTTACCGCGGAACGCACGGCCCTGAACTTTCTCCAGCGGCTGAGCGGCGTGGCCAGCCAAGCGGAAAAATATTGCCGATTGGTGAACGATCTGCCCTGCGTGGTCCTGGATACCCGGAAGACCACACCGGGTTGGCGCGTGCTGGAAAAGTACGCGGTTCGGATGGGCGGCGCCACCAACCACCGCATGGGGTTGTGCGACGGGATCCTGATCAAGGACAACCACCTGGCCGCCCTTTCCGGCACAACCGTGGCCACCCCTGAGATCGTGGCTCGGGCCACCCGTCAGGCCCGGGAGTATGCCCTGGAACACCCCGGCCTCATGGTGGAGGTGGAGGTCGACAACCTCGAGCAGTTCGAGGCGGCCCTTGCCGCCCGCCCGGATGTGATATTACTTGATAATTTTACTCTGGAAATGCTCCGTCAAGCGGTGGCCTTGCGCAACCGGGCCATGCCGGATGTGCGCCTCGAGGCTTCGGGTGGCGTCCGATTGGAGACGCTCCGAGCCGTGGCCCAAACGGGGGTTGACCGTGTCAGCATCGGCGCCCTCACCCACCAGGCCACCTCGATTGACATCGGCCTCGATTACGAGCCACCGGGGGCATGACCTGGCCTGTCCCGGACGAGATCCTGGAGCGCCCGCACCGAATGCTGGGCCGCACCATTTGGCGTTACAACGAACTCGAAAGCACCAATTCCCTCGCTCTGGAACTGGGAACCCAGCTTGATACCCGACCCGCATGGCATGGATTGGCCCTGTTGGCGGATCGACAGACCCACGGCCGCGGCCAGCATGAGCGCGTTTGGGAGGCACCCGGCGGCTTAGGCGTGTTGATGTCGGTCTTGCTGGATCCGCCAACGGCGTGCCGGCGGCCGGCGATTTTAACCTCCTGGATGGCGGTGTCCGTGGCCCGGGTGGTGGAGGAGATCATTGGTGGGCCAGTCGCCATCAAATGGCCCAACGATGTGCTGGTCAACGGCAGGAAAATCGCTGGAATCCTGGTGGAACAACGGCGCGGAACCGTTGTCGGTGTCGGCCTGAATGTGCTGCAGACCGCGGACCATTTTGCCGCGCTGAAACTTCCCACCGCCACATCCTTGGCCTGCCTCGTGACCCACCCGCCTGGCGTGGCATCGGTTGCCGAGCAACTGCTCGATGCGATGGACCTGGATTGGGGTGACCTCGAGCGAGGGGATGGCGGCGGAGTGGAAAGGCGATGGCGCGATGGATTGGGCCTGCTGGGTAGACCGGTTCGGATGGTCGCGCAGGGCGTTTCAACCCTGGGACGCTTGGAGCGACTGGGATGGGATGGGCTGTCGATTCGCTTGGAAAACGGCCATTTGCTGGGGTTCATGCCCGAGGAGGTTTCCGCCCTCGCGGGGCTTGACGGAGTCGTCCCGTTGGAATGATTGCAAAGGGCGGTCATTCGTTTATGATTGATCCATCATCTGTGCCCACATGATGTTAAGGGTTAATCCTTTCCGGCAACCCACGCTTTTTTCAACCCAAGGCTTTCCCTCTCATGGCCATCACCAAGGAAGAATTGCTTCAAATTC
>CAWUNZ010000208.1:0-6156 GCA_963923445.1 uncultured bacterium
CGAAGGCACGGCTATCCTAGGTTCCATGCCCCCGGGGGGTCAAGGCGCTTCCGGGCACCAGGCCCATCATCGCGACCCGGATCAAGTCCCACGGGCGGTTATCGAGCCAAGTCGACGCATGGCGCACACCGTGTTGATCACCGCTGTCGCCGAGCGCCAGTTGCGCCGCCTCCCGGTCCGCGACCAGCGGATTCTCCTGACTGCCATCCGAACCCGGTTGGTTGACCATCCATCAGTTGTTAGCAACGCCATCAAGAAACTTCGACCCAATCCGCTTGCGCAGTGGGAACTCAGGGTGGAGCACTGGCGCGTTCTGTATAATGTCGTTGGAAATGAAGTTGTTCTGCTTTTAATTGGGCTGAAGTCAGGCAACAAGTTAATCGTCGATGGGGAGGAGTTTCATGGCCATAGAAACGATGACCCTGAGCCACCTGTCGGCGAATCTGGGGGCAACCCTGTCTGAGTGCGCCGACTCCGGCCGTGTCTTGGTGGTGGAATTGCCTGACAATCGTTTCGTTTCAATACAACCGGTGCATGGATTGGCGGAAAACCTGACTGACAACCTTTTGGAAACCAATGATCGTTTCCGTCAATTGGTCGCCGATTCGGCCGCAAGCAATCGCGCATTATTGGATTTGGATCCCGCTTCGGAAAACTCAGCAGAAGAAAACTAAATTGATCAGATGAAGGTTGCGCCGTGCTTTTGGCATGGCGCAACCTTCAAAGCTTCAAGGCGCTTCCGGGATCAACCCTTCAGCATGTCATCGTGGCGCATGCCCGAGGGGGGCAGGTCGGCCGCGCGCGCCCGCGCCAACGCCGCCTGGGCGCCCGCATGCTGCTCGGCGTCGTTGTCTTCCCACTCAATGCTCACCGCGCCGTCAAAACCCACGCGGTTCAGCTCAATGAAGATATCCTCCAGGCTGTTGGCATCGCGGCCGGACCCGGCGGTGACGAAGTTCCAGCCGTTGGCCCAGTGGCCCATCGGCCGGTGGCCACCCAGGCGCCCGGCGCGGCAATGCTCGCGCGCCACCCACACGCCCTTCACATGCGCGCAGTGGATGTAGTGGTGGTATTCGCGGATAAACTGCACCACCGAGACATTCTGCCATTCCATGTGAGAGCCATCGAGGTTGAAGCCCACCACTCCCTCGTAACCCTTCTTGCACATGAAGTTGATGTAATCCCCGGCGCTTTCGAGGTCGCCCATGGCCCGCTCGGACGGGTGGCACTCCAGGTCGAAGGTCACGCCGTACTTTTTGCAAAGGTCCCACACCGGGGCGAACCGTTCCGCCAGCAGTTCCAGGCTGACATCGCGCACATCGGCAATGGCATGGCCGTCGAGCGAGGTCGGCAGGGGCGGGAACAGAAACCAATGGCTCCAGCAGTGCGCGGGTGAACCGACAAACCCGGGCAGGGCCACCTTGCGGTCCTGGAGCTTGCCCAAATGCCCCGCCAGTCGCACGCAGGCCTGAAGGTCCTTGGTGGCCTCCTCCTGCATCAGGGCGCCCACCTCGTCGGGAACGAAGTAGGGATTGGTGCGGGGCGGTTTGTTTCCCTTGTCGCGCCACGCCTTGTACGCCAGGCGCGACTTGGTCTGGGAACCCATGAAGTTGAGGGTCTTGGCCGACGGTTCGTCACCCAGGATCTGGCCCTGAAGGTGCGTGGCCACGGTGAAGATTTCCAGCCCGTGCTTTTTCGCCAGATCCACCCTTTCCTTGGCGTAAGCCGCGGCGCCCTCGTCGGTGTCGCACCGGCGCAGGTCGAGTTCCCACGAGGCCTCCTCCCAACCATCGAAGCCGCTCTTCTGAAGGAAGGCGACCCATTGGTCGAACGGGACATTGCCGAACTGGCCGCGCACAAGGCCGATCTGGTGGAACGAGCCTTTGCCGTTGCGATGCTGCTTGGTCTGGTGGAAGCCCACGGGAAGATCCTCCGTCGGTAGGGCGGGTGAAGAGGGAGCACGCCAAAAGTCTGTTATATGGCAAAGGCCGCCTCAGGCGAGGCGGCCTTCCCGGTTGGTCTTGTCGGTGTTCGAAGATTCTCAGGGCTTGAAGCCCGGAGGCGCGACCACGCCGCTGGCACCGGCATTGAGCGCGGCGCGATCGGGCAGGTAGACCTCCATCCCGGGCACAAGGGCACCGTTGCGCGGGGCGTCTTCCCGGGCCCGCGGATGCAGGCGGTTGTACGAGGCCAGCGCGTTGCCAAGGCTGCCATCGCGGTAATACTCGGCCGCCAGCGTGCCGTAGGTGTCACCCGGGCGGGCCACATGCACCGATTCGCTCCAGGAACTTACCTTGGGCCGCGCCGGGGTGGGGATGGTGGGCTGGCCCACCGGGGCACTCGGCGTCAGCGTGATGCCCGAGGGGCTGATCAATCCGCCGGTGGCCGGGCTGGGCGCCGGGTTGATCGGCGCGGGAACAACGGCGCCCGCGGGCGCGATGTTTCCCACGGCCAGGGCAGCCGGCACCGCCGCGGCGGTGGCCAGAACGGGGACGGAGGCCGTTGCCGGCTTGTCCACCGGGGCACTGGGGGAACCGGGCATTGTCAGCACCGGAATGGGCCTATTGACGATCTCAGATGAGATCGGCGCGGGGCTGACCAACGATTTGGGCTGGGGCGCGGAAAGGCCGGCCGTGGATATCGGTGCCGGCAACCCCGAGGGGGGCGAACCCAGGCTCATGGCGGGCGGCGTCGCCGGAACGGCCGGCAAACCGGAGGGCGCACCAGAGGGAGATGGGCCCGCGGGCAACGGCGAGGGCGCGGAGCCTTCCGGCGCCGGGATAAATTCCGTCCTTTTGGCGGGGCCCTGCCCGGCTGGGAAGGTGATCACGCGCGCCTCGTTCGCCGGGAAGCCATTGCCCTGCGGAGGCAGGGACGGGGCAGGGAGGCCGGAACCAGGAAGCGGCGACAATGGTGGTAATCCGCCTGTACCCGTCGGGCTTGAGGGAACTCCCGGTGCCGTCGGCGGGGCGGGAGACGGAGGTATGGCCGCGGAGGCGGCGGGCAACGGAGGAAGACCCGCTGGCTCTCCTGAACCGCGAGGCGCGGCAGGCAAGCCCGCGGGCGCCGAGGGGAGCGACGGCAGGCCGCCCGCTGTTGTGCCGGGAGACCCGGATATCGCCGCGGGTGCCGGGGGGGTGGACGATGAACCTCCCGCGGGTATCGCCGGAAGGGGAGGCAATCCACCGGCCGATGAGGAGGTCGCCGGAAGCGGCGGCGGTGGTGAGGCCGTTGACCCGCTCGCGGGCAAAGCCGGAAGGGGGGGCAGGCCTCCCGCCGCGCCTGCCGGGGATGCCGGCGCCGGAAGCGGCGGAGTGGACGAGGCCGATGATCCGCCAGCGGGCAAAGCCGGAAGCGGAGGCAGTCCTCCCGCCGCGCCTCCGGGTGGAGTCGGTGCGGGCATGGGCGGCGGCGTGGAGGAGGAGGCGCCCGGAAGGGACGGAAGCGGTGGCAGGCCACCGCCCGATGGGGTGAGCGGCGTGACCATCCCCTTTTCCTTGTCCCCGGTTGTGCCTTTGTCCTGCGCGGAAGCCAGCATCACATCGGAAGCCTTGGCGTTGGCCAGGGCCTTGGCGATGGGATCCGACTCAGGCGCCGGGGCGGCTTTTTCCGCGGAGGCCACAGCCTTGGTGTCAACCTCCTTGCTTTCGGAATCCGGCTTGTCCGGAAATTCGTAGGAGGCCTGCTGGGTAGCCGGCTTGTGGCCCAGCAATTCCTCGGGGGCGATGTATTTCTTCGCCATCACCCCGGCGAGCAGGGCCCCGAAGGCTCCCGTGGCCATGAGGCCCGCCTTCACCTCGCGGGACATGCCGGTGTTCTTGGATGGTTCCGCCATGTTCGCTCTCCTTAGGGTTGTTGTTCTTCGGGGGAACCTGCCGGCCGCCGCGAGTAGTCGCGCCAGCGGCCGGCATCCCAAACCTCGAAATGATCGTCGATCCCCACCACCACGCAGTCGCCTGTCAGCCCGGCGAATTCAAGCAGGCGGGCCGAAACGGCAAGCAGGCCGTCGGCGCCGGGGCGTGCCCGCTCCACCTGCGCGAAATAAAGCCTCCGGAACGCGCGAATATCCGTTTCAGCCGCCGGCGACGACTCCAGCCTTTCGGACAACCTGTCCAAATGCGGCTGGTTGGTGATCCACAGGCAGGTGTCCGGCCCGGGCGAAACCAACAATTGCTGGCCGATTCCTCCCAGTTGCTCCAACGCGCCGGCGGGCAAGGCGATGGCTCCCCCGGACACCTTCGCTGTGAACGCGCCGTTGAGCGGCGCCAGGGCCTTGGCCTTGGCCGGGTTCGCCTTGGGGCGCGCCACGGGAAGCGGAGTGACCGGTTCGGCCCCGCCCGCTGGTTTCGCCGCCGACAAATCCACCGCGAGCGCCGGGGCCTCGAAACGCGCGGGGGTCACCAGCCCGACGCCGCGGGCCTCCACCTGACGCAAAACCGGGGAACCTGCCAGCGGCGGTTCCTCCGTCACCTGAAACCCGGCGGGCAATCCCGACGGGGGCAGACCGTTGGCCGAGGCCAACACCGCGGGTGCCGATTGAATCTCAACCGGCAGGGGGCGGTCGCGGCGTGCGGAAAAACGGCCCCACCAGGCGGCGCCCGCCACCAGGCCCAGCGCCAGAAGAATGTACTGGTACGGTTTCATGGTCGGCCTCCTTGCCCCCACGGAAAGTTCTTTTAAGGCAAACGCCGTGCCAAGCGCAACCGCGCGCTGCGGGCGCGCGGATTGGAGGCGCATTCGGCTTCACCGGCCTCGACAGGCTTTCGGCTGATTCTTTCCCAGACCGCCGCATCGGCGAATGCCCGCTTCACCAGACGGTCCTCGAGGGAATGAAAACTGATGATGGCGGCCACACCCCCGGGCTTCACCATGCCCGGCAACTGCCGGAGCATCGATTCCAGCACCCCCAACTCATCGTTGACGGCGATCCTCAGCCCCTGAAAACTGCGGGTGGCCGGGTCGATCCGGCCGGTCACGCCCCGGGGTGGCAGACAGGATCGAACAATGTCCGCAAGCCGGGTGGTGGTCCAAGGCAGCCTGTCGCGACGGGCCTCGACAATTTTTCGGGCGATCCGCCGCGACTGCTTTTCCTCACCGTACTCCCAGAGAATCCGCGCCAGTTCCCGCTCATCAAGGCGGTCGAGCAACCGGTGCGCCGGTTCGCCCCGCGAACGATCCAGCCGCATGTCCGCCAAACCCTCATGGCGGAAGGCCAAGCCACGCTCGGGGTCATCGAGTTGTTCAGAGCAAAAACCCAAATCGGCCAGCACCCTGTCGGCTTGAAGACCTTGCTCGCGCAGGACTTCCGCGGCCTGGTCAAAGCGGGCATGGACCAGTTCCACCGGCAGGTCGGCCAGACGGCAACGGGCCCGTCCTAGCTGCTCGGCATCGCAATCAAGGCCGATCACTTTCCCCGCCGGCCCCACCCGCCTGGCCAGAAGTTCCGTGTGCCCGCCGCCACCCACCGTGAGGTCCACCGCGAGGCACCCCTCAAGCGGTTCCAAACCGCGAACCACCTCCTCGGGCAGCACGGGCACATGGCGTGGAATGGTGTTTTCGAGGCTCATGGCGCCCAAAAAGTGGTGATTCCCCGGGTTTCCCGAGGTGGACGCAGAATGCTACCGGCCGGGGCATGAAAAAAGACAGCCCTCCCGGTGGGCGAACCACGGGAGGGCTGTCTCGAGGCGCATGGAGGAGAATCGGCGACGGCTGGGAGTGCCACCGATTCCCCTCGTCCATTCCCGCCGTCTGCTCACGGGAGGAATGGCTGCGCTCTCATACGGGCGGGACTTGGCCCCGCGTGCTGGGCGCGAAGGCTTCCTCCGCGACCTGATCGAACATCGACTCATGCCGGCGCAGGTAAGCATCCCACTGCGCGGCGTCCCAAACCTCCAAGTGATCCCTCACGCCCACCAGAACCACCTCGTGGCCGATCCCCGCCAACGCCACCAAGCGATCCGGCAGCAGGATGCGGCCGGCCCGATCGACATCGACCGCTTCCGCCTGGGCGAAAAACAGCCGGCGGAACAACCGCGCCTCGGCATCGGTGGCAGGCCGCTCATCCAGCCTCGAGGCCAGCCGTTCCAGTTCGCCGCCCGTGTGCACCCAAAGGCATTTGTCGGGCCCCGGCGCCACGAAAAGCGAATCCGGCTCCCC